>JAWUVV010000042.1:0-19453 GCA_034112165.1 Candidatus Altimarinota bacterium
ATAGATGTTTCCCGCAGTATCAATGGTGATACCAATTGGATTGTTTCCTGCAGCTCCGATAGGTCCGAGGATACTAGAGACGCCGGCTGGGGTGATTATACTGACGTTGTTTGAGCTAAAGTTTGGTGTATAGATATTCCCGGCAGTATCAATGGTGAGACCATATGGAACGGACTCTGTGGTTGCGAAGATAGTGGAGACGCCGGCTGGGGTGATTTTGCTGATGTTGTTTGAGCCAGCGTTTGCGGTATAGATATTCCCGGCAGTATCAATGGTGATGGAAATAGGCTGTGTTCCTGTAGTTCCTAAAATTGTACTGGCTGCCAAAGCAGGAGTGATCTGGAGGAAGAGCATAGTAGTAAGGATGAACAGGGAGAGTCTTTTCATAGAAAATATTTACAAAAATAATGTACAGAAGATACTATATAGAAAATGTTCTATAGAAAAAACTTTTTTAAAAAAAATGGAAAAATAGGGGAATAATTTTTTTTTCATACTATTTATGATATACTTTATGAGATTACCCTTAGATAATTGATATGTTTGAAACCCTTGTCCTCAGCTCTGTTATTATTTTCCTTTTTATAAGTGGGAATATTTTTTTACTGAGAAAAAGGGCAAACTACAAACGTACCCTTAAAACTGTTTTTCTGCGTGTTACCCTTCCAAAAAAAGAATCAGATCTCGATAGTAAAAAAGAAACAACCAAAGATTTTAAAGAGATGGTATCCCTAATGGAGCAGCTCCTTTCTTCTCTAAAATCAACTCATTCATCAAGGTTACTCAAAAAAATACTTGGCCAAGACACTATGAGTTTTGAATATATTGCGCATGAGAGAGAAATCTTATTTTATGTAACCTGCGCGCGTGATTATAAGAAACTACTAGAAAAACAAATTAATGGTTTTTATCCAGATGCTATTATAGAAGAAACAAAGGAAGTGAATATATTTGAAGATAGAAAAGCATTTTCTACGGCTTATGTAAATACAGCAAAAAACTTTGCCTATCCAATTAAAACCTATCAAAAACTAGAGTCAGATCCTATAAACAATATTACCAATGCATTCTCTAAACTCGAAGAAGAACAGTCAGCTGTAATACAAATCCTCCTCAAACCCATTGCAGACGATTGGCAATGAAAGTCTACAAAGATTTCAACGAAAATGATACAAGCAAAGTCTTCTAGTTTTACGCTGAATCCCTTTAAAATATTAGTCTGATTATTTTCTATTTTCTTATCTTCATGAGATGAAGAAAAATCTAGTCCAGATAATAATTCATCAGCTCTCACGCAAGAACGAGCAAAAACGGTAGATGAAAAAGATGATAAGACAGGGTATCAAGTCATTATAAGAGTTATCACAACATGAAATTCAAAGGCAGATACAAATATGGAGCTGACGAATATTATTTCTAGTTTTTCTCAATTTTCTTATCCAGACTTAAATAAGTTTTCCTTCACTCATAATCACTTAGAAAAGACTCTTATTAAAAACTATATCTATAGATATTTCACAAGACCTTTTTGGCTCAAAAAAATGATTCTCAACACTGAGGAGCTTGCATCACTATTTCACTTTCCTCATATTAGATATAATGAAACTCCAGAAATAAAATGGCAAAACTTTAAAGTAGTGAGAGCTCCAAATAATGTTCCAAAAGAATGACTTCTCTTATGAGAAAATTATCACCGAGGAATCAAAAAAGAGATTAGAATTAAAACAGAAGATAGATTTAGGCATTTTTATATTATAGGACAAACAGGTACTGGTAAGACATCTACCATGATGTCTATGGCTCGACAAGATTTTACCAATGGAACTGGTTTAGCTATTATGGATCCACATGGTGATCTAGTAAAAGACCTTCTTCCATTTATTCCTCGTGAACGAGCTGATGATGTTATCGTATTTGATCCATCAGATGAAGCGAGGCCTATTGGACTAAATCTCCTTGAGGCAAAACCAGAAGAGCGAGATATGGTAGCCCAGGACGCGAATAATATGATGATAAAATTATTTTGAAACGAAATATTTGGTCCTCGTCTTCAGGATTATTTTCTCAATGGATGCCTTACTCTTATGGAATATCCACAAGGTGGAGCACTTACAGATATTATCAGACTTTTTACAGATGATGATTTTCAAAAAGATCATGTAAGAAATGTAAAAAATCCAATAGTAAAAGCTTGGTGGGAAAAGACTTTTGCAATGATGTGAGACAGGGAAAAGAAAGAAATAATACCATACTTTGCAGCAAAGTTTTCAGGGTTTATTACCAATAAGATGATGCGTAATATTATCGGTCAAACCAAGAGTAGTTTTGATATTGCTGAGTGCATGCAAAGTAATAAGATACTACTTCTTAATCTCTCTAAGGGGCTGATTTGAGATCTCAACTCACAACTTCTTGGTATGATAGTCGTAAGTAAGATACAGGCTGCTGCAATGCAAAGGCAAAGAATAGAAAAATCTGAACGACAAGACTTTTTCCTCTATATTGATGAGTTTCAAAACTACGTAACTCCCTCTATAGAATCGATACTTTCTGAGGCTCGTAAATATCGATTAGGATTAGTGCTTGCCCATCAATATCTCGGTCAATTAGAACAATCAAACGCACTCACAAAATCATCCCTCAATCTCAAGCAAGCAATCTTTGGGAATGTATGATCGGTCATGAGTTATAAAGTTGGTCCAGAAGATGGAGAATTTATGGCTAAGTATTTTCAACCAACATTCTCAGATGCGGACCTCATCAATATGGATAAATTCAAATGAGTTATGAAGCTCGCAGTTGATACTCAACCAACGACCCCCTTCTCAATTGTCCCAACAAACCCATACCTGGAATCCGGTGATCCAAAAATAGCAAAAGCGCTTATAGAACTGTCTCGATTAAAGTATTGACGTGATCAAGCTTTTGTAAGTAAAGAAATAGAATATAGAATTTGAGTAATGTAGACAGTATCGTTAATACAGTAATATAAACTAAAACCAATAGTGGACAATATAAATCACTCTCTTGAGCAGGAAAATCTACTCCTCAAACATAAACTAGAAGTTGCACAAAAATGGATGCAATCTGAGATTCTATGAGCTCAAAATAGTATTCAAAATAAATGAGCTATTCGAGATGATATAGAGCAAAAAATATATACTTTCTTCCCCCCTGAGTCGCTGAGTAATTTTCCAAACAATGGAGTAGAAAATATTATTTCTGCAGAAATAATATTTGAACATTTATTATCATGAGAAGACTTTGATGGAATTTCTGTACTCATATCATATGGAAAAATACTTGATCAAATGATTGAATTATATATCACCAAATGATTTAGAAAGTATATATCAAAAAATTCTATCTCTCCAAAATATATCAATAATCCACTCGAAAAATCTCTGCGATTAATTGTAGAAAAAAAATTTACTTTCTCCCTTTGAAGACTCTATCAAAGTTTAGATTTAATTGTAAAATGAAAGCCACTCACTCCCTATGTATTAGAATTTGCTAACTACATAAAGTCAAGAGCTTATTTATGACATCTCTTGCTCAGTAAATCATTCTTACTACAATTAGAGTGTGTTATATACTCTCACGCATTGACAGATAAAAGGCATAGCTGAAGACTCTCTAGAGCTGATACTATTTCAGCAAGAGATATCATTATTTGAAACTTTACAGACACAAACTGTATACTCCACACGCTCAGCGCATCACAAAAAACAGATATTTAATTTTTTAATACGGTCTCTATGAAACTCTTACTTCTCATTCCTGCCTTAGCCTTTCTGCTTCTCCTTCTCATAAATCTTAGTATTTTTTCAGCCAGTACTGAAATAAACTTTTTTTGGCTCACAAGTTTTCAGCTTCCGGTTGTTATTTTTATGACTTTATTTTTTGTACTCTATATTCTACTCTTATGGATTGGATTTAATTTCAAATGAGCCTTCTCAGATATGAAGAGTAAAAAATTAGAAAAAGAAGTCTATGAACTAAAATCGCAACTCCTCAATAAACAAGGAGACTTAATAAAAAACATTGAAAACAAATTTGATTCAAAAATAAACGACCTAAAAACAGAAGCAGATAAAAAACTAGAACTCTACAAAAAGGAAAACGAAAAAGTAGTCACAAACATCCAATACGACTTCAAAGCTATTTGAGATAAAATAGATAAGCTCGCGAAGATGAAATAATGTTCAATTAAGAAAAACCAGCCCTTATTTAGAGGGCTGGCTTTGTTTTCAATATCAGAAATAACTTCCGATATCTATAGTGAAGAAATAATCAACTGTTTCGCAGCAATTATTTCTATCTCTCTTTTATGTTGGGTTCCAACGACAGAAATTACCTTGATTGGTAACTCCTTCGTTTACATAGCAAGTCTCCACTTGCATGTTGAGTTTGGGATCCCAACTCTCAACATCTTCATAATTAAATGACTTTTCGGCTTGCGAACAAGCCGAAAACATCATCAACATACCCAACAAAATTAATTTCCGCATTTTTTTCTCCTTTTTATAAAATGCATTACTATCATAACATAAATATATATCAAAAACTACTTTTATGTGTTTTAATATTTAATTGTACTCATAAAATATATAACTATAATATCTGTAATTACTTACAGATATTTTTTATGCTCTACATCGTCCCTACTCCTATTTGAAACCTTGAGGATATCACCTACCGCGCTGTGCGTATTTTAAAGGAGGTTGATATTGTAGCGTGTGAGGATACAAGAACAAGTGGAATTCTTCTCAAGCATTATGATATACAGGCAACAAAGATATCATACCATTCACACTCTGGAAAATACAAATCTGATAAAATTATTTCTCTGCTGAAAGAGTGAAAAGATATAGCGCTTATCTCTGATGCTGGAACTCCTGGAATCTCTGACCCTGGATATTCTCTTATGCAGGACGTGCTGGCTGAGTGAATTGAGGTTACAGCGCTTCCTGGTGCATGTGCGGTTATCACTGCCTTGTCAGCTTCTGGAATGTCATCTCATCATTTTCTCTATTTAGGGTTTCTCCCAATTAAAAAATGAAGACAAACCCTTCTTACAAAAATCTCTGAAAATAAAACAGAGACTATAGTAATATATGAAAGTGTACATAGGATTGTGAGAACACTTTGAGATTTGAAAAAGTATTTTTGAGAAGAACATCATATAGTAATCGGGAGAGAACTCACAAAAAAGTTTGAGCAGTATGTGAGAGGAACAATATCTGAAGTAGAATTGTATTTTTTAGAAAACCCAGGAAAAGTGAAGTGAGAATTTGTAGTATTAATATAAATTATGGACTTAGGAAATGCCATCAAAAGAGCTGGAAGAGATGATATTACGATACGCTCTGTAATTGCTAATACGATACAAGAACTCTACCCTAGAAATGTAAGTATTACATCTGTAAAAATTTCAGGAAATACTATACTTATTAAAACATGAAATCCTCTTATAAATTCAGAGCTACAAATGATGAAGTGAGAACTTGAAAATCTCAGTAGAGAAAAATTAAACAAAATGTGAATTCCCCTAGATAGAGGTACTATGATAAAATTTTTATAACAAAAGACTTACATACGTAAGTCTTTTTTGTGTATATAGTTTTATTTTCAAGAAACCTTTGTAAAGCTTAATTGGTACTCTACTCAATCTATTATAACAGTATTTACTCATGAACTATGAATAGCTTCACGAATATTTCATTTATAGTTATTCGCATTTACAGTTGGTGACATACTTCAGGCAGCAAAAATCAGACAAGTAATCATAAGTACTATGAATGTACTACTAGAGATTGTTTCATCGAAAAACTTATAATATTTAGCTACTACTATTTTTAACATGTATCTGCTATAAAAGTATAATATTATATATATAATGACATACTTATCAATATCTGTCAAAATATTACACACTTTTATATAGGAATTCTGAGTATTTATTTAATCATTCTTTTTTTACTAAAGAAGGCTCTGATATTTTTAAAAATTTTTCCTTTATCTTTTCATAATAGTATCTCTGGATTTATTATTTTTTTTCTGAGGTAAATATTATAATATAAAGCAGGTATAATAAAGAGTGTCATAAATGAACCAGCGAAAAGTCAGAATATGAGTGTATATCAAAGTCCTGCCCAAAATGCATCTTGCGTTGCAAGTGGGAGTACTCAGAATAATGTTGTAAGTGTCGTTACTATAATAGGTTGGAGTCTAGATTTTCATGCTGCAACCAGTGATTCTACATAATCTTCCAGTTCCAAAACTTTATCTCACGCGTTTTGTACGAGTCTATCTAAATTTCTATTTATTCTATCCACTAGTATAATCGCGTCATTTACTACTACTCAAGTAAGAGCAATAAATCAAATAGCAAAAGTCATAGAATATGGATTTCCAGTAAGAAATAACCCAATATTAACTCAAAGTAGTGCTAATATTACAGAGTACAATATAATAATAGGCTGAGAATACGAGTTAAATTGAAATACTAAAATTGTAAAAATAAGAAATATTGCAATAAAAAATGATTGAAGAGTAGATTGAATAAGTTCTGAATTTTCTTCATTTTCTCAACCAGCTGTATAGGATATTCATTCAGGAAAATTATATGTCTGCGCAAATGCAATAAGTTGAGGCTGAACTTGAGTTGGGAGGATTCAAGGCTCTAAGTCTGAATTCGCTCCAATAGTAATTTTACCATCTTCTCGGTTAATAGATGAAAGTCATGGCTGAAACTCAAAACTAGCATAATCACCAACTCTTATTTCTCCTATTTTCGTTGTAATAATAAGATTCATTATTTCTACAGGATCAATACTCTTATCAAACTCTGCAACGCTCAGAATAATATCATTATCCTCAAAAGTGGACGCTATAGATCAAGCATTGACTCATGCTAAATAAAATCGCACTTCGCCTAATATATCATCTGGAGTAAGTCCTGAAAATGAGAGTTTATTTCTATCAAATTCAAATACAAACTGACCTGGATTATTACTAGAGGATAAAGAAACATTCCTGGTTCCTGATATGTTTTGTAAAAATGACCTAAAATCATTTGCTACTTCTTTAAGTACATCAATATCTTTTGACGCGTTTGCGTTCAATTTTATTCACACAGGAGATCATGCTGGAGGTCCATTGTCTTGAGTGGCTATTTCAACTACAAGTCAGTTTGAAACAAGTGGAGAGAGTCAATTTAGTATCTGAGTTTCTATAGTAAATACATCTCAAAGTCACTTATCCTCTCGAAGATTTGCATCAATAAGCTCTACATATACAGAAATAGAATTTCCTGAGAGCGTTACATAGTATACTTTCATCTCTTCATACGAAGAAAGATGATTTTCTATAAGAGGAAGATACTGGCTCAATGATTCTTTATTAGATCATACTTGTCACTCGATATTAATATTGATAACTCAAACATCTGATTGTGGAAATAAAATAAATCAAATTCTTGGAGATAAAAATACAAAAGATAGAATTAACAGTACAAATGGGACTGTTATTGCAAGAAATCTCGTTCTTCTTGAATGTAAAAACTTTAACAATAGAGAATAATAATGTCCACCAAGATACTCTAAAAATTTATCTCTATAAGTGAGAGTATCTTCTCAAACTTTTGTTTTTCAAACTCTCTCCTCTTCTAAAAATAAAGCCTCTTCCCGAGATAATGTCTGTTCAAATTTTTCATCTTCATGATATGAAGTTTTTTTACTTGATAATTTATAGAATAACGCAGTTGCTAACGTTAATGACAATATTAGAGCTGCTAATAGAGTAATAAAAACTGTTATAGGTATGTATGCCAAAAATTTTCAGATGATTCATGGAAGAAATATCATAGGGAGAAATGCTACGAGCGTTGTCGCTGTTCCACTAATGAGTGGAGATTTCAAATCTCTCACAGCAATAATGACAGCATTTTTTCTACTATATCATAATTTTTGTCTTTCAGCTGCTCACTCAATAATTACAATTATAGTATCAATAGCAATACCCAGAGTTAATACTAAAGAGAAATTAGTAAGGAAATTGAGTGTATATCACAAAGTATTTAGAACTATAAAAGTTATGAAAAATGCGAGTGGCAGGAGAATACTTGCTATCATTGATTCCCTAAACCCTACAAAAACAAATATTGTAAGAAATACGAGAATAATAGTCTGAATTGCAGTTGTACCAAGGTTTTTGTAGTCCTCAATAATAGTTTCTCCAAGATCTTGAGAATACTCAACTTTCATATCAGAAAATCATGGCTGCGTATCTAAAAATTCTTGTATTGCTAGTTTTGCAGAACTTGAAACCGTAAAAATATTATCTCAAGCACTTTTATTAAAAGCAAGAGTGACATAACTTTTTCCTGTTTCATTGTAAAATCAAAGTGTCCTTATAACATCTTCATCATATTCTCTCGAAATTTCCGCAATATCAGAAAGTCTAATTATAGATGGGCCATTTCATGAAATAATAGTATTTTTGAGATCTTCAATATCTGAAAATTCCCCATCAAATCTAAAATCATAGTTAAGTTTTCCTACTTCATAATTTCAAAGAGGGGTATTTTTATTATAAGCACGGAGTATATTAGATATTCATGAGACGCTCAGTCATAGTAATTCAAGCTTTTCTTTTCATATTAGTACTTTTATATCAAAGTCACTCACATCAGATGAAGATTGAGCCGAACCAATATTAATTTCTGATATTCAAGATGTTCACTCAAGCGCATTTTGTATAATTCTTGCTCGCGTATTGAGAGTAAAATTATCAAGCTCAGTGTCACTATATATAAGTGCCTCAAATAAAAGTTCATTACTTGTAGAAATTTCTCTTACAATACTATCATCTACATCACTTGGAAATGAAAGTGTATCTATACTATCTTTTATATCTGTCATCACATCACGAACTACCACTCCATTTACTAATTCTACTGTTACAGAGCTAAGTCAGATGACAGAGCTAGAAGTTATTTTACTGATTCCCTCAATATCTTTGATCTCTTTTTCAATTTTTTCAGTTATTAAACTATCAATATCACCAGGATTAACACCTGAATACGGAGTATTGATTGATATAATACCAAATTCAATATCAGGACTCGATTCTTTAGGAATCTGAAGCATCGATAAAGTACCTGCAATCACTATTAAAAAAAGGAAAAGAAACGATACCTTATAATTTTCTATCCAAAAAGTGAAAAATCACGTTTCTAATTTTTTCATATATTATTTTTCTACTATATTAAATTTATTTTCGTCATAGTTTGATATATCATTTGTAATAATATTAAGTTCTTCGCAAGGCTGGGCACATGAAACAAGCTCAATATACTCTCCAAACACTTCTCCCATCCTAATTCTGACTGTAGCTACCGTGCTTCATGATAAAACTTTTACTCTTCATATATCATCTCATTGAGTCTCAATAATATTAATAGGAATGAGGGTTTGTCATGTTGAAATAGGAATAAGAACGGATACTATGTTTCAAATTATACTAGTTCCAGAATCAAATACTATTGTTGATTTATAGTTAAGATTTGCGTCAGCAACCTCAGATATAGAATATACTTTCCCTGAAATTTCTTTTCAAGAAAATATTACTTTCACTTCCTGCCCTAAAGAAACTAAATCTTTTTCATCTACTGTAAATGAAATTTGTACTTCGGGGGTTGAGTCACTCACAATATTAAATAGATTATTTCCAGAGAATACCTCTTGTCATACATCGATAGAAGACTCTGAAATTGTACCATTAATTGGTGATCTAATTACGAGTTTACTGTATTCTTTTGCTGATCATGCATATCAAACGTTTGCCTCACTGATTGCATTTTCTAAACTTCTCAGTGTTACATCTTTATTTTTTATTGCATTATTTAAAGCATTTTCAGCAGATGTAATTTGCGCTTGTAAATTACTAATCGTATCCTGCGTACTTATTTTTGTTCGTTCAAGTCATGTTAGCGCACTTAACTCAGAGCTTCAAAGAGTTTTACTCTGTATCTCTCTATCTTTTTTCTGCAATTCTATTCATTTCAAGATAGATTTTTGGCTATTTTCATAGGTTTGCAGAAATGTCTTTACACTGGAACCAAAAGATATAAATGCCCCATATGTACCTTGTGATTGTGATTGAAATCAATTTATTTGTCAAAGATATCAATCTATTTGTTGCTCAGAGAGCTCTCAAACACTTGGTGTTGAGTTAAAGAGTGTTTGTTCTAAAGCTGAGAGTAAATCATCTGATACCTCATATCTTTGATTTATATATTCAATGCTGCTCAATAATTGTTCATTACTCAGTCATCATTGTTTTAGTAATACATCTATCTGCTCAAACTCTACTCATTCACGAGTATTTATAATTTGTCTCAGAAAACTTTTTGATATACTTTTTTGCTCTGTATCAAGAGCTCATAAAAATTGTTCAAATCTTCTATTTTCATTTCTATTCGCATCAGTAATTCAGAGTATATTATCACTGAAGTCAATAACATCATCAATATAATTTGTCAGAGCATTAAAATCTTTTCTCAACGCAGCGCTATATGACGAGATTTGTTGCGCGTCTCAGGCAAGTTTAATCTCAAAATCGAGCTGAGCTTTTTCAATATTATTATCAATCTGTTGCAATCTCAATGCTGATTGAGAATCTCAATTATTTATATCACTACTATTGAGATTATCCTGAACCTGAAGAAGGTTTTGTTGAGCATCTGAGCTCGCAGCTAAAAGATTTCTTCTCAGTGTTTCTACTTGTTGACGAGTGTCAAAAATCTGTTTATCAAGACTTATTTCATTTGATTCATAATTTATTTTTGCTCTTTCTATTGCTATATTAGATCTTTGTAGATTAATCCCCAAACTTCATATAGTATCCTCTAACCTTGCTATAACTTGTCCCACACTCACAGTGTCTCAGACTTTTACAAGTACACTACTCACTCTCCCATTAGTATTAGCTGAAAGAGCAATATCTTGGCTCGAACTTACCTTTCATACCTTCTCAAGACTACTTGCGTTTGCAAACTCACTTCAAAGTGTTGTTTCGACAAAAAAGTCGGTCTTTTGTTGCTCAGATTCTTCTCATAATTCATCACTCCTTCAGCAAGAAACAAGAATAGAAGTCAGAAGAATAAGACTCAAAAATTTCCTCATAGTTTTTTATTTATTTATAATACTCATTATCCTGAGTATTAAGGCAGAATAATATATAAATTTCAGTATATTTATATAAATAAAAAGACAAGAGAATATATTCTATTCTCTTGTCTATTCATACACTTTTCTTACTCAGTTTCTCAGATAATGTTTGATATCTCTCATACCTCCCCTGTTCAAGCTGTTGATCATGAAAGTGAATCAATATATTGTTGCAGCTCTTCGGGAGTAATTTCTACTTCATCTCATGGAGAAAAAACAACTAAAAGTCATGTTCAAATAACTCAGATGACTATTGCGAGCAGGGCTATAAATGCTACTACTTTTGCCATCATATTTTTTTGTCTTTTCATATTTTTATTGTAGGTAATCTTTTATATCTCAAGGCATTATTGGAGATGAGGCAAGTTTTAAGGTCCCCTCATATATTCCGCTAATGTCTCAATTTTGCAGTATTATTGTAAAGCTTTTTTGCCCAGAATCAAACTTGAAACGAGTTTTCTTATTTGCTGGAGTATATTCAATAGCAAGGTTTTCAATGTTCGTAGATATCTCAATAGTAGAGTATATGTCTAAATATACATCAATATTTGAAAACATTTCTTTTAAATATTCGCCTAATTGATTTATATATATATTTCAAATCAGAGTAATATTTACTCCATCAAAATCATATATAATTGAATTATTAACTCACTTTTTATCACTTTCAACCTTGAGAATCACATTTTTAAAATCATGAGTCACATCATCAAGGATATACTGAGAACTTAATTTTCAAGAAAGTCTTTTTCTATATTTTGATTCAATAGAGTTAAAGAAAAAATCAGCATCACTTAAAAATATATCATATGTATCTCCTTCTTTGATGAGATTTATATCAGAATAATCAATTCTTAAAAAACTACCCAGTGATGAAAACTCTCATTTATCTCACAACAGTATGTCTCTTTTAAATACAATTTCGGCTTTTGATTCCTCCTGCTTATATGCTTTATCAAAAATTACCACTTCACGTTGTTCTAATGTAAGAAAAGTAAGTATAAAGAATCTTGAAAAATCGAACTGCTGCTTTTCTTCCTGTGAAGCGGTTTTAAACTTTTCATTCCAGTCTTCTTGTATATTATCTAAAGTATACTGCGTTGTCTGCAACTCACCATCAATAAGAATATTTTTTAACTTCGAAGCAGAATATGGATATATTTCAAAATCAAACCTTCGTCATCAAATGATAAGATTATCTACCTTATAATATGACTCATCTATAACTGATAAAGAAAATGATTCTTGAGAGATTCATATAAACTGTCCTAAATACTGTTTCCCTAATGATTCACTGATTCATAATTGTCAGTTATTAATAACATCTACATTTAGAATAGTACTTTTAGAGATATCATATAAATCTTTATACTGCTCATAGTTTCAAATCGCAGATACATATTCATCAATATTTCTTTTTATCAGAATGATGTTTTCAGAAATCTTTACATCACGAGCAGATATAGTATTTAGGAGTGATTTATTGGTATCATATAGAGCGTATAATGAATTAATATATGTTTCTAACTGACTTAATTTTGTTCATCATAAACTTATATTACTACGAAGTACTAATAGATTATTACTGTCACGCTCAGAAAGAAAATATGTACTCCTTAAAAAGGTATCGAGCGATGCAAGAATCTGGGTAATACTATAAATTTGAGTTATTTTTTGATTTTTTTCTCCATAGTTAGCATCATTTGAAATCTTTGCATAATTAGATAGAACCTCAATAGTTGCCCCCATACTTTGCTCATCTATATTTCAAGATAGGAGAAATAAAAGTCTTTGCTCTAAGAAATATAGAAAATAATCGTAAGGTTTTTCTGTATCTTGATAATTCTCCATATATTTTGCAAACGATTCAAAAAAACTTTTTGTGATAAATTCGGATGTTTCACTCTCCTGAGTGTTTCAAGAAAATAAAGAAAAACTATAGAGTGGATACATCCAGGCATATTCATTAATATCAGAATCTACGATTCGTGAAAATAATAATTTTGAAGTTATATAACTACTCCCTTGCATTGAATATAAAGCAGAAATAATCTCTCATCTCAGAGATAGGACTTTTTGATACGAGTCACTATCAATATTTTTTAATCGTAGCTCATCTTTTTTAATTTGTGAAATCAATGATTCATCAACTTTTTTTGCATCTATAAGTGATATGTATCATGATACAACAATATTTTTATAAAATACTTTTTTCTTCTCTTTGTTCACAAATAAATGAAGGTATCTTTGAATATAAGTATTTCATGATATTTCTGGTATATTGCTTGAAATGACTGACGCGAGAAAAGATTTTTTTTCACTATCGGTTTTTCAAATATGCTGCATAGAATCATATAATATATTATCTTCCTGAGAAAAATATACCTCTATCCTAGAATCTATTTCTCCGTCAGAAAGTGAACTAATATATCCTAATGTATTTACCGTCGAAATTCTAAGCCTATCGGCATTATTTAAATTCTTTCAAATCCCTGTCCTGAACTCTATATACATTCATGGAGCTAAATATATGGTGGTATACACTTCCTTTTCATCATCGCTTATAAGCCTAATTTCAACTGGGGTATTTTTTGCATATACAAATACTTTTCACTTTCTCGTAATAGTGTCAATATATAATTCTCATATTCCTTTTTGAGATATAATATATCATGTCCCTGTAAAATCATATGTTGCTCAAATATTTCTAAAGGAACTAATATATTTTCAGTCTGTATTGATTGAAATAACTGTATCTTCTCAGCTTAAGTCTTGAAGTATTTCATGAGTCGAATAGATTGATTCAAATTTTGAAATATTTTTATAATATAAAGCTCCTGAAGCATATAGATTCTTTGATTGTTCTATATTTAAATCAGCAATAGAGGCATATTGTTTTGTAATAAAAAAGGTCGAGAATGTTATACTTACAAATATAACTCCTACTACTATTCAAAAAACGATACGAAAAAGCAAATTCATGCAAAGCGTTAAAATATATATACTATATACTAACATATAGATAGCTATATTTCAAAAAGTAGCTTGTTTTTTTTCTTGCTAATTAGAGTGAGGCACCTACAAATCAGAACTAAATATTTCTAAAAGCTTTTCTATAACTTGAGAATCTCCCAGGATAAGTCCAATTTCTCTATTTTCATCAAAACTATAGGTAGAAAAATTAATACTCCCAATATATGCAATCTGCTTATCTACAATGATAGACTTTGCATGAAGTTTTCATTTTTTTATTTCTCGTAACTCTATCCCTTTTTCACTATATAGTTCTACTATATCAGGATTTTCTTTGTAAAAAGTTTTATCCACTATTCATCTAATTTTTACTCATGAATTTGCCATTTTAAATAAAACTTCCTGAAACTGATCATCTGCTAAATATGGGAAATAAAAATCAATACTTTGCTGAGCTCATAAAACAAGATTTGTCATTTTTGACCTACTATAATCAGGAGAAAGGACCAGATTTTCATGGTATATTCATATATTTTTATGAGTAAAATCTCAAAGAAATAATGTTACTAGAACATCCAAAAACTCTCTATCAATGATACGAACCAATAGATCTCTATTATATTTAAAAAGAGAATATGAAAAATTACCCGTAGATACATACGCGCTCTCATCAATAATTAGAAGTTTAGAATGATTCAGGGAATAATTAAGTGGATCTGACCAAGCAACATTGACTCCTGCATCTTCTAGATCTCTATAATGAGAATCGTTTAAATACGGAGCTTTGTAAGGATTATTTTCTAGAAGTACTTTTACCTCGATTCATCTCTTATGAGCTCTAATGATAGCATCCCGCATATCACGCTCTGTAAAAATATACACCTCTAAATATACTCGCTTCTCAGCTTGGTCTATTTGCAAAACAATGTCATCCAACAATCATAGATCTGGAGTAATCAACAATTCGGTATCTTCAAATGAAACTATGTGCTCAATACTAAAATCATTTGTACCTTGACTCAAGCCTTCTTGGTAGGCTGTTTCTTGCTGCTGGCTTTCTTGATATTGCCAAAATTCTTCTCCATAAAAATATCCAAATACTATAAAAAAGGTACTTATAACGAGTAACTGGAATATTTTATGTTTCATATTGTATATTAAAATCCACTCTGTAAATCAAGCATCTGTTTATAAAATCACTTCTCTTTCACGAGCTGCTTATGCGTTCCTCTCTCTCTTATTTCTCCTCACTCTATCACTATAATATCATCCGCATGTTTCACTGTTTGCAGCCGATGAGCTATTATGATAACCGTCCTATCTTTAAATAGATTATGCATGGCTCGTGTTATTTTTTGCTCACTCATACTATCAAGCGCACTGGTTGGTTCGTCTAAAATAATAATTTTTGGGTTCTTAAGAAATATCTTTGCTATTGCAAGTCTTTGCTTTTGTCATCATGAAAGTTTTACTCCTCGTTCTCCTATTTCTGTATCAAGTCCATTTGGTAGATCATAAATAAATTCGCAGTTCGCGAGTTTGATAATTTTTTCTATATCAAAACTCTCTCCTGAATCCTCTCCCTTTTCAAGGGAAAGGGGCTGCACTGCATAGAGAAGATTTTCTCTAATAGTTCCATCAAAGACGCTTGGTTCCTGAGTGAGATATCAAATGTCTTTATAATATGACTTCAGTGATGTTTCCTTAAGATTTTGACGGTCTACAAGTATATCTCAACTCTCTTGCCTGATATATCCTGAAATAAGTTTTACAAGCGTAGACTTTCAACCTCAACTGGGTCACACAAGCGCTGTCACTCTATTTCATGGAATATCTAAATCAAAGTTTTGAAATATAGGTTTCGATGCGTCATATCAGTATGAAATATTTTTGAGAGTAATAGCTCAAGATGCATGAACAAAATCTTTTCACTCTTCATATCACTGGATTTGAGGAGTGGTATCAAAAAAGTTCCAAAGTTTTTCGATTGAAATAAAGTCTTTTGAAAAATCTATATAAAAATTCATAGCGTCTGTAATAGACCTCTGCATAATTATAAGGGTACCTGATATCCCTACCAATAATCCCAAGGATGCTTCTCAAGATAAAATATCCTTTCCTAGTACAAAAAATATTAAGATTAATACGAGTGAAACTAAAAAACTTGCCGAACGCTTTAGTATAACTCTATAAGTTGCCATCTCTTTGCTTACTCAAGATATTTTATGAGTGTTCTCATACATTTTTTCTATTTCTCAAGTAAATTTTCAAGCCTGAAGTACTTCCATGCGAGACATAACTACCTTTACAAACTGTTTCATTCTAATGTTTCTATATTCATATCGACGAGAACGAAAGACGGCTTGTAACTTATTAATATAAGAGATTACAATAAATGAAACAGCTATAAGAAATACAAATAACAAAACATATACATAACTTACCCTTGAAATCATAAAAATTGAAAATCCAATGGTAACGGTTAGATGTGTTATTTTTACCACAGATTCAGCTAGTAAATTTGACCAAACTTTCGCTCACTCACTTACTATTCCAATAGTTTTTCAAGTTCCAAGTAACTCAATTACATTATTATCCATTTGTAAATATTTTCACAAATATGTATCGTAAATATCTACAATATTATAGGGTAATGTATTCATCCATCCCCATTTTCTCATTGAAAATATAATCCCTTCAAATAATATTAACAGCATAGCATATAACATAAGAATACTAGAAAAAGTATCTGAATTTCACCCTTCTAGAGCAGATATTATTCTCTCTAAAAAAATTATTCCAAGTAATCCACTAAAAGCTATAATAATTTGCTGAATAATAAATTTTAGATGTTCCCTTTTTCTTAGTAATGCGGGCTCAAAAAACCTTTTGGTTTTTTGCCAGAATGTTTGCTCTATTATATTTTGAGACATAAAAAAAGTAGCTAGAAATATTATTCTAAATATAGCTACTTTTCTATAATTATGAATTTATTTTTTACCCAAATAATTTCTCAAATACTCATTTCTTAGAATTCACATTAAGTTTCTTTTCCTTTGCCAGAGTTTCAAAAAGGTCTCGCTCGGCTTTAGATAGCTTTGTTGGAGTTGGAATATGGATATGAATGAGTAAATCTCATTTTGAATCTCTATCAATATGCTTTACCCCATCCCCTGAGATTTTTAGGATACTTTCTGACTGTGTTCCTGCCCCAATAGATATGCTTCTTTTTCAAATTACAGGAATATTTACTTCCATTTTTGTCCCAAGTACTGCCTGAATAAAATCTATCTCTAAGTCATAATGTAGATCTACTCCATCCCGAGTAAGTCATTTTTCCTGGGTCTCTACATGAAATCGTACATATAAATCTCAAGAGGTTTTTGTTCCTACTCCAGCATTTCCCTCTCCAGTAAGTTTTATCACCATACCATCATCAATCCCCGCAGGAATATCTATATCAAGTTTCTTTTTTTGCACGGTTCTTTTTTCTCCATGACATTCACTACATATATTTTTAAACTGCTCCCCAGATCAATGACAGTCAGGGCAGGCTATTGTTTGCTGAATAACTCCAAAAGGACTCTGTGATGTTTGGGTTACTTGGCCGTGACCATTACAGGTTCAACACGTTTTTTTATCACTTCCACCTACACCATCACAGCTATCACAGTACTCTCGCTTGTTGAACTCTAGTGTATCTTTGCCACCATAAATACTCGTCTTTACATCGAGATGTAGATCATATTCTAAATCTTCCCCTCTTCTCTCAGAGCTTCTCCTCGAACTTCCTCTCCTTTGTCATCCAAATCCTCCACCAAAAAATGAAGAAAATATATCTCATAGATCTTCTCCTTGAAATCAACCTCCTCCACCTCAAAAAGGATTTCCACCAGCTCATCCAGCAGATCCAAAAGTATCGTAATTTTGTTTCTTTCCAGCATCTGAAAGTGTCCCGTAAGCTTCACCTATTTCTTTAAATTTTGATTCAGCCTGCTTGTCACCTTGATTTCTATCTGGATGATATTGCATTGCAAGCTTTCGATATGCTTTTTTTATTTCTTCACTACTTGCTCCTTTTTGAATTCAAAGTATCTCGTAATAATCTCTTGCCATCTATACTGTATTTCTTAAATATAAAAATAACCCAGTTCGTGCTGGATTATAAAAAAGTTTTATGTTTTTGCAATTTGTTCTATCCTAAATTAGGGAATTTAATTTGTAGGTCTCAAGCACTTAATACTTTAGCTATATCCACTGAGGCAGTATCTGACACTACTCTAATTGATAATACAGAAGGAAATCCTCATCAATCTTCCATCATTTTTCATAGTCAATCAATAGCTCCGTCTAGTTGTTCTTGTGTAGTTGGTTGTCCTTCGTTTGCCATAAATTATTTTTAGAATATAATCCAATAAATTCAATATAAGATTTTCCCCTAACTTCGTCAAATGTTTTTAACAGTAAATTTAGCGCAGAACAAGTCAAAGATATCAAATTATATATCAGATACGCTTTTGGAACATATAGATTTGACCCTTGAAAAAGGAGAAAAAGTAATGCTCTACCTCAATAAGCGTGGTTCATACTCAAGCCTGATTTGCGAAGATTGTCAGTATTTATACTCGTGTCCAAACTGTGATATTAGCCTCTCGGTACATAATAATCCAGAGCACCTACGCTGTCATATCTGTAATAATGCATTCAATATACCTAAAGAATGCTCAAAGTGTCATAAAACAAATCTTAAACCTATTTGAGTGGGAACCCAGCAGATAGAAGACATCATGAAGAAATTATATGAGCCCCCTCACCCTTGAATTCCCTCGCAAGACACCTCTCTTAATTCTCTTAAAAGCCCTCACCCTTGAATTCCCTCTCCTTTGGAGGAGATGGAGGCTACAGTGAGCAATAGAAAATATGAGTTAAAATCACCTTGATATATATTTGAACTAGCAAAGCGATTTCGAATAAATCCAACTCAGCAAGAAAAACTCGTATGGAACATTGTAAGATCAAATAAGCTCCAAAACATTAAATTCCGTAGGCAACATCCAATTGGGAGATATATTGCTGATTTTTATAGTGAAGAATTACTTTTAGTTATAGAAATAGATGGGAAAATACATGAAGATACTTTTCAAAAAGAATATGATATTCAAAGAAATGAACTTATACAAGCTTATTGATACAAGATATTTAGAATTAAAAATGAAAATTTAGAATATAAAACAGAAAATGAAATA
>JAWUVV010000043.1:0-9065 GCA_034112165.1 Candidatus Altimarinota bacterium
TTTCTATCATTTTAAAAGAGGTAAAAGTTCATAAAAGAAAATATGTTCAGCTTTTTGCAAAACTATTTCAACTTCGCTATCAAGGTCATCTTCTGAGAGAGTACTGCAATAATCTATGTATTCATATATATCAGACAATCCTAGAATCTGTTGTCTTTCTCAAAAAAGTTCATTAAATAAGGTTTTTCCTAAATCATACTGAAATTCGCTTGTTTCTGATGATACTCAAAGTAGAAAATTGATGTTATCTAATTTATCAACACCAAAGCGTAGTGATGAAAGCATAGAACAAAACTCATTTAACTGAAATGTTGTATATTCTTGTTCTCTAAATAAGAAAGTCTTATTTGATATGATCTCATCTTGAAGTCCTAAGGCATTATTAAAAAGAGCATGTCACATTTCATCGGCAACTATATTATGTTCTCGTCGTCTTAGTTGAGTTTCTGAAAAATTAGGATTAAAATACTTCTCAAAGTTACGTGTATCTCATCTAAATATTTCCACTTTTCATTCACTATACCCTCATTGCCATATAACTCCCTGTTGTAAATTTAAATCTGTACTCAATCATGTTTCATCAAACCCAAAAAAAATTATAGGTATATCTAACGACTCTATAACAATTCAATACTTTTCCCACTCTTGAAAAAAGTCACTAAGGTTTCGCATTTGTTCTTCTTCTACTTTTCTTAATGTCGGAGCCATAATATACTTTTCATCAATAACATAATCTGCATATCCAAAGGTATATCATTGTGATTGAAAATATAAGTCAGTAGCTTTAGAGAATACATCTTCATCTACTTCAGACATATTTAAATATTCAGGTGGATTAGGAAAATTACATCATACTTTACGAAGAGCATGAAAATACATATTATTCCACTTATTAATCACTGAAAGAATATTATCTTGTGTAAGAGGCTCAGCTTTTTGATTTTCTATTATAATTCTTCATACATCTCAAATAGCAGAAACTACTCTCTCAGATTGCACACACTCATACTCATCTTTAAGTTGAGAAAGTTGTTCTCAAGAAGTATACACTTGTTGAGGAATGTCTTCAAATCATCACATAAAATATACTTTTACTTAATACTATAAACTATAGTATCATATATAAACCTTTTTTACAATTCTACCATGCCTTCTTTAAATAAGTACTTTTTTATCAAACTAGCACACAAAGTTAAAAAGTGCTAAAAAGGTTTGACGGGGATTATTTTTTTGATACAATAGTTTTAATTCCTCAGAACTTCTTTCGATTTACATCCAAAGACTGCCACATGAGGAATTCATAAAAATATTAAAACTTAATTTTATATACTATGTGAAAAATTATTGGTATCGACCTTGGTACTACAAATTCAGCCGTTGCCTTTATGGAAGGTGGTGAAGCAAAAATCATCCCAAATGCTGAGGGAAATAGAACCACTCCCAGTATTGTCGCAAATAAAGACGGAAGTATTATTGTTGGAACTCCAGCAAAAAGACAAGCTATCACAAATCCAGCAGGAACCATTTTTTCTGCAAAGAGATTTATTGGTCGTAAGTTTGACGAAGTAGCTGACGAAATCAAAAATGTTCCTTACAAAGTTGTAAAAGGAAAAGATGGTTCAGCGCTCATTATGTTTGATGGAAAAGAGGTTCGTCCTGAGGAAATCGGAGCACACGTACTTATGAAACTCAAAGAAGATGCTGAAAAGTTTCTTGGTCAAAAAATAACAGAAGCTGTTATTACAGTGCCTGCCTACTTTAACGATGACCAAAGACAAGCGACTATCAACGCTGGTAAGATTGCTGGTCTTGAAGTAAAACGTATCGTAAACGAACCTACAGCTGCAGCACTTGCATACGGAGCTGGGAAAGGTAAAAATGAAAAAATCGCAGTATACGACTTTGGTGGTGGTACGTTTGATATCTCTATTCTAGAACTCTCTGACGAAGGAACCTTTGAAGTACTTGCAACAAATGGTGATACGCATCTTGGTGGTGATGACTTTGATAAAATTATTACAGAATGGATTATAGACGAGTTTAAGAAGGATCAAGCAATTGACCTACACAATGACCCTATGGCACTCCAAAGAGTACGTGACGAGGCTGAAAAGGCTAAAAAAGAGCTCTCTACGACCAGTGATTACGATATCAATCTTCCATATATCACGGTTGACTCATCTGGACCTAAAAACCTTATGATGACACTTACGAGAACAAAGTTCGAAGAACTTATTGGAGACCTTGTAGAAAGATCGTTAAAACCATGTGGAGCCGTACTCAAAGATGCTGGACTGAAGGCCTCAGAGCTCGACCAAATACTTATGGTAGGTGGTTCAACCAGAGTTCCTCTCGTTATGCAAAAAGTAGAAGCATTCTTTGGGAAGAAACCTAATACAGGGATCAACCCAGATGAATCAGTTGCAATGGGAGCTGCTATACAAGCAGGTATCATTGGCTGAGATGTTACAGATGTACTCCTCCTCGATGTTACTCCCCTCACTCTTGGTATTGAAACTATGGGCTCAGTGAGAACTCCGATGATTACGAGAAATACAACCATTCCTGCAAACAAAACAGAAACATTCTCAACAGCTGTAGATAATCAGCCAAGTGTTGAAATCCACGTACTACAATGAGAAAGAGAAATGGCTGGAGACAATAAATCTCTCGGGAGATTTATGCTCGACGGTATTGCTCCAGCTCCAAGAGGAACTCCACAAGTTGAAGTAAGTTTCGACATCGATGCAAATGGGGTTCTCCACGTAACTGCCAAAGATAAAGGAACTGGAAAAGAGCAAAAAATTACAATCCAGGGTTCAACTGGTATGGATGAAGCAGAAGTTGATAAACTCGTAAAAGAGGCTGAAGCGAAAAAAGACGAAGATGCAGCAAAAAAAGGACTCGCTGATGCTCGAAATGGGGCTGATAGCGCCGTGGCTCAAGGTGAAAAACTTATGAGCGATAACCCAGATAAGGTATCTGAAGAAGACAAAACTCTCCTCAACGAAAAGATTGCTACCGTAAAAGAGGTCCTCGCAAAACCAGACGCAACAAAAGATGACTTTGAAGTTCCAAGCAAGGACCTTCAAGACACACTTATGCAAGTAGGACAAAAGATCTACGCGCAAGCAGATGCAGCTGATGCTCCAAAAGAAGATGCTCCAGAAGCTGAAAAAGCTGATGGAGATGATGATATTCAAGATGCAGAAGTAGAAAAATAGTAGATTCTCATGATTTAAAAACTACCCCCACCAACAAGTGAGGGGTAGTTTTTAAATTACCCGCGCGACTTTTTTTGAGAGTTTTTGACACACTGTAAGTTTCTAACATCAAAAAAAATACTTCTTTGAGTAAGGAGTATTTTTTTATATAATATACTCAGTTTAAATCCTAAATATACTCAATTCTATGAGGTTAATTTTTTACAAATAAAAAAGATATCAAAATGTTTTTACAAACAACTCTGATATCATAGTCCATATTCTTCCTCAATTGAGGATATATGCATAAATAAATTTCTGCCCGAAATTTATGCATATAATTATATGGTAGAGTCTGATAATTGCAAAAATAACTTACAACTAAACTAACATTATGCAACACTACTATATAAACAAAAATCAGCAAGAGAGCTGAGATTATGAGGTTCATGAACTTAATAATTGTTCTCATCCAGCATTACCAGAAAATCAAGCACAACTATGACTTCATCCAAATTGTCATTCTGCAGTTAAAAGTGCCAAAGAATATAATCCGACGTTATCAATAAATTGATGCTACTGGTGTTGTAATCCATGCCATACAACATAATAATAAGAACAGCTATATGCTGTTCTTATTTACCTTAATTGGGACAGCCTCATGAGGCTGTTTTTATTTGCTCTTGATTATTTTGACTAATCAAATATATTATTGATAAATATTTTTAAGAATTTTATATTGAGTCCAGAAGTTCAATGAAATAATAATGTTTGCGGAGAAACTTGTGAGCTATCACAAGAAGTTATTGATGCGTGTAAAATAATTTGAGATAGAGCTGCAAAGGTAGCTGATCCTACAAAATTTTCTCACATATCTTTACTTGATAATTGAATACACTATAGACGATTCTATGGAAAGAAAAATAGACCAAAAGCTACTATGGACTTAAAAAATGAAGTCCTAGTTGCTCATATTTGTAGATGAATTATAAATGTATGTGAATTAGTTGAAGATGCAGGAGAATATTACTCAATACCAATTTATCCTGAAAATATTACTAAACGAATGGATTTTATACAAATAATTTGAGATTTATCACTCCTCAGTATATTATTTGAATGAAATAATCCTGATAGATGAATTATTCCTAGAGATGACACTAGGAGTAAAACAAATGAAAATATTACTGCTGGAAATTGTAGAATATTCCAAAATGGCTCATACTCTGTTTTTGATGTTCTCTATAAAGATGTGTGAATTCTAGATATAGATAAAATACCTCATTACTTTTTAGAAATATTATCGGCTCTTTATACTGTAGAAGATTTAGAAATATTTTCAAGTATAGAGAGTTTTAGAGAATCATGAATTTTAGATGGCGACTTTTGAAAACATATTTTAAATAAATGCACAGAGTTTCTAGATCAATATTGATGAGAAGAGGGGTATTATTTATTCAAGGCACAAATGATTAAAGTAAAATGAAACTCTCATTTCATACTTAGTGATTGTGAGAAAAAATATTACAATTTTATGACGAATCTAAGAAATATACATAAAGTTTTCTCCAAAGATATATGTGCTGTTTTTAGTTACCTTTCGAGTAAAGAATTTACAGATTTTCGAATAGCCTCTATGGAAGTAAGGATTAAAGAGCTTAAAAGTATCTAATTATTTACAAAACCTCACTTCATCAATCTCAAGCTTAAACGCTCAGTCGACTCAGTCAGAGAGAATAACTCCGATTTCCCGAGCAGATTCTTTTTCGAAGGGATTGGCCGATACCATTCTCCCGAAATAGGCTGGTTGCAAGTCGTTAAAACTGACAGTAATTTCCTCGAACTCTCAGGGAGTCTTGAATGGAATAATAAGCTGGTGAGAAATATTTCCCCACTGATTATCCCTAAAAGTGATTCTATACTCTCGCTCGTCAGATTTTGCTGTGAGTTGTACAGAGTTAAATTCAGACAATACTCCTCTCTCAAGTCATCCTCTCAGAGATGAAAAACCCCCTCAGCGAGTTACAATCGTTCCAGAAAATACGAGGACATCATTTTGTATATTTCCGTTTCATAGAGATTTCCCTCACATAACTCCGTCGTTTATTATTCCCCACCTATTATCTGGAGTATCTGTAAAATCATCAAAAAGAAAACAATTATCTTCTGGAAGAATATCTTGGCTGCTTGATATATCTATTTCTGTAACTAGCACTGGCTGTTCTCGAGGATACGTATTACTACTGCAGCTCATGAAAGCAATACTGGTTAGTAAAAGAAGAAAGTATTTCATTGGAATAGATTAATTTACTTGAGTATAAATATGAATTGTATGAAAATAGCAATAAAGCCCTGACCAATAGGTCAGGGCTTTTTGTATTTTCACAAGGAGTATCGACAGTAAAACTGAAGCTCAACTTGTAATATATGATGATAATATAAATAGAATCTATATTGTCATCTGGAATAAGTATCCATCTTTTTCACTGAGGCATGGGCCAATCACGAATCAGATGGATCTCTCAGTAAGAGTAAGGGGGAAATTACTCACTGATACCATTCAATGCTGCCAATAAGGCTGTCTTGGGAAAACACATTGTTTGGATTGGAATTCGAACCAGAGGTCAAGAATAAAAAATATTTCAACTTGGTCTTAGTTATACTATAAAGGCATAACTATGCTAGTGCAACATACATATATCGTTATTCATCCTCCCGAAAAATAACATGTGAGCAACATAACTTGCAAAGTATAATGAAAAACTTATATCTGTCAAAATATATTTTTGACTTTCTATGTATTTACGTATAATTTACTTTTAAACGGTATTAATTACGATATGATTAAAACAATTTTACTATTTTTAGGACTCTTTATGCTTGTGTTCTTTTGAGTATATCTCTTTTCAACTCCACAAGAAAATGGAGATCTCAATACTAAATATGCACAGTACATTTCTGGTGCCTTGATAAGAAATACTCCCAGCTTTGATGTTATATTTGAAACTGACTTATTTATTCCAGAATCAAATATGAGTAATGAGGATTTCATCGAAAGTCTCAATAGACAAGAGGCGTATAGTAATAATAAGATACTCTCTTATACTAGGGCAACAGAAGGTGAAAATGATAGTATACAATGAAATTTTTGAACTCCACGTATACCAAACTATGACGGATACAATGTATCAGAAAGCTGTAATTGATGACTCATATATGATCCCTGTATAGTTCTCTGAGAACCTATAAAAGCAAATGGAGGAATGAATTTTTGAACTCAAAAATATAATTAATATACATATATGTCAGCAGAGAGGTTATTTTACTTTTCATATAAATATTTTTCCCTATACTCTAAGTAATTATTAACTAGTGAGTATTTTTATGCAAGGACACCTATATTTCATCATGTGAGTTTCCGGAAGTGGAAAGTGAACAATTCGAACAAATATTCAAAATGAGGAAATTAAAAACCTAGAGTTTTTAAAATCATACGTTACTCGGGAAATGCGTCCTGGAGAAGAAAATGGAGATCAGTATTGGTTTGTTTCTAAAGAGGACTTTGAAACAGGAATACAAAATAACGACTTTCTAGAATACGAAATAAATCATAAAGTCGCCTACTATGGAACCAAGAAATCCGATGTAGATTCTGGACTTGAAAATGGCAACATCATGTTAAAAGAAATAGACACAAAGTGACTCAAGCAGCTCAGTGAAAATCACCCTAATTTTAAAGAAAACTATACATCGTTTTTTCTTGATGTTTCAAATAAAGAAATGACAAGACGGTATTTAGAGCGTCACTCAGATGGTTGCGAAGATGATATACAAAATAGACTCGAAAGTGCAGATTTAGAAAGAGAGCAAGCAGAAAAATATTGTGATTATATCATAGATGCAAGTCAGTCTCCTGAGCAAGTATTGTCAGAGGTTTTAGATATCATCAAACACTAATATGAAATTTCATATCATAACTATATTCCCTGAAGCATTTACCAGTTTTCTCGGGGTGAGTATTATTTGAAAAGCGATATGAAAGTGACTCTTGCGCGTAGAGCTCTATAAGCTCAACGAGTTTGCAAAAGACACTTCAGGTCATGTTGATGACAAGGCTTTTGGAATGCATGGACAAGTATTCTCTCCTGTTCCTCTCTCAAGAGCGATACAACACATACAAAACTCCGTAGGGAACGCAGACATGCGTTCCGATATAAAATCCAACATTCCTGTTATATATATGTCCCCAAGTGGACAAAAACTAAGACAAGAATTGTGTGAGGAGCTGAGTAGCGAGCTACAAGAATGTATTATCATATGTGGACACTATGAGTGAATAGATCAGCGCATCATAGATATATATGTCGATTATGAAATCTCTATTTGAGACTATATTCTCACTGGCTGAGAGATAGCCAGCCAAGTCCTTATTGACTCTCTCGTGAGACTGCAAGATTGAGTGCTTTGAAGCTCTATCTCTCATGAAGAAGAAAGCTTTGGGAAAAAACTTGGTAGACAAAAAGAGTATCCCGTATATACTCGACCTCAAAGCTTTGAGTGACATGATGTGCCTGAGGTACTCATCTCTGGAAATCATAAACTCATAGAAATTTGGAAATATGACAACCTACGCTAATATGCAAAATACCCAACCCGTTAACATGATGATATCTCCTTTTTGGAATACCGTTACGCTTGAATCTATGATAAAATTCTGCGTGATTTATTTTTTTGTTGTTTGGATTGGACTTATTATCTGGGTAGCTCGTGATATTAGTTTTCGTAGTAATAGTAAATTTTACCAAGTATTCTGTGTCCTCATTATGATCCTCCTCACTCCTCTCTGAGTCTTCATATACCTCCTCATCAGGCCAAGAAAGAGTATATATGATAGATGTAGCAAAGAGATTGAGTGAAACCTAGAGATACTATCTAGTATAGTCCAAGACCGCATAGAAAGCGATATTGATGAGGAAGTAAATGAGGAGCTCACTTGCCTAGAGTGTAATGAGGAAATAGAGCATGATTTTATCATCTGTCCAAACTGTAAAACATCTCTCAAAGATACTTGTCATGAGTGTCATAAGATTATTCGTGAAAGCTGGAAAGTCTGTCCCTACTGTGAGACGAAACAAAAAAAGAAGAAACATAAAAAGACTGATTAATTCAGTCTTTTTTGTATATAATGTTTCCAGTATCATAGTACATTACTGCTTAGAAATATACTTTCAAGTAAAATTCATACAGGAGTAAATATCAATACATTATAGGTAATTGCTAATACTGCTCATACCATAATAAAAAGCCTTACAGTTTTATCATTTTCCTGAAACTTTCATATAAGCATAATATACATAACGGCTCAAACGAGTAGATCAAGTACCTCTGTATAATTGAAAATTAAGGGGATTGCATATATAACTCCAAACAGGTACATCAATTTTTTATCGTGAGAAAAAGATGACACTAAAAATGAAACGGCTCCTAAACTAACGAGCAGTGCGGCATTTGTTTTTCCCAATAGAAAATAATGTGCAGCAATAAGTAGAGCTGATGCAGTTAGCATCAATAAAATATACTTTCTATCTTTAAATTGAAAGCTTATAAAATCTGTCAGAATAGCAATTCAAGCCAGCACTTGAGAAGCAAAAAATGCGAGGGTAAGTCAGAAAATCATAGGGTTATTTCACTACTAAATTCACAATCTTTCCTGGAACATAGATCTCTTTTACAAGATTTTTACCCTCAAGCCATTTCGCAACATCTGGATTAGTTTTAGCTTTTTCTAGAACTGAATCTTTGTCCTCATCTATTGAGATTTGTATTTCTCCTCTGAGTTTTCACAGTACCTGTACTCCGATA
>JAWUVV010000044.1:0-8891 GCA_034112165.1 Candidatus Altimarinota bacterium
TTTGATATATTTTATTTTTTACTCAGACAAATAGTAAACCATATATATGATTAGTATCCATCAGACTGACCATTTGATTCAATCTCAACAAATTTTTGATTACTTTTATGGAACATAAGTTGCACAGATCAGGTTGGACCATTACGGTTTTTACGTATAAATATATCTGTGACTCATTTACGTTCTGAAAACTCATCATAGTAGTCCTCACGATATATCATCATTACAATATCAGCGTCTTGCTCGATGGAACCAGATTCTCTGAGATCTGAAAGTACTGGACGTTTATCAGGTCTACTTTCAACAGCTCGAGAGAGCTGAGAAAGAGCTATAATTGGCACATCTAATTCTCTGGCTAGTGATTTTATTCAACGAGATATTTCAGATACTTCTTGTACTCTGTTGGTTGTATTTCCAATACTCATAAGTTGGAGGTAGTCAATGATTATGAGGTCAAGACGAGATTCCATTTTAAGTCTTCTCGCTTTACTCTTGAGATCAACAAGATTTCCACCAGCACTATCATCTATATATATATCTGCTTTTGAAAGCATTTCCATTGCTTCTCAAATTTTTGCAAACTCACTATCCTCTAGTTCTCATTTTTGGAGCTTCCAGCTATCTATTCCCATAGCAGAGGCAATCATACGGTCTGTGAGTTGCTCTTTACTCATCTCAAGAGAGAATATTGCTACGGCTTTTTTGTTGAATCCTATATTTTGAGCAAGGTTCATAGCAAGAGCTGTTTTACCCATAGATGGACGGGCTGCAACTATAACCATATCTCCTCACTTGAGTCCAGTAAGTTTCTCATCCATATTTTTATACCCGGTTTGGAGTCTGTGGTCTTTAATAAGGTCAGGATTTTCATGGATTTCGGCAAATTCTTCAAAACGCTGAGTAAGGATATCATTAATATGAACCAATTTATTTTTAATAAATGTTTGAGTAACATTAAATAATGATTTTTCTGCTTTTTCAAGGAGATCATTGATTTGTTCGTCTTCTTGGTATCATAGAGACATAACTTCATTCCCTGCCTTCACCAGTCTTCTGAGTACCGCTTTATTTTTTACTATAAGAGAATACTCATAAATATTAGAGGATGTAGGAACAATTTCAGTAAGCTCAGTAAGATACGATATACCTCAGATACTATCCAGCAGCTTTTTATCATCGAGTTTTTCTCTTACCGTAATCAGATCAATAGGTTTATTCACCCTAAAGAGCTCAAACATAATCTCATATATCGTTGAATTTGAGTTGTCATAGAAATCCTCAGGAGTTAATAGATCACCAACAGATATAAAACCATCTTTATCAATAAGGAGACTTCACAAGACTGATTGTTCTGCTTCTAAACTGTATGGAGGAATCTTTAACATACGAAAATTTAATAAAATATTAATATTAGAATAAATAAAAATACCTCTCTTGCAAAGAAGTATTTTTTTTTATGTTAGAAATTCTTAGAGTGTCAAAAACTTGTGAATTACTCTCATTCGATTAGCTTAATTCTTTCTATTATCTCATTATTATATGGTTGTATTTTTAATACCTCCTGATAGGCTTTTACTGCCTCTGTTTTCTGTCAGAGCATTTCTTGACTATATCCTCTAATAGAAAGTTTTTCTGCGTTACGTGGCTTTTCTTTCAAATACAAATTCGCATATTTTAATGATCTTTTGTAATCTAACTCTTCCAGATGTAAGTGAGTCAGTATATCTAATATCTCTGTGTTCATCCTATCAAATTTCAGTGCTTCACTATAACATTTTATTGCTTTCTTATTTTTTCATCTCAGAACATATATATTTCAAAGTCTTTGAAGAATATACTCATCGTCTTCATGTTCGTCTAAAAGATCTCTATATATAAATTCTGCATTTTGATATTTTCTTTCTCGCTCATATACATCAGCAAGTAATAGGTTTAGATCTTTATCATGTTTTTTTAACGCAAGTCACTCTATAATAAGACTTCGAGCACTTTCATAGTATCCTCTAGATATATTTATTTGTGCTCTTTTTGATATTTCTCTAATTTGTTCTCCATGTTCGTGTGATACGGGAGCTTGTTTCTTTTTTTCAAGCTCTAAAACTTCTGGTTTTACTCAAGTGGTTTGCCCTTCACCTTTTAGCTGTTTCTTTCTTAATTTTTGACGTTGGATACGATCTAATGTTTCTTCTTTTTTCCTTTTATAAAAAGAAAAAATACTATCTGAAAAATAGTACATCATATAAAAAAATGATGTGAAAAATAGAATAATTTCAAGCTGCAAGAGCATACAAATAACTAAGATTATAATAGCCCGATTGTATAAAAAAAAACCTAAATGAAAAGAGAAAAATTACACAAGTTCATATTTTCAGAGTAAATCTTTTTTTATTACTCATTTTAGCTCTAAAAGTGAAGCTTTTATAAGTAATTGTTTTGGTAGATGATTTAAGCAAACAGATAACTCATCAATATTTTTTGAAGATATTGATATCTCTTCATACAAGCTTTTTTCTATTTCATCTCAAAATGTTAGTATTGCCTTATGTTGTTGTTTTTTAACAGAGATGTTGTATTCTTCTAAAATATCAATATAGGTAGTCACGCACTTTGCCTCTCCATTTTTTATAAGATTATTTGTGCCAGAATAGTATGGTGATAGAATATCTCAAGGGATACTGAATAAATCTTTTCATAAATCAAGGCAGAGTCCAGCAGTAATCAGACTTCATGATTTCTCTTTTGCTTCGACTACTAAAACTCACTTACACAGTCACACAACTATTTCATTTCTCACTGGAAAATTATAGGGGTTTCATGGCTCTCAAATTCGAAATATAGAGAGTATCGCTCACCCATTTTCCACAGCTAAGTTAAATAGTTTCTCATTACTCACAGGATATGTTTGATCTATTCCCGTTCAAACTACTACAACTGTAACATTTCAAGCTTGTATACAAGCCTTATGAGCATGAGTATCGCATCCAGCAGCTCCACCAGAAACAATAGGAAATATCCTTGAGACTTCAGGAATAATACTATCAATGACTTTTATTCAATATGGGCTTACTTTTCTAGATCCCACAACTCAAAACATGTCTTGAGTTGGAATTTTCCCTCTTACATAGAGAATATACGGAGTGTGTGGTATATTCTTTAAGTTTTCAGGATAATCAGTATCTCACAGGATAATTATATGTACCCTTAATTTTTCAATAACACTATCTATATATCTCGTCTTTAGTTTATCGTAACTCTCTAGTATCCTCCCTCTTCTCTCGGTATTCTTAACAAATTTTTCTAAATTTGAGTATGATAATGCATTAAAAAACTCTTCTGGATTATTAATATCATCAAAGATATTAGTAAGCTCCAATTGGCTCAATCCACAACTATGCAAGTAGGCAATGAATATATTTTTCATAAGTATATTTTATTTATATACAGAATATATACATAATATTTATATTTGCAATTTTTTAGTATTGACTTATATTAATATTAGATTATTGAATAATTAATAATCGAAAAATAAAAACTCAAAGGAGAGTAAAATGCCTACATCAGAAAGTACTGTAAAATTCGGGGATTTACCTGAAGTTTTAAGATCTGGACTAGAGGCTATTAATGCCTATAGTTCTAAAGATGTTACTGTTGGGAAACTGGAGGAAAATATTCTTTCTATTTTTTCTGCTCATGCAGGAAAACAAGAAGACTATCTTCCTACTGGTCAACGCGTTGCCATAGCTGCAGGATGGTTGGTTCGCAAGAATGGTAAATTATTGATTCCGATGTTTTCTCGAAATGCAGAAATGTATATCGGTGATATGTATTTGAATACACCAGATGTTTCTGTTCAGCTCAATAACATTGACGTCCTGACTGCATCGCGCGTCATATTTCCAAACGGTGGTTACACACCTGGAGGAAAAATTCCTGCTTTCAGAGAAAATCAAAAATTTCTTGATCTCTATGTTAGCTATATTCCGAATAAGGCACAAGTTGCCTTTGAGTTCAATCACAAACTACAAGAAGCATGTTACATGCCTTGTGGCATGATGCTCTTTGATGAACCAGACGATTGGTTTATTGAAGCATTAGTGAGTGATGTTAATGTCCTCTTAATGTCAGTAAATGATATTCAAGAAGATAATAATGGTTTACCTCTCACTGAGAAAGCAAAAATCTTCCTTGGTATGGTAAAACAGTATATCAAAGAACTCAAATAATCCTTGGGGAAACCTCCTGGCTATGATTTTATATCTAGTCAACTTGTGAGGAATTCTAAAGTATTATTTTTAAAATTTAAGCCGCGGTTTTTACCGCGGCTTATTCTATAAAAAAAAATTTACTAATGTATCTTTATCTCCTCCTGTTTCACTAGCAAGATGAGTCTCTGATATTTTTCTTACATATCATCAAAAAAATTCTGTATCATTTATTCAATAATCCCCTCAAACTACAAGATTATAATTTAATACTATATTTCAAAAAATCTGGATAAGTGCAGCTCTCATTGATTGCTCTTTACTCTGAGTGTTCTTTAATGCTCATTTACTTGATTTATATTCCACAAATATTTTTTCATCTCCCTGATTTAAAATAAAATCTGGAGATAGTAGCAATTCTTCATCTCATTCTAATTTTTTTTCTTGAATATAACGTATTAAGGCTTCCTTCTCATCACTCTTTAATCATGAAGTATTCTGAATAATATCTCCAAAATCCTATGGAATAAACTCCTAATTCCCTTTTGCATTTTCCCAAATCCCAAGCATAATTCTTGGGATTTTTTTATGGAATAAATTATAACTATGTCAGAAGAAAAAAAAGTACTAGTTCGAAAGGACTTTTGGGAAGATATCAGAAGATCGGGAAAGCGTCATGCTCATATCATTATGATTGCTACTAAGCCAGATATTATAAAACAGGCTCCTTTATACTTAGAACTCAAGAGACGAAAAGAACTGGTTGTTCTCATTCATACAGGGCAACACTATGATTATAATCTCTCTCATGGAGTGCTATGAGAATTTAATATGAATGTAGATATTAACCTGAATATTCACGGGAAATTGCATGAGAAATATGCAATGATAATAGAAAGGCTCTGAAGTATATTATTAGAAATTTCTGAGGAATACAAGAAAATTCCAGTTCCTTATGTTCATGGTGATACACTCACAGCTACTACAGCAGACAAAGCAGCATTTCTCAATAAGTTTGCAGTAGTACACGTTGAGGCTGGTATACGAACCTTTACTCCAAAAGCTGATTTTTATCATAAACTATTTAAGGATTATTATGATGGAAAATTTGATTGGAATACATATTATGAATCACTTCAAAATAAAGATATCTATGAGCTTGGGAGTATAGAACCGTATCCTGAGCAATTCGATACAAGAGGAATTGAGCCATCTGCATGATACTTTGCACTTCCTCATGAAATATATAAAAAGACTCTTAAAAGAGAAGGTTTTCCAGTTGAAAATATGGAAGTTGTTTGAAATACAATCGCTGATGCGATTACTATGTCCTTAAAAAAAGCATGAGAATCAAAAATATTCGAATATTATCCTCAACTAGAAGGAAAGCCTTATATTTTTGTAACTATTCATAGACGAGAAAATTGCGAGAAAAAAGAAAGATTTCTCGTAATATTTCATGCCATTAAAAAATTACTTGAGAGGTGAGTTACAATATGTATGTTGTGATTTTATGCCAGTGAATTTGCTGTAGATAATTATGGTTTAAGATGAGAATTAGAAGATCTTATTAAAAAATATCCTGATACTTTTGCTTATTGAAAACCTCTTGCGCATCACTTAGATGCAATTCATATGATAAAAATGGCTTGAGCATTAGTTACTGATTCAGGATCAATGCAAGAGGAGGCAAATATTTTAGAAACTCCTTGCGTGACTATTCGATTTGGTTCAGATAGAACGGAAACAATATTAGAATGATGTAATATCATTGCTCCACCTATTAACTCAAATCTCATAGCAGATATAGTGCAGTGAGCTATAGCAAACAAGAAAATGATGAAGAAAAATATATATGGACAAGATGTCTCTGAAAAGATAGTAAACTGAGTGCTTGCAAGGCTCCACTCCCAAGGCAAGCTTTTTCAATATGATGATGAACGTCTTGATCTAGAACAATACTTTAATTGGATGTAATATTCTTATCTTGATAACTAAAAAACTCCAGGAAACCACTCCTGAAGTTTTTTATTATATTATAGAGCAGAGTTGCCTTTGTTCCTGGTATGACATATATCATACGTATTTTAGGAAGTTAAGCTTCTCAAGCTGAGATAATATTTTAGAATCTGCGATAGTATCGAGTACTTTTGCAGAAATTATTATTTTACTTTGTTTCATGGAAATATTTTAATAGTATTAATATATCTCTAGAAATAAGTATGTACACGTATGAAGTTTCCCTCATACATATATTATTACATAGATTAATATTACTGTCAAATATATAAAATAAAAGTCAAATTACTCAACTCTCTCTTGAATTCTCTCCCTTTTCAAGGGAAAGAAGCTACAAAATAAATACATTATGAAAATATTAGGAATAGATCCATGAACTACTACGGTATGATATGCTCTCATTGAGAAAAAGTGACAAAATTATACCTTGCTTGATTTTTGAGTCATTGAAACAGCTCCAAAAACCCCCCTAGAACAAAAGCTTGTTGAAATATGAACTGATATATCTGGCTTATTAGATCTCCATAAACCAGAGAGAGTATGAGTCGAGAAACTCTTTTTTAACACAAACATAACAACAGGTATAGCCGTCTCACATGCGAGGTGAGTGCTTATCTATGAAATTGCTCGTAGATGATTAGAACTCCATGAATATACTCCCTTACAGATTAAAAAAGCAGTCACTGGATCATGAGCCGCTAAAAAGGCTCAACTTCAAAAAGCCATTCAAGTGATTTTTAAACTTGATGAAATACCTAAACCAGATGATGCTGCTGATGCTATTTGAATTGCTTATATGACAGGGTTAGAAAGGTGAAAACTGGTATAAAAAAAGTAGGGAACGTTTGCAAACGTTCCCTACTTTTTTTTGTCTCTATTAGTCGAACAGATCTGCGTCTTTTTCTACTTCATCTTTGAGAGCGTTAATTTTTTGTTTTGCTGATATGACAATATCAGTGTCATATGCGAGTTCTTTTTTAGAAATCTTTTCTGGATAATCAAAGAGTCCTAGTACATATTTTATTGAGTTTATTCTTGATGCTTTTTTGTCATCAGAATTTACAATCGTCCATGGAGACTTATCTGTTGAAGTATTGATAAAATTATGATACTCAGCGAGTGTATATTTTTTCCAAAGTTGTTGTGAAAATTGGTCAATTGGAGAGAGCTTAAACTGTTTAAGAGGGTTCAGCTTTCTATCTTCAAATCTTGCAGCTTGTTCTGATTTAGATACAGAATAGTAGAGTTTAATAATTTTTACACCTGATTCAATGAGCATGTCCTCAAGCTTTGGAGCATCGTGCATAAATTTTTCATAGTTCTTTTTATTTACAAAACCCATTACTGGTTCTACCCCACCTCTATTATACCATGACCTATCAAAGAGAGCCATTTCACCCGCTCCAGGAAGATGTTTTAAATATCTTTGAAAGTACCATTGTCATTGTTCTTCTGTCGTTGGCTTTTGAAGGGCTACTATTTTTGCAGCTCTTGGGTTTAGATACTCCATCATTCTTTTGATATTTCCGCCCTTCCCTGCAGCATCTCGACCTTCGAAAATAATGAGAACCTTTTGTCCAGTTTCTCCAATATGTCTTTGAAGTTTTACAAGCTCAAGTTGAAGTTTTATAATTTCTTTTTCATAAGAAATTGTTTTTTTCTTTATAGCTACTTCTTTGTATTTTTTTCTTTTTTCTTCTTTAATTTTAGAGAGAGATCTATATTTTTTTTCTACTTTTTTTATAATATCAATAAGCTCTAGTTTTTCTGTTCCTTCCTCCATTTCATGAATAATATCGTCAAGTTCATGAAGAAATTTATTTAAATCACGCAGGTTTGCTCTAATAGGTTTATGTTTTTTATCTGATAATTGATAATCACCAAGTAATCTCTCCAACTTATTTCTCAGAACTTTGATATTATCAATGTCTTGTGCTTCTTTAAAACCATCTAGTAGGGTTTCAAGTTTCTTTTTAAATTCTTTATAATTTTTATGAGTTATTTTCTCAATGTTATTAATTATCTGGTAAAACAAGGCTGTCATATAAAATGTAGGTTAATTTCTAAATATAAAGAAATTATCACATACATTTTTTATCCTGTCAAATAAAATAACAAAAAAGTCAAATAATATACTATTTGACTCCTATATTACATTAAATCTATATTAAATTAGAGATTCTTTTGTGTTTTAATATCCTCTAATTCTCAAGATTCATACATCTCAGATATAATATCTACTCCTCCTATTAATTCTCAGTCTATATAAAGTTGAGGGTATGTTGGCCAAGATGAGTATTCTTTTATCCCCTGACGGGTTTCTTCATCACTATAAATATCGAAACTTTCAAAATATATTCATACCTCTACAAGCATAGCTGCACTATTTGCTGAAAATCAACACTGAGGATTTTCAGGATTTCATTTCATAAACAGCATAACCCTATATTGTGAGATGAGGGACTCTATTTTTTGTGTTAATTCTGGAGTGAGCATATTTATATATTATTAAATAGTATCTGGAGTTCTACATTTCATTCTGAGAGCATGAATACTTCATGTTTTCATGAATGCATCTAAGGTATTATACACCATCTGCGATTGCTCAATTCTAGTTTTTCAAACAAATTTCTCAGATGTGATATCAACATAAAAATGTTTACCATC
>JAWUVV010000045.1:0-52562 GCA_034112165.1 Candidatus Altimarinota bacterium
CACATCCGCTGGGACGACTATGACTTATATGTTCTCTCACGCAACAGCATTCAACCAGCCACTCACCTCATGGAACACTTCCTCTGTGACGAATATGAGCTGGATGTTCGTCTCTGCCTCAGCCTTCAACCAGCCACTGGGTTCATGGAACACTTCCTCTGTGACGAATATGAGTTATATGTTCTACTTTGCCTCAGCCTTCAACCAACCACTGAACTCATGGAACACTTCCTCTGTGACGGATATGAGCTCAATGTTTCGAAGTGCCTCAGCCTTCAACCAAGCACTGAATTCATGGGACACTTCCTCTGTGACGAGTATGGGTTATATGTTCGAATCTGCCTCAGCCTTCAACCAGCCACTGAACTCATGGAACACTTCCTCTGTGACGAGTATGGGTGGTATGTTCTCCTATGCCTCAGCATTCGATCAAGACATTTCTTGTTGGAATGTATGACTGATACCAACAATACCAACGAGTTTTGATACAAGCACTCCAGCTACTTGGACGACAGCTGAGAAACCAGTGTGGGGAAATGGGGGGTGCTTACAGTGACAGATAAGTGCACTATCCTGCGGTGCGAGTACCAATAATTGAACACTGACTGCAGGAATACCTGCGAGTTCTGCAAGTATGAGTATTCCATATACTGGTTGAAATGGAGGGAGTTATCCAAGTCAAATTATTAGTTCCGCTTGAGTCACTGGTCTGACTGCGTCTCTTTCAGCAGGGACACTTGCTAATGGAGCAGGAAGCGCGACCTACAATATTACTTGAACTCCTGCGACTTCTTGAACAGCTTCGTTTAATTTAATTCTATGAGGTCAATCATGTACTGTTTCACAGACGGTATCATCTCCACCAGTAATTTCTTGTACTCCATGAATGAATGATGTCACAATCACCTTTGAAACTGATACATATGGAACTGATAACTTTTGGAGTTTGGTAAACAGTGGAGCTACATGTTGAACTTCAGAGATAGCAAATGGATGAAATCTGACTTTAGATTGTAGTTCTGGATGAGCATCTATCTTCACTGGTACTGAATACCCAAGCAATACTAGTATTGTGGAGTGACCATATAGCTTAAGTGAGTTGAGTACGTATGACTTACATGTTATTGATACGTATGGAGATGGTATTGGGACTTCTCCTGCTGTTCGTATTACACAAAACTGAGTTGAAACTGATAGTTTCAATGTTACAGGAAATGGTTGAGTATTTAGTTTTACTGTTGATGCTTGTATTCAATAATGGAGACAAAAATATTACAGTTTTGTAAACGAACGAAGTAAAAAAAGAAACTGTATCCTGTTAATTAATATTTTTATTTTATGATGAAAAACACTATGCGTACAAATATAACTATGTTTCTTGCTCTTGGAGCTCTTCTTGTCCTAGGTTCTTGCTCAGGAGGGACATCTGATCCTGTGAGTCAGGATGAGACAATAGAAAATAATCTGGAATCTCAGAGTTTTTTAGACACGATTCCTGAGAGATATACTCAGTATGAAGGATTTACTGCTTGTAGCCAAGATGCAATCAATCAGTGTGAGGATGACGAAAATTGCGCTGCAAGGGGAGTAGATCAGTGTATGATGGAGGCTGCAGGATTTACGGGAGATAGAAGTGCGGTTGCCTGTGATGAGTTTATTTCTGTGGAGAGCAAGGAGAGCTGTCAGTTTTCTGCAGTATTTGCTCAGGCTATTGGGGCTCGAAATCCATCAGTCTGCGACACTCTTTCAGGTGATAATCTCGCGAGATGTACCTGAGAAGTCACTATGGTCTTAGCTGCGCAGGCAGGAGATGTTAGTGCGTGTGATACGTTGCAAGACGCAGATAAAGTAGCATGTAATAATCGAGTTGTTATGCAACAAGCAATAGCGAGCCAAAACATAGATCTCTGTGATGAGATTATAAATGCTGATATGCAGGATCTTATAGCAAACAATCCTGAAGTAACCGAGACTCCTGATATCCCAAACTTTGAGCGTGACATGTGCCGCGAACAAGTGAGTATGTTTGCAGAGCAAGAGAGAGAAATACAAGAAGGAGCTAATGACTAAGACAATACATAGAGATATAAAAAGAGAGAGTTTTCAAAAAACTCTCTCTTTTACTTTCTGACTAACTTTTTAATACTTGCTTTTATGACTTGATTCTGATCTAAGAAAGTTATATCTTCATTAGCTACCCAGAGTACTTGAGAATATATATCTCACTGAAATGTATTTATATCTATTACGCTATCACCGAGCTCATCTATATATTGATAATTCTCATTCAGTGATCACGTATATATTTCAAACTTACTATCTCATGGAGTAGAGGCCCTATTTTTATGAACATAAAATACTTCATTTTCTTGAAGCATAGAGGTATCAATATTTTTTATCACATTTGTGAGATTTTGCTTGAGTACTTGTATTCGATTCGTTTCATTGTATTTTGCCGTAACGTTGGTAGAGAATATTAAAATATTTACAATTCATAACATAACGAATGCTAGAATAAATACTCATACGATAATTCAAACAAATGACTCTGCTTTCCTAGATTGTATCATTTTGATAAAAGGGTTTTTCGTATATAATAAATTTCAATTAAGAGTAAGTTTTTTCCCGTAAATTGCAAGGAGTATGAGGTACATATCTGTAGACAAAAATCTAATTGCTTTTACCATTGTCGAGTTAATGGTATCTATAACGATATCTGTAATATTACTGGGGGGTGTTTTTTACTTTATGAGTGATACAATTTTAGGGATATCACGATCTTCATCACAGGCTAATTTTTTGAAGCACTTTTATAGTTTTACTACTATTTTAGATACGTGAGATTTAGAAATACTCTATGATTACAGTGATGAGTGATTTGATGTCGCTATTTTGAGGTCACCTGATGGTCAGAGTTGAGTACTTATATGAATAACAGACAAAGACACATTGAAACTATCTCCTGTAATGAGAGCTAATATATATCACAATAGTGTTCTATGATATCGAGCACTTTCATCAACTGAAATTTCTGCAGTTGATGCTGATTCAAGTATTGTATATGATTATGAATTTTTTCCAGATACATTATTTGATACATTTAACCTCAGAAATTTTCAGCTAGAAAGCTTTAATTCATGATCTACGGTAGAGATGCGATTAGACATATTTCCGTTTTTTAATTCTAACTTTGATGGCCAGGATTGGAACTGACTTCCTCAGGATGAAATATTTACTTACTCACTTGTATTTTAATGCGACACTGAATACCAAATAGAGCAACAGTTCTTGTATATACCATGGTTCTGGTTGTAATTTGAGTGTTTATGGCTACTGTGGTACTCAACATTGCGGTACAACTCTCTATAGAATACGAAAATAGAAATATTGAGATATCTCTCGCAAGTGTCATCAACACTAAGTGAGATCTAACTATGAAGTACGCAAAAGACCTCAATAGTACGGGAAGTGGATTTGCTGATATACTTTCATGTCCTACAGGTATTACGATGAGTGGAACAACCGTTATGAGCACTTGAATAAATACGCAAATACGATATATAGATGACTCTATTGTTTGCCATGCCGAGGCAGCTCATAATGGAAATAATCTGGACATTTTTTTTAACACTGAATTCAATGATATAGAGTTTACGCAATATGATGGATCTCAAATAGGAGTTAATTCAGGAAGTTTAGTTTGAGACTTTTCTGACACTGACAATACTCGTATTACTCTTCCAGGTACTGGATATTTTTCTGCTGATACTATAGATGATAATTTCGACAGTGATAACTTTAGTGTTTCATCAACAGGAAGTATTTTTTATCCAGATTGATATTTTGATAATGATAGTGACGCAAAACTCATGTCATATTGATATGTATTAGAGTGATCTGGTTTGTATAATACATTTTGGTCAAATACTAAGATACAACAATATATTCAGGCGAATACTAATAATACAAATAGTGTACATCAAACTCTATGATCTACTTGATCATGATATTTAGAGCTAGATATCAATGGTGATCATACATTGTTTCTCTATGAAATAGATAAAGATATATACAATGATTCAAATGAAATGCTTATAACAAGTGTTCTCACTGGGACATGACAAAGTTGAGGGGTTTGATATTTACAACAAGATTTATCAATAGATACTGGAACATGAAGCGCGTATAATTTTGATTTTATAGGAAATGATTATGCACTTTTTATTGAAAATACAGGATCTGGAGCTCTCCTATACCAAATACGCTGAGAATCTTCTCTTACTGGGAGTTGAATATATCTCAATCCACTCTCTGATAGTGACCCTTCAATATTTTCATATCTTTGATCACATGTACTCATTGATGATGAGGGAAAGTTAATTGGAGATATGTTTGAAGTATTCTGATTAAAGTAAGACTTTACTTCAAAAAAAAAATCATATAATACGTTTATTATTTATTATTAGCTTCCATGGACCCCTCGCAATATTTATTGTTCATCGCTTTGTTTATTCTCTCATGATTTTTTTCCGGTACAGAAATAGCTCTTATGAGCCTTCCTTCACATAAAATCGATACACTTCTTAAGCAAAAACTTTTCTGAGCAAAAGCGCTTGCCAGTATTAAATCAAATACAGATAGACTTTTAATAGCTATTCTCGTATGAAATAATCTGGTAAATGTTTATGCTGCAGCACTTGCAACACAGATATCTATCGAGTTTGCAAGAAGTTCTGGAATGGAAGAGGCTCTCGCAGTTGGTATAGCTACCTGAGTTATAACATTTCTTATATTAGTTTTTGGTGAAATCGTTCCTAAAAGTTTTGCCTCAAAAAATGCTGAAAAAATAAGTCTTCTGGTTGCCTATCCATATAAAGTCCTCATCACTGTAATGTTTCCAGTAGTATATCTGCTAGAAAAAATGATACGAATTTTTACCGGAAAATGAGTACAAACCGGTATTACAGAAGCAGAAATTCAAACATTTATAGATCTTGGAAAAGATGCTGGTACGCTTGAGGATGATGAGCATATGCTGCTTAAAAATACTCTCGAATTTTCAGACACGCTGGTTGAAGAGATAATGGTTCCAAGAGTGAAGATAGAAGCTCTTTCTGATGAAATTAGCATAGAAGAAGCTCTAGAATATTATCTATCACACACGCATAGTCGTATCCCTGTATATCACGATCAGATAGACAACATTATTGGTATCATAACCATTAGAGATATCCTCAGAGAGCGTAAAGCTGGGAGAAATGATAAAGCCTTACAAACACTTCATTTTAAAAAAGTATTAAAAGTACCAATTAATCAACCAATTGATAATCTGCTTGAGACATTTAAATCTACTCGTCAGCATATTGCTATAGTTATGGATGAATATGGATGAGTCGCAGGTATTACAACAATAGAAGATATTATAGAAGAGATTTTCTGAGAAATACATGACGAAACTGATTATGAAACTGATGAGATTGTAGAGAATGGAAAAGACACCTACCTCATAGATTCAACTATCATGCTTGATGATATAGTAGATGAGTTTGGCCTGGAACTTGCTGATTTAGGGATGGATGAAAAAGAGTTCTGAAGTGAGACGGTTAGTTATATGATCACTCATAGGCTTGAAAGATTTCCTGAAAAAGATGAAGAAATATGTTTTCCAATCTTTGATGATGAGGGGAAGCAAATTGAACAAGAATTATGTTTTAAAGTCCTAGAAATAGAAGATACAGCTATAGGAAAAGTTGAGGTTAAGAAGAAGTAGTGAACGATTATAATCATTCACTACGAGATAATTTCATCTCGTATTTCTTTTCTCTTATCCCTATCATGAAATTTGAGCATAGTAGGAGATATTATAACTCAAAAAGGTTTTCAGAGTTTCTGGAAGCTTTTTTTTGTGCGAGGGAGAAATATTGTTTGTAAGAGTTTTTCTAGGTAATCTCAACACATTGTTAACACCCAACTCCCTCACCCTTGAATTCCCTCTCCTTTGGAGGAGAGGGAGGCTACAATAATTTCTGAATGTGTGGCCCCTTTCTCCCTTGAGGGAGAAAGGATTCAGGATTGAGGGCTCATTACGGAGCAAATCTTCTTATTCACTTCTCGAAACTTTTTAAAAATATCATTCCTATTAATGATTGGTTTAAGAGTATCAATCCAGTAACTCAGATATATATCATTTTCTATAGCTATATTTGAAAAATCTAGTCACTCCTCGGATACAAAAAAAGAAAGACAGAACTTTCATGCATGTTTTTTATGTGTCTTTCTTTGCCTGAGGATAGTAAGGAGCATCGTCATTCATATCCTGGCAGTCCAGAGTCTATTTTGCTTCGTTATGATAAATAAATCAATATCTGAATCTTTGTGAGCAGAGTTCATAGCCAGAGAATTACATACAGCTATACCTAAAATTCAAGGGATATATTTAAAATATGCATTATAGTGAGAGACTTTTTCTAATAGGCGAATCTCATTGGCTCAGGGAGTTGATTTTACCAGGAGATACCCCTCAAGCTTGTGAATATTATTTTGTGAGTAAAAATACATAAAAGATTTGATTATTTTGCTTTCTTACCGTAGTATACGAGCATATATAAAAATACTGAAATGTATTTATTAACTTTATGACTATGAGATTTCATTGCGCGAACTGCGGGTACATATATGATGAGGCACTGTGAGAAGAAACGGATGGAATAGAACCTGGAACTGGGGTAGATGAAATATCTCAGGATGTACACTGTCCAAGTTGTGATGGGAGTTTTGATGATTTTTCGGTTATAGAGGATGAAGTGATGTATGCTGAAAATATGGATCATCTCTCTCATATTGAGAGAGAGCATTTACCGAGAATTATACATTTAGATGATCAAAAAGTTGAGGTTTGCGTGGGGGAAGAAGAAGAAATGCATCCAAGTGGAGAAGATCATAGAGTTACAGCTATATATTTAATAGATGAGCAAGGGCATATTGTAGAAGAAATATTTATTATGCTCGACGAAGATCCAGTTGCTGAGTTTGATATTTCAGGGCTCGATGAATTTGAAATTAGAGCCAGTTGTAGCCAACACTGACTCTGGGGAACGGGATTTATTAATATTGAAGAATATCATGCGAGCCACGAGAGTGAATGAGAAAACGAATCAGAGTAAAAAGCTTTCACATTTCTTTAAAAATATGCTATACTTATAGCATATTTTTTATTACAACCATGCAAAAAAAGATTCTCGAAATTCTTGTAGATAAACAAAATGAAAAGTGACCAGCTGTTTTTAACGAAATCCTGGTTATTTTACATAGAGCGTATGGATGAAAAAATTCATGAGAATCATTTAGTTTTGAGATTACAAAGGTTTGAAATCGAATCAGATTTTTTCTTATTTGTCCTGAAAAATACGTATCATTTCTAGTAAACCAAATCTATGCGCATTTTTCAAATGTTGAGATTTCTCAGGTAGGGGATTATTTGGAGCAAATTCCAAGTGATAAGATGTTAGTAGGAAAGATAACTACAAAAAAGCATTATTTTTATAGTCTTAAAACGTTTGAAGATCCCTGAGTGACGGTGTGAAAAGGACTTGATATAGATCCATTTTCATCTCTTACTGGAGCACTCTCAAAGACAGGGGTGTATACCCTCAATACATTTCAGGTAAACTTTCGTCCTGTTACTTCAAGCTCTTGGAAGAAAGACGCAAAACGAATTATAAAAATTCTCACATCAAGTTCTCCAGATATTGTAAAGAATATAATGCTCCATCCTTGATATAAAGTAGCCAAGATAGTATTTCTTCCACTTTTGCTTTTAGGAAAATTATTCACTATGATGATTCCTAAACCAGAAGCAATTGATATTAAACCATTAGAATCTGACGAAAAATTAACTTCTGATAGAACAAAAGATATTCTTGAAAATCCGGATAAAATAGACCCTAAATTTCTCACAAAGTTATCTAGTGAGGCCTATGATGTTGATATAAATATTATTTCTGCGTGAGAAAATGAGATGGAAGTACGCAGCGCAATTACAGAAATTGCATCTACGCTTTCAGTATATACTCAATTTGGTCAAAATGGACTAAAACTAGAGAGAATTTCAAATACTACAGATGATATTACTGGAGCCAAACAAAGAAAAGTTATCTCTAAAACTATTCTTTCCACTCCTGAACTTTCAGGATTTGTGCATCTTCCTACTAACTATGTAAAAACTCCATATATAAATTGGGTTACCAGTAGAGCTTTTGAGCCACCATCAAATCTGCCAATTATTGATCCTGATCTGAGTGATGATATAAGCCCAGAAACCTATCTTACTCCGATTTGAAAAACAAATTTCAGAGGAACTGATATGAGCTTTGGTATGTGACCAGATGATAGACGAAGACATATGTATATCATAGGAAAAACAGGTATGGGAAAATCTGTCTTGCTTGAAAATATGATTCTTGATGATATACAAAAAGGTCGCTGAGTTGCCGTTATAGACCCTCATGGAGACCTTGCAGAAGCAGTTATTGGACACATCCCTAAAAAACGAACGAATCAAACTATTATTTTTGACCCATCAGACAGGGATTGGCCAATAGCATTTAATATGTTGGAAGATATTTCTGCAGATCAGCGATCATTTGTATCCTCTGGTCTTGTTGGTATTTTTAAGAGAATATTTGGAGATTCATGGGGACCAAGGCTCGAACATACACTCAGAAATACCATAATGGCTCTTATGGAATATCCAAATACAACGCTTATTTCAATTCCTCTCATGCTTACAAGTGAAGTATATAGAAATAAAGTAGTGAGAAAAATAACTGACCCTGTAGTAAAAAAATTCTGGACACATGAATATGGAAAACTTGATCAAAAACAGCGAAGTGAAACAGCCTGACCTATTCTCAATAAAGTAGGACAATTTCTTTCAAGTACGATTCTGCGTAATGTACTTGGGCAACCAAAGAACTCCTTTTCAATGCGTTGGGCTATGGATAATAAAAAAATTATCATAGTAAACCTCTCAAAATGAAAAATAGGTGAGGATGCATCGAGTCTTTTAGGAGCTATGATGGTAACAAAGTTTCAATTAGATGCCATGAGTCGAGCAGATATTCCGGAGTCTAAGAGGGAGGATTTTTACCTCTATGTTGATGAGTTTCAAAACTTTGCGACGGATAGTTTTTCTACCATATTATCGGAAGCTCGAAAATATAAGCTTAACCTCGTTATGGCAAATCAATATATTGATCAAATGACAGAGGAGGTGCGCTGAGCAGTGTTTGGGAATGTTGGTACTCTGGTATCATTTCAAGTTGGACATAACGATGCTAGTATACTAGCAGAAGCGTTTTCAGGTGACATAGAGGCTGATGATCTTATGAATCAAAAGAAATATACTATTTACCTCAAACAGCTCATAGATGGTATGCCGTCTCCAATATTTTCAGCAGCTACCTTTGCTCCTCACGCAAAAGATGACGAAGAATTTGCTGAGAGATATCAAAAAATACTGCAAGTATCTCGTGAACGCTACTGTAAAAAACGATCTGTAGTAGAAGAGAAGATTAATAAATCTATGGCAGAAATAGAAAAGCTTGAGGATGAATGGGAAGTTAAAAAAGAAGAATTTAAGCAAAAAAAAGATGACGAAAAACGTCAGAAACAACAAGAGCGTATGCAGGCAAACAAAAAAGCAAAAGAGCAAGAGCAAGGGAAGTAGTTTCCTTGCTCTTTTTTACTATCTTTGTATTCTTAGAATATGCGCGCAACTAAATATAGTATATGAAAATAGATAACTTAACATTGAGCTTCAAAAATAAAGTAGTTCTCAGAGATATTAATTTAGAAATCAAACCATGAGAGTTTGTATTTTTTATTGGATATTCAGGTTCAGGAAAGACGACACTTATTCGTTCTCTGATATGAGATTTTAAACCTGAGCGAGGTGATATAGTGCTTGATAATGGAGGATTTTTGTATAAAAATTTAACTGAAAAACTATTACTCGATTACAGAAAATCAATCGGAGTCATTTTCCAGGACTACAAGCTCATGGAATCAAAAACAGTCTATGAAAATGTAGCTTTTGCTATGGAAGTATGTTGATACAAGGATAAACAAATAGAAAAAAAAGTCCCACAAGCACTTGAGCAGGTAGGACTTCTTATCAAAAAAGATACGTATGTACAAGAGCTTTCAGGTGGAGAGAAACAGCGAGTCTCAATTGCCAGAGCGCTCGTTCATGATCCTAAAATTATCATATGAGATGAACCAACCGGAAATCTAGACCCCGTAACAGCTGGAGAGATTATGTAAATATTTGAGGATCTCAATAAAGACGGTAAAACCGTTATCATCGCGACTCATGATAAAAATATCGTAAATCACATGAAGCGTCGAGTAATAGCATTTTCAGACAAGGGGGTCATGAGTGATAGGGAAGAGGCTGAGTATAATTTAGGAAAGTAAAAGAAATTAGGATATTCAAAATTTTTCTCTGTTATCTCTCACTTCTTCTGCTTTTCAAAATATCATTCAGATTGTAGCTCAATCTTCTCTTAGTTCAGGGCAAATTTTAAGAATTCTTTCTCAAATAATATTCTTATCATTGTTTCTGTCAAACATTTGACGCATAGATTTCATTAATTTTTGATCTAAGTCAGTCAATTCACGTATCATTATAGTTTTTGTTATTATCCATTGACCATAAACTTTTATTAAAAAATCAAAAGGATTTCAATCTTGAGTTATTCATTTAAAGGTATTTCTTGGTGCATTAGATATAGGAGATAGTTTTTGAGATAATACATTTTCTAAATTTCACGTTACTCTTCCAATTAATAAGTCGAAAATATTATTTAGTCACATTTGACTTAATTGTATTCTTAACTCATCATAAGAGATAGAGTTTCAACCAACCACAATTCTTCTTACGACTTCAGCAAGATGATTACTATCTTGTATATCTAAATTAGCTTTTTTAATGGCTTCTCAAACCTCTAGAAAAGGGTTTTTAGTTAGTTGTACCATAATTTTTAGTTACTGATTATATGAAATACTCTTGCGTAGCTGACTCGCATATTTGAGTAGCTATTTTTGAGAGCCCTATCAAGCTCTGGTGATACGAGACCAGCCTCTTGCTCTGCAATATAAGAAAATGTCTTACCGGTGTGATATACAAAGCTTTTGTATGATGTAATGAGATCCTGCATTTCATAGTATGATATTTCTCCGTTTCTATATTTTGACATAAATACTTTTTTTAGTTGCGCATCTACAACGAGAAACTCATCATAGGTTTTTTGTAACTTTGGATTTGTGAAGTTTATTTTTTCAAGCTGTACGAGTCAGAGAGAGTACTCCTCCACACCATTATATAAATCAAACAGGTCTACAATTCTTCCATCATTGGCACTCGCATTAAATGTACTTGAAATTAATATAATGCTCACTATAATAGTAGGTATAATTTTCTTCATAAGAAAAGAGAATTTAATAAGTAATTAAATATATTTATATATTAAAATAATTAAAAGTCAAATATTATGTCAGATAATTTATATAATACATTAGGAGTGAGTAAAACAGCGACTCAAGATGAAATAAAAAAAGCGTATCGAAAACAGGCTATGAAGTATCATCCTGACAAAAATAAGGGAGATGCTACTGCTGAGAAGAAATTTAAGGAGGCAAATACTGCATATCAGACACTTTCAGATGTTTCAAAAAGAAAGCAATATGATACTTTCGGGTCCGCAGGGTGAGCTGGAAGAAACCCATTTTCTGGATGATGAAGCCAGAGGTGATGAGCAAATCCATTTTGAGGACAAGGTGGGCAGTCTGGATGATTTTCTGGATTTGAAGATATTTTTTGAGGATGATGATCATCGCGAGGTCAAAATGTAGAGTTTGATTTTGGAGATTTATTTTGAGGAGGTATGTGAGGACAATGACAATCTCGCAGCTCATCACAATATGATACACGCAGACAAGAAGCACCAAAACCTGAAACCTTAGATTTTGAAAAAACCTATGAAGTACCAGTATTTGATATGATACTCGGTTGTAAAATAGAAGTCTCATGAGTATATGGCCAGAAAGCAAAACTCACCATACCAGCGAGCACAAAATCTGGAGCTAAGTTCAGAATTAAAGAGTTTTGAAAGTCGCAAGGAGCTAAGAAATGAAATCTCATAGTAAAAATAGAGGCTAAAATGCCAAAGAGTATATCTGATACTGACAAACAACTCCTAGGACAGATACGTGATAATATATGATACTAGAAATAATCCATCAGACCTTCGGTCAGCTTCCTTTTATTCAAAAGGAAGCCTTTTAAATAAGTTTTTCCTTAATTAAATGGATTACGGTTTCAATATTATTTTGTACTTCTTGATTAGTAAATCTAATAATTTTGAATCCTCTTTGTAAAATGAGTTCTTCTTTTACTTTATCCAATTCGAGTACTTTAGACAGTTTATGAATTCATCAATCGACTTCAATGATAAGCTTTTTCTTTGCTATATAAAAATCAGGAATTATATAACGTTCACGTCATGAGTTTTCTGTATATACATAGAACACCTTTTGTCTGAGTACTTGTTCTCATAATGCTCACTTACGTATATGAGTCCATAATATTTTTTCAGATGGAGTCATGTTTTTTCGTAATTCTCTTGCAATCTCTTTGAGGTAATTATTCATGATTATAGATATTTTTTTAGAAAAGGTTCCCTTTTATGTAAAAGGGAACTCTCCGAAGGAGTAAGGGATTATAATAAATACTCTAAGTGTTTTTTATTTTCTTCTGGAATAGCTCACAGTTTCATAATTTGGGAGTACTTATTTGTATGAATAAATTTGAGAATTTTCTGAGTTGTTGGGTCTTTGTGTGTGTCTCAGAGATTTCAAAAACAGGCAATTACTTTGATGTGAGTGAGAATTAGTTTATCAACGTTGAGTGTATCTTGTGAATCTATCGCTTGGGAAATTATATCAAAGATTTCATAGTGAGGTGAGCCGTTAGGGAGATTGTTTTTAATATATCCTAGGAGGAGTAAAAATGATTCTATGTGTGAATAGGAAATATTTTGTGTCTCAAAAAAAGATAATATTTTAATATTTCCTATTGTATGTACTGAATTCTTTTCTTTGGTTATAACCTCACAGCTTATAAAGTATCAAATATCTACTGGTTTTTCTTTTGCTTTTTTTCGCTTTGATACAGTAAGTACTCCATAGTCTCGAAAGAATAATTGATAATATAATTGATTTTCAGAGTATTTTCATACATGCAAAACGACTCACTGAGTCTTAAAAATAGCCATAATCTCTAAAAAAAATTGTATTTACTCAAATATATATATAATTTTATGGAAATTTAAATTTTAGCAAACATATCATGTCAGATGGTCAAATATCGGAATCAGAAGTAGATAGCATAGTACTCGCTCTTCTGGAGTTACATTCTGGGAGTGTTCAAGTTGAACCAGAGACATTCATGGATTTACTCAAACATTCACTTTCTCTCAATACTATGGAAAAAAAGAGAGTAGTAGATGCGGTGCCAACTCTTTCTCAATTTCAATTTGATGAACTTACGAAAGTATTTACAGAAGAAAGAGAAAAATTTCGAGAACTGGCAAAAGATCATCCAGAAGATATTAAGAAACTTCTTGTAAAACAACAAACAGAATGGGTGCACCTAGGTGATCTCTATAGATCAGAACTTGAAAACCAAGGAAAACAAGCAGAAGATAAAGCTAAGGAGGAAGAAATAAAGAAATCTCTAGGATTATAAATAAAACAATGAACTACAATTTTTGCGTTAATATAGTAAAAAAACAAAGAGTTGATATGTATATATCAGCTCTTTTTCCACAGCTTTCACGGAGTTATGTACAAAAACTCATCGATACTGGCTGCGTTTTAGTGAACTGAGAAAACATTAAGAAAAACCTCAAGCTAGAGCCAAGAAGTGAGATTTCTATTATTGAGATTACTACCTCAGTAGAGATCCTACCAGAGAATATTCCTCTCGATATTATTTTCGAAGACGACAATATCTGCGTGATAAATAAAAATCCACAAATAAATGTACATCCAACACCAGGAATTGAGTGAAAAAAGGGAACTCTTGTAAATGCACTTTTGTATCACTGTAGAGAAAAACTTCCTGTAATTTCTGGAGAAGAGCGTCCTGGAATCGTTCACCGTCTTGACAAGGATACATCAGGAGTTATTATGACGGCTAAGAATGATACTTATATGAAGGATATTTCTGCAAAAATCAAAAATAGAGAAGTAAAAAAATACTATATTGCGATAGTATGATGAGTATTAACGCAAGAGAAATTTACCATTACTTCTGATATTGGGAGAAGTAGAACGGATAGAACTAAGATGACGGTAAGTGACAGTGTGAATCCAAAACATGCCATCACACATTGAGAAGTATTAGGATACATAGATGAAGAATATACAGTAATACGCGTTGATTTAGAAACAGGACGAACCCACCAAATTAGAGTGCATCTTGCGAGTATTGGATACCCAATACTGTGAGATACTACCTATGGGAACCCAAAAGTAAATAAGCGTGCTGCGACGCTCTATCAGGTACACCGTCAAATGCTCCACGCTCTTGAATTTCATATTGACTTATTTGGGAGTAAACAAATATACAAGGCTCCGTTAAAAGATGATATGAAGAGCGTTATTCCTGAAGATATTGAAATATAAAAATATTGTATTTTTTCAAAAAACTCCTAGTATTATACGTGTATTTAGCCAATTATTCTTAGCCATGGTAAAACTATTTTGAAGTCGAGACGACTCAGAGGAAACATCTATAAAAATTCAAAATATTGAAAATGAGCCAGAGGAGGATTTTGTTGAAGAAATAGAAGTATGACAAATAGCTTTAGATGTACTTGAAAACCATGAGAGTGTATATATTCTTGCTCCTGTAGCGTGAGTAGAGCTTGCTGACATAGACATATCCGTACATGAGACGACTCTAACAATTTCTGGAATACGTAATAAACCAGAAGAATTTTATAAGCATGAAATGCAGGTAAAGAATAGTGAATGTTTTTGGGGAAAATTCCTAAGAAATGTTATTTTATCTGAGAATATGGATTTTTCACAGGTAAAGGCTGTTATGGAAAATAATCTCTTGGTTATATATATCCCAAAAATCCGTTTTGATAGTCAAAATATTAAAATTAATAGAATATCATCATAATATAAAAAAATGATTTTTAAAAGAAGTAAAAAAACAGTTTCAAGAAATATGTGACGCATGGATAAACTCGTTACAGGTATTGTTTTAGGATGAGCCGCAGCAGGTATCTTTGGTCTTTCACGAACAACGAAAGGAAGAAAGTTTTGGAAAAGAACAGTAGTGCAATGAGAAATATACGCAAAAAAATGAGTAAGTATCTTTGGAAAAACGACTGCAAAAATTATTTCATTTTTTTCAAAAAAATAAAAATATCATGAACAGAAAAATTATCTACATCCCATTATTCCTATGCTTATGTAGTTTTACTTTTCAGTCATTTGCGGGTGAACCCATGAGCTGTGAATATGCGTGAAAGTTTGATCAATGTAAGGTTGCAAATCAAAATGGTTCAAGTAGGAGTATTAAAGATTTTGTTTGTATTTCATCGAGTAAAGATGAAGAAATTTTAGACCAAATAATTCTAGATGTAGAGTTTCGGAAGATAGATGATCAAATAGAAAACTTTTTAGATAAATTAGGGCAGGATAAGGAGGCTTCAGCAACAGATTCAAATACAGTTATTGATGATATAGCGACAAACTTACTACCAGAATGAATATACTATAGGCAATTTAAATCGCTCTGTAATGGTTGATTACTTGCAAAGAGGGCACAGTGTACTTGAAAAATACCAAACACTACTGCTGGGAATAGATTAGCAAATACGTGATGAGAAACAGCTTGTATGAATCTTGTGAAAAATAAATTAAATATTTATTCTCAAGTAGCATATGATACTATGAAAATAAATAAATCTGATGTGAGAGAAGATCGACTCCAAGAATGAGTCGTTCAGCAGCTGAGAACTAAATATGACAAACTGATAGATATGATGGCTGGCATACTATGAAATATAGGCAGACTCGCTCGTTGAATCACTCACTGGACTACAGATCCAAAATAACAAAAAAACAGTCTCAAACTTGAGACTGTTTTTTTGTTATTAAAATTATTTCTTTGAAGTAACTTTTCTTTTTACTACGGGTTTTTTTGTAGTTTTTACTTTAGTTACCGTCGACCTTACTGGAGCTTTCCTGATTTTTTTCACTACTTTTTCTGGGGAATTAAATATTGATGATTCTTTTTCTTTTTGAAATTCTCTATGTTGTCTTTTATTCTGAACTACTTTACAGTGAGGACATGTTTTCCAATGAGATTTAATCTTTTCACTACAATTCCAACATCTATTCTCTTTAAAGAGAACTACCCATCATCTTATAGCTCATAGAATTAATAGTACTGCTGTAGCGATGAGTAAAAGTGACAGTATAATATATGGATTAACAGAAACAACCTGCTCTATATATTGAACGGTAAATGTCTTAGATGTATTAAACTCAATAGGATTTCCATCTTCATCATAGTATACCAACTCTATATCAGCCGTAATATTTTTATGGGTTCTATTTTCAGATACTCGTTCCCAGAACATGAGAAAACCAGCCTCGTCTTTATTTTTTTGTGTGTAATACTCTGAAGGGCTCCAGTAATTTACTACGGGGTTTCATTGGTCATCGAATGTCTTATATGGAAATCATTCCCAATTTGATTCAAATATTCTCTTTGTTTGTGGGAGTATATTACCTCATTGATCATTAATAGGGATATAATCAACTATTTTTTGATTAATAATTGCTCCTCTATCATTTGCAACAACTTCTCTTCCTATTGCTTTAAGAACTCAATTTTCATCTTTAAGAACTACCTTTCCACTAGGTTTAATATGTGTGTTTCAGGTGTTTTTAATTGGAAATTGAAATTTTACTTCAAAATCATCCTGGAATAATATTCATTCTCTTAGGTCGTTTGGTATCCCATTTTCTGAGAATAAATCTGGATCTGTTGTTCAAAAGCATTTTTTATCGTATCTACTGGTTGTAAAATCTCAGAGAGGACAAGTATCTGGATATATAAAAATAGGCTTTCATAGATCATCAACTCCTATATACCATCAATTATCAGGATTTTGCACATACGGAGTGATATCTTCTTTATATGTTACTCAAGTACTAGTATTTTGAACTACTCATGAATTAGGATTTAGAGGATTTAAATTAGTTCAGTATCATCCAGTTCAGCCTCCAGATATAATCGGGTCGTCAATTTCAACTCCCACAAATATTTCTCAAGAAACATTTACGAGTATAATTATCCCATAATCAACATTTATAGAGATTTGTCCTCATCCAGATTCTTTCCCGGGACTTTTAAAAAGTACAGCTCAGTAATGACCACCAGGTGTCGCGGTAGTTGGGACATCAATAGTAAAATTAATAGTTCATTCTTCTCATGGAGATAAGGTAAGATTTTCAAATCAAAGTGTAATCCAAGCAGATAGTTCTTGGTCAGGGAATACTAATTCTGATTTACGAACGAGACTAGGGACTCAACCAGGACCACTTGATTGAAAATCTGAAGTGGTTATTGGTAGGGTAACAGTCTCAGATCCATTATTTCTAATACTTGCAGGAAGTGTTATAGATTCTCATGGTTGGAGTTCTAACTCGTAGCGTATCGGAGTCACAGTATAATCTATGGCTGCGTGGCTGGTACTTGAAAAAATAAATAAAATTCAAATGAAATTTATAAGCAGGAAACGTAGTATGTTCATAAAATAAATAATAATGTAATGTATAGCTTTATAATAGGGAAAAATTTGATAAATAAAAAAAGTCTACTGACTTGTCAGTAGACTTTTTTATTAATTAATTTTTAGTTTAATTAGAAGTTACCAGTAACAGTAAAAGTTACTCTATCTTCGTAATCACCAGCTGGTGTTTCAATAGTTGAAGTAGCTGATACATCAAATGTTACATCATCAATCGTACCTGAAGTAGTTTCTGGTTTGTTTGTAGTAAATACATTATATTCAGTACTATTTTCAGTAATTTCTTTTGCAGTGTCTAGTCCATTTGCACCTGTATTTACAGCTGCATATGCTGTATAACTTGAATCACTTGTTCCGATATTTGAAGCCCAAGTATAATTTTCACCAATACCATCAGCTGTGAGGCTATTAATTTGTACAGAATTATCTGCAACGTTTGTAAGACCACCTGACTGAGATCGAGCTGTAACCGTTACTCCTGATACAGCATTTGTACCAACTTCTATAGCAAGACTTCCTGTAGAAGCAATAGAAGCAACGAGTACTCCAAGGTCGATTTCTTCAACAGAAATAGCCATATTAAGAGTCGGATTAACTCTTGCTTTGATTAGGATATTTGCTACTGATCCAGAAGCAGTACCTGGAAAGGCATCATCCCAGTTAATAACTGTATCAAATGCTCCTGAACCAACAACGGAACCTGTACCAATTTGTGTTGCATTAGCAGCACCAAAGTTTGTAGTTGCAATTGCCATAAGGGCAATAGCAGCAAAAACTTTTTGTATTTGTGTTTTTGTCATAACGTATGTGTTATAAGAAAATAAAAGTGGCTATATAAGAGAGTGCACTCTATTAGCTGATGTAATCATAACACATACTTTTACTGTGTGTCAAAAAAAAAGACTTGTCAAAGGACAAGTTTTTAGAGACAAGATTAACATTCTATGATTTTAATAATTAATACGTCAAATTGATACTAAAATCGAGATTTCACATATAATCTCCAGCTGCTTGTTGTAGGTCTATAAGTGCTCAAATTTGTATATCATAGGTGTAAGTATTTTTATTTCCATTTGTATTTATGAGTATTGCTTGGGTTGCTATATTTTCAGATATTCATATTTCTGATATAACTGAACTGTAAGGAGTTTGTTGGTACCCATATCAAAGTGCTCCGTTATAGCTAGGTATTTCCTCTCATCATTCACTGAATGTACTTGATCTATCCATTGTCACATCAAATGCTGCACCAACTGTTTTTACTGTAATAGTGACCGTGTTAGAAAAAACATTGGATAGGGAAGAGAGGTTTCACATATCTATAGATCCACTTCCTATTATAAATTCTGGCTGATCAATATAAAAATCATGGATATAAACTATTGGATTTCCATCATTATCGGAAATACTGAATCTGTACTGGTATTTTCCAAAACTGAGATTATTAGTAGAGAAGCTTGCACTACTGGTAGAAGCAGAGTTAAATGTAATCCCAGTTCCTGCTATGTTTACTCCATAAGCTGATACTCCGTCCCATTTATAGAGTTGCATAATAGTAGAGGCACTATCTATTCCAGATTCACCATCAGAGTAGGCAATGGTTATATCATGGTTTCAACCTGGTAGGAGCGATCCACTCGCAAAGTTAGTAGAGTCTATACTTGGTGGTGTAGTATCTGAAGCATCAAAGGTAACTTGATTATCAGTAGAGGTAGATGCATTATTTGTATTAGCAGAAGGATCTTCTATAACTCATGCTCATATAGTAGCTGTTACTGCGTCAGTAACCGTCATGCCTGTAACACTAAATTCAAAACTTGTTCCATTATTAGGAGCAACCTCTGTTGGTCCAGATGTCACAGTCCCTGTTGTACCTGAGAGAGTAATATCTGATGCTATAAAACTAGCTACATTAATAGGTTCATCAAATATAGCTCTAAAAGTTGCACTATCTGTTGGTGTTGGGTCGGCTTGAGAAGGAGCTTGCTCAATGGTAACACTTGGGTTTGTTGTATCCTCACAACCAACAGGCTCCGTAACAGTAAAATTAAATACACCTCCATTTCCAGCTACTTCGAAAGTATTTGTAGTAGCTCCGTTTTGTACTATATTTATATCAGGAGCTGTTGTTATTCCATCACCAAAGTCATCTACAACGTGGAGATCATAAGAGCTTCATATAGTGAGACTTATAGGTCACTCAGAGATAGTTGTATTACTTGCATACCCATTTCCATTTGTAGCCACTCTATTTCCTCCACTTGTACAGTTTACTTGAGCGGTATTACCTCCACTTGCGACTTCTCATACTCCGCAAGTACCTCCACTTGGGATGAGACTCCAATATGTTTCATATCCCCAGGTATCTGTAGTAAAATCTAAACTTACATCATTATTCGTTCAACAAGCAAGAACGGTAAGTGTATCAGCGGTAGCGGCAGCAGGATTATTTCATCCTTCTATTGCAGCTGAAGGATCAGCAGAGTTAGTAATAGTGCTTCCTCATATTGCTCCAGAATCTACTTGTAAATCATAGGTAATGATACAGCTTGATCCTCAGAGTATATCTATAGCAGAGAAAGAAAGGGTAGGATCAGAAAATGATTGTCCAGGAGTTCCACAAGAAGAATAAATAAAATTATATGGAGTTCCAAAATCTGTATCTATAGTATCTGTGAGAGAAATCCCAGTAGCATCATTCCCAGTATTTCCTATTGTAACTGTATATTTGATTACTTGATCAGTTGTTACAGTATTATCTACATCATTGTCTGTCTTTGAAACTGAAAGAATAGGATTAGAAACGACCCCGTTATATGTTACTTGATTGTCACTTGATGTAGAAGCGTTATTTGTATTTCCAGCTCCATCAGAAATAACTCCTGTTGGTATAGTAACAGTTATAGTATTGCTTGGAGTCATACCAGTAACTGTAAACTCAAAACTTGTTCCATTATTTGGAGCTATTTCTGTTGGTCCAGAGGTCGTAGATCCGGATGGTCCAGAGATTATTATATCTGATGCTATAAAACTAGCTACATTAATAGGTTCATCAAATATAGCTCTGAAAGTTGCACTATCTGTTGGTGTTGGGTCGACTTGAGAAGGAGCCTGATCTATAGTGACACTTGGATTTGTTGTATCCACACAGCCAATAGGTTCCAAAACAGTGAAACTAAATACTCAACCATCTCCTACTACTTCGAAGCTGTTTGTTGTAGCTCCGTTTTGAATAACATTTACATCGTTTGTTGAAGTATTTCCATCACCAAAGTCATCTCATACATGGATATCATATTGAGCTCATACAGTAAGGCTATAAGTTCATTCTGTTATAGTGGTGTTATCTGCGTAAGGATCTGTTCATGCTGCTGTTGCAGGTGTTCATCATGTACTACAATCAAGACTTGTAGTATTTCATCCATTTGCTATTTCTCAGACTCCACAAGCATTTCCATTTGGTACTAAACTCCAGAACATATCTTCTCAATACGTATCGGTAATAAAACTTAAATCTACATTATTCGTTCAACAAGCAAGAACGGTAAGTATATCAGCGGTAGCTGCAGCAGGATTATTTCATCCCTCAATTGCAGCTGAGGGATCAGCAGAGTTTGTTATAGTGTTTCCTCCTGGAGCTCCAGAATCTACTTGCAAGTCGTAGGAGATGATACAATTACTTCCTCATAATATATCGATTGAAGAGAATGAAAGAGTAGGATCAGAGAATGATTGTCCGGGGCTTCCACAACTTGTATACATAAAATTATATGGAACTCCAAAATCTGTATCGATAGTATCTGTAAGAGAGATTCCAGTAGCATCGATCCCGGCATTTCCTATTGTAACAGTATACTTTACTACTTGGTCAGTAGTTACAGAATCATCAGCATCGTTATCTGTCTTTGAAACAGAGAGGATAGGAAACGTTGTTGGTATAGAGCCATTAATATCAATTTCACGAAAGTTTTGAGGGTTTACTCAAAAGTTTGTGAGTTCTACAGAGGCAACTCATACTATATCACCTCAAGGATCTGAGATAGTTACAATATCTGGAACAACTCAGTTACCAACTCATGCAGTTCCTGGAAAGGAATAAGTATATAAAGTAACTCCACCAGTATCCTTAAAAACCATATTTGCTCACCCTATTCGATCACCACAACATCAAACTCTATTATAAAATATTACATTTTCTACTGTGGAAACCTGTGCAAGTGTCATAGTGATAGTTTTTCCGATGGCATTTGTTGGATGCACTTGATAATCGCTTACTCAAGCAGTAGATATGTTTCCATCATTTATTCGTGAAAGAGCAGTATTTGCTGCGTATATCATACCAGCAGTGGCTGTTGGTGTATACGTAAGAGGAGCAGCATATACTCATGGAATAAAAATAATAAATCAAAAAAAGATAGTAGTCAAGAGACTAGTATTCAATATTAATGAGATATATTTTTTAAAACGCATTTTGTTTTTATATTTACTTTTTATATTTCTACTTTTATTTTAACATATAGGAGGCTAAATTGTCATAATAACTTCTTGACGATTTATTAAAAAAACCCATTATAAGTTTTATCGAAAATATTAGTTACAAATATTTCGATAAAATCCACAAAAAAAGCAGTCTCTAGAGACTGCTTTTTTATATTTATATTTATATTTATTTTTCGATATACAGAGTAGCTAGCTGAGCTTCTATATAATTTATAATATTTATAGTACTTGGATCCTGAGTTTTATTTCTCAATTTTTCTAATTTCCAGAATATATTTTTTACAGATTTTTTAATTTGTTTTTCTGTATATTTGGTTTTATCTCATTTTAAAATAAATTTATTTGTTTTTGAAATTATTTTTGCAGGAATATTTTCGGCTCATTCATTAGTATTTACGCAATCATTATATATTTCAGTAATAATTTCTTGCATACCTGGGTACCTCACTTTTTTTATCCTTTTTGGTTTTTTAAAATTAAGAATTTTTTTCATCCTACGTAATTCCCTGTTGTTATAGTCACTATATATTGCTCATGTAGCTCAACCACATATAGCTTCACTACTCAGGGTATTATCAATTGCTGGACCGGCTGGATCGATGATAATTCAGTTGATTATACCATCTTCATCATATATTCATCCATCAGTTACTTGATAGTTTACTACTGTTACATCTACTCCTCATATATTTTCTATAGTGTAGCTTACAATAGTAGACATATCAGTATATATATTTGTAAAAGGATTATATTTTCTATATACCCAGTCACTAGTATCATATAGGCTGTCATAATATATTTTTATATTCGCAGTTGATCATAGTACTCCACAATCAAGTGTAAAGTGATTCAGTCATACAGGGTAATTTATATTTACATCATCCGCTGGTAAACTTGATTCAGGAACAATATTAAACTGTGAAACATTACAAGTATTATTTGACCCTGTAGTTTCTAGAGCAACATAGTTATCACTTATATCGCTCACTATACTAGCAACATCTCATTGAGCGCTATCGAGTATTCCATCACTGTTGGCATCTCATAAATTTGGACCGAGATCCTCTTCATAGTCATCTAAAAAGTCACCATCATCATTAAAATCAGTAAAATCTGAAATTCAATCGTTATCTGTATCTAAAAAATCTGAATCATCCATTGGATTCGTTCCTTGGTCGATTTCAATATCATCAGGAATTCCATCTCCATCAATATCAGGTGATACCAAAACTATAAAGTTAACTTGAGATAATGGTGAATTATTCCCTGCTAAATCAGTTACAAAAGCGAACATTGTATTATTTCACTCTGAAAGGCTTTCTGGAACCTCTCATTCCCAAAAACCATTATCTGTTATTTCACCATTCACAAATTCACCAGCACTATTTATTATTGTAATAGTGGCATCGAGGGGTTCATTTATACCTATAGTTCCTTCTAGGAAAGGGAATGCATCGTCAATAATTTCTCATTCTGCTGGATAGGTGATTTCAAGTATATCAGGAGGAGTTGAATCAATATTAAAGCTTCTATTGCCAGTAACAGAAATATTTCCTACTATATCAGTAGCCCAAATAGATAGAGTATTATTCCCATCGGAGAGAGTATTGAGTATATCTATTTCCCAATATCAAGTTGCATCTGCGGAGCCAGTGTAAGTATTTCCTCAAATACTAATATTAACAAGATGTCCTGGAACTGTTGTTCCAGTGATGGTCGGAAGATTATTATTTATGTATTCTCGATGCCTTGGATAATTTATCTCAGGAACATTTGGGGGAATAGTGTAAAAATTTAAATTTGGAATAGGAGTAAATGGCAATGAAATACCAGTTAAATTATTTCATGCTTCATCAGAAAACTGTATTTCACTTATTTGTAATAAACCATGCTCATGACTTCCGACTATATATTGCATAGTATAGGTGTCAATTGGAACAGATGATTCTGTTCGTGAGCTAACATATTGAGTTGTACCAGCTAAGAAAGAAAGATGACTTCATATTAATACTGTATCAGGCTCTTGTAGGGTAAGGGTAAAAGTAAGAATGTCTCCAGTAGTTGCATATGTAGGTGATAATGCATTATTTGAATACACATCAAGAGATTGAAATATAGGACTCTCAGTATCTATTGCATAACCCTGTGGTATACAAAAGAAACTGACTAAAAGTATTATAAACATGTAAAAAAGAGATCACTGTAATTTGACGAAAGGGGTATTCATATTCATAAAAATTAAACAATAAAATTGTACATAATTGCACATATCCACTCTAATTTTAATAATGGCTTATGCAAAGTGACATCTTTTTTTAAATAGACATAGTTTTACTTCCTTAGATAATGACTTAAACCTTCATTAAAATAATATTAACTAAGTATTAATTATTTACCGTAAATATACCAAAATATATATTATAAAATAGCAATATAAAATTTTACTATTTATATGAACTATATGATACTCTAAATATATATACTATTATGAAAAAAGTACTTGAAAACAGTCTTGATACGTAGTCTGATAATTACATTGATATTTCAAATATCATGACTTTTTTCAGTACTCCCTAGTATCATAAGACCTTTTGATATGCATATAGCGTCAGCTCAATCACCTGGGTTTCCTATTTTTTCTGTATATCGTGATGCTGCCTGACTTGAAAATATTACTGCTGTAGCACAATCACTGAGTTGGGATACTCAAGTCTCTGAAAGTGCTGAGATTCCTATTAATGGAACAAACACAAGTTTTGATCTGAGTGTTTGAGGACACTACCTGGTCATGTACTCTGTTCCAGTTCGTAGCACCTGAGGGGGGAATAGAAGTGAAATACAATCATGGCTCCGTTTAAATGGAACAGAAGATTTAGAGTATTCATATGCGAGTAGTTATATTCGTAGGGTTGATGGTGATGACGAGTGATATAATGAGTGAGCTGCTGTCGTCAATGTTAGTGCAGGGGATGATATAGAATTACGTATTCAAAAAACAGATTCAAATACAGCAACAATACAAAGAACTCCAGATCGTTCTGGGATTAATATTTTGAAACTTGATGACGAGTGGGATTATACAAGGCTCAGACCATCAGCCAGTCAAGCTATTACCACAAGCTGGTCAGATGTGAATTTAGGAACAACAGATGAGCTAGATATTGCTTCATTCTGAGTTTCATGAAACGACATAACTCTTGCAGGGGCATGAAAGTATCTTGTAACTTACAGTGTTGCTGCCGAGACTACTGGGACAAATCGTACAAATAACGAAATTCGTTTGACGCTCTCATGAGCAGAAGTTGAAGCGACAAGAAGTACTACATATATCCGTGCCCAAAATGGTTCTTTTACTGGTATAGCCTCCTACGTTGGTATAATAGAGTCAACAATTTCAAGTCAAATACTCAATCTAGAAATACGAAGAGAATCAACTCTTGCAGGAACAACAAACAATACAGTGCCAGCAAAAACAGGTATTACTATCACAAAACTTCCTGATGATGCAGATTATGTTAGAATATGAGAAACGATATGAGGACAAGATATTACAACGACTGCTAATACTCCACTGACCTTTGATACTACAATAGAGCAGGGAATAGACCTAGAGCATGACAATATAAACACTTCAGAGATTGATATTAATAGTTCGTGAGATTATTTATTTTTACATTCGATATACAATGCACAAAATTTTCTTAATAATGCTTCTAGAGAAAATCCATACTTAGAATGGCAAGTTTCAGGGACTACACTACCTTATTGAGTTTCCGGTTCATATAATAGACATTCAAACGATGGTAATGGAGATACAGAGTCTTCTCATTCTTCTGCTGGAGTGATTTTAACATGACTCAATCCTGGAGATACAGTAGAACTTACAGAAACAAATGAGGCAAGTAATTGAGGAAGTACTTATAAATGAGGTTTTATGGGAATCCAGTGAGTAAGTCTCTCTAGTTTATTTTCTGGAGGTGGATATTTTTCTCAAAATCAATACAGATGGAGAGATGATGTGAGTGATTTTGACGTTAATGCGTGATGGCTTGCCGCAGAAAATACAGATATAACAGATATAGAAAAAGGGGAGACTCTTAGACTGAGAATGAAGGTTGAAAATCCTGGAGATGGTTCATATGACAGCGTAAGTCAATTTGAAGTTCAATGGGCAAGAACAGCAGGATCTTGTAATGGGGGGCTTCCTTGGACAAGTATGGACGTTTCGTGAGATGACTGGGAAATGGCAGACAGTTCTCATATATCACCAAATGCAGAAAGTTCTTCTACGCAGCTTCTTACAAATGCTGGATGAAATACTCATATTCTCAGTGAATGATACCATTCACCTAATGGACATACTCTGAGTACTTCTGCTGGAGTATTTACATCTACCTCTCAAAAGGAATATGAATTTTCAATGAAGCCTACGCAGGCAGCTCTCTCGAGTATAAGTTATTGTTTTAGATTATATGACATAGCAGAGACTAAGGTTTTAGAGATTAATAACTATGCGAAAGCAAAGCTTGTGAGTAATGCAGTAATTCTAGATGATGCCTGGTGAGAAGCAGGGAAGGTAAACGCTCCTGAAAATGGTGCTTGGACTACTATTTCTTTTGCTGGCTGACCATATACTACTCCTGTTATAGTTGGTAGAACGAACACGTACAATGATGGAAATGAGGCTCTTGTGTTTGAGGCTCAAAATGTAACAAGTACTTGAGCTCAGGTACGTCTGTGTGATTCGAATGCCTGAAATGCCACAGGCTGCCAAGCGCATATCGCAGAAACTATAGGGTATATTGTTGTAGATGCCAGTCAGACAAACAGTGTTGATGGTATAGAGGCAGGAACCTTTGTGGCAGATGAGTCATTTGATACAGCTGGGTGATTGATCACTACAAGTTATACCGAAACTTTTTCAGCTATACCGTATGTATTCACTTCGATTCAAACGACAACAGGAGATAGCCCGATTGTCACCAGATTAACATCTTCTGATCTAACGGGATTTACGTGAGGTATATGTCAGCAAAATAGTACTGACTGATGTAATGCTTCCCACCCAAATGAAACCTTTGGATGGATTGCTATCGACCCCACGCTTAATCCATTTCTTAGAGATATGGACATAGGGAGTCTTCTTGCCGATGGGTTTTCATGAACATGGATGCCTGTTACATTTTCTACAAGTTTTGAGAGTGTACCAATATGATTAACTCAAGCAGTAACAAATAATGGAGGTCAAGATGTTCAAGTAGATGAAATACAAAGTGTAACAACAGCATGAATGGATATTCGTGCTTGTGAATTAGACAATGACGATGATTGTGATACTCATAATCCTGATACACTTGTTTGGTTGGCTATAGAAGAGTGAGTTTTTGCAACAGAGTTTTTACTTGATGAGACGCATTATAGATGGTATGAAAATAATGGACTCAATACCCCGAGTGTTGCTGCTGCTGATGAGAATAATATTCTCACAAGCATTCCTTGAAGTGGTGAACTCAGACTCAGGATGCTTATTCAAAATGCAGATCCAGATTTACCAGCATCTTCACTAGGAACAAAACTCCAGTATGCTAGTGGTTCACTCTGTAGTTGATTAACTTGATGGAATGATGTTTGACCAATTTGAGGATCAGAGGATTGGATACTTCATGATAACCCTGGATTGGCAGATGGAGTGACACTATCTAGTTCACTCCTATTTTGAGGAGGACATAAGCTACAGACATATAGTGAATCTTTGCCAGCAAGTGTAAACCCAAGCCCCATAGCAGCGTGAGAATATGGAGAATGGGATTTTTCTCTTATAAAAAATATAGTTGATCCAACGGTGCAATACTGTTTTAGGGCCGTAACACAAAATGATGATGAAATATCCTATTCTAGCTATGCTCAAATAGATACTACAGATGCTGTAGATCCAGTTATTAGCTCATATAGCCCTAACTCAGGTTCACTTTTACCAATAGGGAATTTTAATATAGCATATAATTTTACTGACGCAGATTCGGGTATTAATACGAGTAGTTCTACAATCTACTTGCAGAAATGGGATGGCTCTATTTGGTGAAGTGATATAGCTGGTACGTATCTATCACTAGATTCTATTTCAATTTCAGAAGCTCTCTACACGGCTACTGCAATACCATATTGAAAATATAGGGCCGGTTTTGAGATACTGGACAATGCAGGAAATAACACATTTGTATTACATGAGTTTTATATAGACGCTATTGAATTTACAATTTCTAGATCGGAGTTAGATATCGGGAATGTTGACCAAGCGAACGTATTATATACGAGCAGTGATGAAATTATAATCACCGTGAAAACTCTATGAGCTGCATTTGATGTAAGTATGATAGATACTACTCAGCTAAGTAAAAGTGGAGAAAATATCGCTACTTGGGACGGGGTAAAATGATACGGATATGAGTTGGCTCCTTATACTTGAACTCAATTACCATTAGTTTGAACAGTAGTAATATGATGAGAAGCCAAAAATCTTAATATCGATTGATGAAAGAATACGTATGAATATAGGGTAAAATACTCTATTTTAACAGAATCTATTTTTGATTATTCAGCAGGAGATTACGAGTGACTTATAGATTTCTGAATTAATCTGAGTTACGATTAATTACTCTTTCAATATATTTTAAAAAACATATACTCAGATTATTATTAGAATAAAATGTATTTGTGAGCCAAGAGATTATTAAAAAATATAAAATATGAGCCAAAAAATCCTTAGGGCAAAATTTTTTGGTGAATGAAAAAATAAGCTGAGAAATAGCAACTCTTATAGATATCAGGGGAACTAATATTATAGAGGTTGGACCATGATATGGAGCACTTACAGAAAAAATAATTGTGCAGCAGCCTAAATCTCTCCACTTAGTTGAGCTTGATAGAGATATGATAGAGATTCTCGAGGATAGAATACATATCTGAGAACTTAATCCATGAGAAATAGATTTTAAAATCCATAATCAAGATGTATTAAATTTCATTCCAGGGTTTCAATGCTATTCAGTGATAGCAAATATACCGTATTATATAACGTCACCTATACTGAGGCACTTTTTGTATAGCGTAGAGCATTCTCCTGATAGTATGATTATTCTTATGCAAAAAGATGTAGGGGACAAGATACTTTGAAAATGAAAGAATAAATCATCAGTACTCAGTTTGATGATAGAAAAAAAATGTAAGGTAGAAGAGAAAATATTTGTCTGAAAAGAAAACTTTATTCCAGCTCCAAAAATAGAATCTTCAGTATTATTTTTTAAGCCCCATAATCTGTATAAAAATATTGATGATGCAATATTTTTAGAAGTGATTAAAAAATGATTTCTCGCACCTAGAAAAAAACTCATAAAAAACCTCATAATGTGAGGCTTTGAAAAGACTAAAATTCAGGAGTATTTTTGACAACAATGATACGATGAAAATTTGAGGGGAGAAGATTTGAGTATAAGTCAGTGGTGTGAGTTAATTAAATGTCTATAATGAAAAAGAAAAACGTAATACAATTTCTACCATACTTTCCTCCTCATGTATGAGGGGTAGAAAAAGTGTGAGAAGATATTTTTTTAAAGTGGACATACTGAAAGAGCATAGTATGTTCTTGAGAAAAAGATAATTATAAATATGTCTATAATAAAGATATTGACATAAATATAGACAGTAAGAAATATTTTTGATATCCCTGTTTCGATATTGTAGACAACTTTCCAATACCACTAATATGGACAAAAAGATATAGAAATGCAACTAAGTCCCTTGAAGAAATAGTAAATAAAAATCCTGAGGAAGATTTTTATGTTATTACTCATACACGTTTTTTTCTTTCTAGCTTTATTGGAGGAAGGTTTGCAAGAAAAAATAAACTCAAGTGGATACATATAGAGCATGGGTCCGATTATGTAAAACTTTCTTCTAAGTTTAAGAGTAAGGTAGCTTATTTCTATGATAAAAGTATTTGAAAGTATATTTTTAATAAAGCTGATAAGGTATTAGCTATTAGTAAGGCTGCTGAAAAGTTTATCAATAATGAATTCTCCATAAAAGCAACCAATGTTTGGTACAGGGGAGTAGATTTTCCAATCATAAATAATGAAGAAGATTTAAGAAAAAGATTCCAATGAGATGTAATTATTTGATACGTATGAAGGTTATATAAGTGGAAAAATGTCGAATGACTTATTAAGTCATATTATAATGTAGTTGCATCATGAAAGAATAAGCTTCAATTAATTATTGTATGAGATGGAGAAGACTTAGGTATATTAAAAAAACTTGATACTAAAAATATTATTCATTTTACCTGAGGAGTGACAGAGCGGCAAGCATATTCCTATCAGAATGAATTTGATCTTCATATTCATTCTAGCTCTTCTTGATGAGGTCTTGCCACAACACTTATGCAAGCAATGAATTTATGATGTCTCATAGTTGCTACCCCATATGAATGAGCTGATGAAGTAATAGAAGATGACGTAAACTGATTCCTATTACAAGATGATAGTGTGATTGAAATAACAAAATGAATAATGAAATGACTAGATAATTTTGAAAAAAAAGAGGAATTTGCAAAATATAATTCTAAAATTATTACTAAAAGGTTTGAATTAATGAAAAGTATTAGTGACTTATATAGCTTAATAGACTAAAAAAATGAAAATATCAGTTATTATGTCAGTATATGATGAATCTATAGATCAACTCCAGAAATCTATAGATTCTATTTTACATCAAAGTTTTAAATATTTTGAATTTATTATAGTGCTTGATAAGCCAAGTAATATTGAAGCAAGAAAATATATTTTAGATCAGAAGACTCAAGATAAGAGAATAATTTTTTTAGAAAATCATGAAAATATTAAACTCTGAGCCTCTCTTAATAAAGGAATACGAATCGCAAAGGGAAAGTATATTGCAAGAATGGATGGAGATGATATTTGTGATGTAACTAAGCTTAAAAAACAATTTATTTTTTTAGAAAATAACACGAATGTAGATTTGTTATTTACTTGATGGTTAGAGATTGATGAAAAAGGTAATACACATAAACGTATTCCCACCAAGAAAGATTTTAAAAACATATCAAAGACTTTTTTTTATAAATCCCCTATATTGCATGCTAGTATGATGTGCAAGAGAGAAATATTTACAAGGTTTCAATACCCTGAAATAGATAGGCCTGAAGATTTTTCTTTATTTCTAGAGCTTATAAAATCTGAATATGTTTTTGATGTTTTAGAAGAGGTTTTATATACATTTTTTATTCAAAACTATGATTTAGATACTAAATACCATAAAATAAGAGTATTTTGTGATAACTATCTTCGTATATTATTTAAAAATAAGTGAAATTTTAAAAGTAACATATATTTTTGGTGGATGATATTTCTTGTAGTTATACAATGGTGTCTTAGTAGAAATATCTACATATTTAAATTCTTTTTTTGAAACCTTCAAAAAGTATATAAGGCTCTATTTCAATAGACTTATTTATATAACTTAAATATAGTTCTGCCATCTTCTTGTATGGTAGTTATTTCTTCATAATAGTTTAGAGAACTTTCCTCTATAATAAAATTCACAAACTCTAGAGGAGAATAGTTTTTATATGCCCCATTCATTTGTTTTTCTTGTGTATTATGACTTTCAAAAATCATAACCTGTGTATCAAGATTATTTAAAAGAAGTGTAAGTTTGTTATGAAACTCAGGAGTTTTAATGAAATGATGGAATATATTTAATGCAAGTGTAACGCTAAAAGATTGTTTTTGTATTCCTTTCCACTTAAACATATCTTCATCTATAATTGTATATTTATATCAAAGAGACTGTTGTATCTTTTTTAATATATTTATATAAAAGCTTTCGTGTTCTATAATATAAGCATTAAATCCAAGCTTTTCTAGTTTTCGAGTGAAAAATCCTATATTTCATCAGATATCTAATGATGAACTCTCTGAAGTACTTTTGGGTAAGAAATCTTTAAAAATATCAAACCTATCTTGGCATGGGTGACTAATCTTGAAATTAGTATCGAGATCAGGGTGTCAAAAACTCTGATATGATGTTTGGTTTGGTAGGTTTCACTTTAAGTAGCTTATCAGATTATTCCACTGAAAATGTCTTGTGATTATTCTTACTGGTATAGATGGAAGGATTAATATCTTGGCTATAGTTAGCCTATGAGCTCAATCGTTAAATAATAATTCTCATTCTCGTCATATATTTATACTTACTTCGTCATATCCTCAGGCAATGGGATCAGGGTTGAGAGAATATCAATTCTTTTTAATAGAATTGAATAAATGATCGAGTTGATTACATCGCTGTAATAACTCTTCAGGTGTTGTACAATTCCACATAACTTTTCCGTCTTGAATAAATGATGAGTAGAGTGTAAAGTAATGAGTCTCTTCCCATTTCTTTTTTTCTACGAACCTTTCACTGAGTCATTTATAAATATCATATTCTGAAAAAAGACTTGTTTCCTGATCCCAATCTCAACTGGTAGTACTTCATTCTTTTGTGAATATATCAAAGTATTCTTTAGTTGAATGTGTTATTTCCTGAGGGTTTATATAATATATTTTTTTATAACCCTGCTTTTCACCTATATTTTTCATTTTAATATATGATAAATATATTTTTGATAAAAATTTTCTAAGTAATGGTTTATGTCGTATGTATTTGAGTATGATTTTTTTCATGTATTTGCTTTGTATAAAGTAAGTAGATAGTTTGTAATAATATTTTGTATTTTATCTAAAATATATGAGTATATATTTTCTCCAGAAATATGAAACAGGCTTATATATTCATAACTTTTTAGTCAAGAAAATTCAAAGATGTATAATTGATATTATAATTCTTGTTTTAAAAAAAGATATCTTTTTTAAAATAACCTGAAAAATATTTGGTTTTTTTTCTATGTATGTACTTAAAAATATATCTATTTTTTGTGATTGATCTATATCTTTTTTTCTGAGTCATTGAGCTTTGACCTCAGAGAGTAGTTTGAGATTTATAAACTTATATCATTTCCAAATGAAACTATGATAAGAGATAATATCAAAATTAGAGATTTTTTTATAATACTGATAATCTAATATATCTATATATGGAGATATCTTTAGGATTCATTTATTTGTATGCTCTTTTTGTATTATATCTATGTCACTTACTTTATTTAAGTTATAAATTCACAATGTTCAACTTCAAACAATGCAGTACTCAGAAGTATTATTATTTTTAAGATGTGGCAGCAGTTTTTGCAAATCGGATTGAGAGCTTATTCCTCTTAGTTTTAAATGTTTCCAATAGCTTGGAGAAAATACAATATCTTTAATATATTGCTTTTCTCATTCACTATCATATCAGTGAATAGTGAAGAACTTTTTTTCATCTTTCGTAATATTTCTATTGCTAACATCATGATATAGTACTTCTCTTAATCGAGATTTTTTTTGAAAATTATCTCAAAAAACTATATCGTAGTATCAATACGTTCAGATAATTTCAGCTTTATTGTGTATACCAATGTCTTTTGTATTTTTTGTATCAAAACAATAAAGATCTATTAGGTTTTCACTGATAATATTTTTATTTTCTTTGACTCGATATCTCAAAGTTTCTCAGGAGATACTACTGCTTGTACATGAAGGCCACTGAATAAAAAAATCATATCAAGTTATTTTTTGATATTTTCAGAGCAGGAATAATATTTCACTATTTGAGAAATCATTCTCTTGAAACCATTTTATATCCCATGAAATTCATTTTTGTTTTTCGGAAATATAGTATGGAATTTCAATTCAAAAAAATAATCAACAAGCAATTCTATGTGCTCCATCAAGAGGAGAAAAATTCTCTCCAATTTCTATAATATGTTCTGATTGATAACCATTTTTTTTAATATCATCTATAAGCGAGTAAAAGTTATCTAAAAATGACTGCTTTGTTTTTTTATCTCACTCTAAAAAACTATTTTGAGCTTGTATATGCTTTATATAGAGACTCTTTGCTACATCACTATAGATATTATTTTCATATGCTTCTATAAAAATATACTTTACTAAAATATCTAATCTCAGACTAAAATTGATATCTTTATATATTTTTATATTTGTCATCTGATTTTTTTAATTTCTAACATAACTATTCTTATATCTCTTATATTTATTAGAATAAATATAAGGAGCCAAAAACAACATACTCATAACAAGAGTAGAAACATTACTCATCTACCTAAGTCATTTATAAGAGGTAGGATATATTGTATATGTATATATCATAATAGACCAAATATAGTTATATTTTTGATTATACTAATAAGGTTAGGTGTGTAAGAGAGATTTTTTCATAATGTATACTCTGATAATATAAACATCACAAACCATCATATTCACGTTGCTAATGCAGCTCACATTACTCATATATATGATATGAGTAAGATGTTCATGATAGCATTTATTACTACTGCTATGAGTGTTATTGCTAAACGCTGTTTTATTTTTCATAATCATCACATGATACTAAAATTTACTTGGAGGAGGAAATTAAATAGTAAAAATAGGCTTGAATATTTTAGTATATCTCATGATGCACGAAAGTTATTTCAAAAGAGAGTAAATGCAATGCTCTCGGAATAACTAAATAGGAAAACTCAAAAGCAGATTCCTACAAGAATAAAAAACTTTTGTAAAATATGTTTGAAACTTATGAGTACAGACATATTTTGTTTTGAGGAAAGTTCAGAAAATAAGGGCATGAGGAGAACAAATATTGGCCCAATAATGAGAAATGGAATCATTATAAGTGAGAGATATACAGAATAATACCCTGCATCTTGGGTACTCAGTAAATAGATAATCATTTGCATATCAATTTGGGAGAGAATTATCCCTGCCTGAGCAGAAAAAAACACGAGAATAGCGTAAGAAAATATTTTGTTAAATAATAGTCGTGACCAGATTATGGGAACTCATGAGAAATATTGAGAATAATATTTTTTGAAAAATAATAATAGCACAAGTATGACTCATGTATATAAACCTATGATCCAAGAATAACTGAGATACAAAAGATCTGATATATCAAAAAATATAAAAAATAAAACAGAACATAATATAATGCTACTTCTAAAAAATTCACAAAATTTATAGTAAAAAGTATTTTGTACTGATAAGAAAAATTGACTCAAGAGATTAAAAATATTTATTCATAAAAAAAATAATGAGAATGTTTGGACAACTCACTTTGCAGAAACACTTTCAAAATAATTTTTAGCTAAATATTCAGCTCAATAAAAGAAAATAATAAAAAGCATTATACTTGAGATAAGCTGCAGTAGAAATCAGTAGAGTAAAATTGATTTTACTGTACTATATGATCTTTTTTCAATATACTGAGGTATAAAAAACTTGAGTGATTCACCAATTCATAGATCTGAAAAAGCTCCTAATAATGTAACAAGACTAATAACTCAATATAAAACTCATAAGTCTGAAACTGATATTTCTCAAGACACTAATATTTTCACAAAATATCATATAGGAGCAGCAAGATAACCGAAAAAATACAACCAAAATCCTTTTCTTAGAAATTTCTCAGAGAGTGATGAATATTGATCAATCAAGGTTATATCGATTATAAAATAGATTGTTATATTGATTATACTCAAAAAAAATATCCTCCAAACTTGGAAGATATTTTATGTTGAAAACTTATCTAACACTCGCTGCTATAATGTCGACAATTCATTTTTCAAATGGTCCTGGAATAATTTTCTCTGGACTTGGATTTGTAACCGCGCTAGCTAAAGCTTCAGCTGCTGAGATTTTCATATCATCAGTTATATTACTGACTCAAGCAGCAAGAGCTCATTTAAATATTCATGGAAATACGAGTACATTATTGATTTGATTTGGGTAATCAGATCGTCCTGTTGCTATTATTTTTGCTCAAGATTCCATAGCGAGTTCTGGCATTATTTCCGGAGTTGGATTTGCCATTGCAAATATTATTGCGTCACTATTCATAGATTGTACCATTTCTTTTGTAAGAACTCATGGAGCTGAAACTCATATGAATACATCTGTTCAAGCTACAGCGTCTCATAGAGTTCCTGATATGTTATGAGGATTTGTTATAGTAAGTATTTTTTGTTTTTCATTGTTTAAATCATTCCTTGATGTTGAAACAATTCATTTACTATCACAGGCAATAATGTCTTTTACTCCATAAAGCAGGAGGAGTTTTATAATAGCTGTTCCTGCAGCTCCAAGTCCATTGACTACTACTTTAATATCTCCTTTTTGTTTATTTACTATCTTCAGAGAGTTTATAAGTCCAGCAAGACACACTATAGCAGTTCCATGTTGGTCATCATGAAATACAGGAATATCGAGCTCTGCTTTGAGTCTTTCCTCTATTTCGAAACATCTAGGTGCGGATATATCTTCTAGATTTATTCCTCAAAAAGTAGGAGCAATATTTTTGATAGTTTTTATAATTTCTTCTGTGTCTTGCGTGTCTAGAACTATAGGGAAAGCATTGAGTCCTGCAAATTGCTTAAATAATGCACATTTTCACTCCATAACTGGGAGCGAAGCCTCAGGTCCAATATTTCAGAGTCACAGCACTGCCGATCCATCAGATATTACAGCAACCGTATTTCATTTGAGAGTATATTTTTTTGCTAGATTCTTATCTTTTGCAATTTCCATACACGGAGCAGCTACTCCGGGAGAATAAACAATTGAAAGATCATGAGCATTATTAATCTGAGTCTTTAATTGTGTCTGTATTTTTCATTGAAATTTTTCATGTAACTCAAGTGAGAGGGTATTATAATCCATTTTTTATTTTAGAAAGTATATAATATGTTCATATTATACTAGCACCTATATTAAAAGTGAAATCATAATAGTAATTTTAACTATAGAAAGCATATAAAAAAGTAAAGCAAAGTTCAAAATAAATTTTTACAACTGAGAGAAACTGTTTATTGTTAGCTCTAATATTTACACATACAACATTATATGAAAAATTATCTTTCTCTTGGGGTTTTATGGCTTATTTGAATCATTGTTATTTACTTTTATTATATTTGATATCCGATTCATGGAGAAATAAAAGATATGTTCTTTTATCTTTACTTATTTTTGGTTTGAATTTTATATGCGGCTTATAAAATATTACAAAATTTAAATTCAAGTAATCATATAGTCATTAAACCATCATATTTATTGTATGGATTTCTTATCCAGTATTTACTTATATGTATATATTTCTTCGTAGTTTTATGACAACAACCGGGTTTATGAATGCTGCTATTTTTTAAAAGCCTTTTATATATTGTTTCTGCAGTAATAATATGGCTTATTTTTTACTGTTTTTGAAAGAAGATTCTTTCTCTTCACAAGAGTATGCACATTGAGGATTCGAGTATTGAAATACTTGTTGCAATAGGGTTAGGATTTATTGTCTCGATGTTTCTTGTGTTTTTAACGGCAAGTATTTGAGCTTACAATCTTTCTAGTATTCTTATACTATTTTGAATAATAATCTGAATTTCATTTTTTCAGTGGAAACAGCTCATTAATAGTTTTCAGAATTTCTCAAAGATCTATACTAGATATCCAGAACAGCTAGGATGAAATATTTCTCTTATAATTGATGAGCTTTTATTTATTCTCATTACATTTCTACTCTCGATAAACTTCTTGTCGGTATATCGCCCTTTTCCTATAGGATGGGATGACTTAGGGGCTTATATGAACTATCCAAAGCTTTTATCGTGAGCTGGTGAACATCTTGCTTTGTGAAAAATGTATATGTGGGAGCTATATACTGGGATTGGATTTTTAGCTTGAAGTCAGACTTTTGCGTTTTATCTTAATTCTTTTGCTTGAGTTATAGCGGTCATTGCTATCTATCTTTCCATTAATACTTTTTCTAAATTTACGAAGCAAAAGTATAATTTCGGCTTGTTAGCGAGTAGTGTATTTTTGATGATGCCGATGGTAGTATTTCAAGTAGCAAAAGATATGAAAATAGATGTAGGTCTATTCTCAATGAGTGTCATAGCCCTATGATTTTTATATTATCTATTATTTTCAGGTAGAAAAAGTAATTATGTATTGTATTGAATATTAGGACTGATTATATGAGCTGCATTTGCAATAAAAGTAACATCATTATTATTACTCTTATGAGTTTTTGCAGCTTTATTTTATCATAAATACAAAACCTTATGATTTATATCGTTCCTACTACTCTTCGTTTGAGTATTTTCAATTGCTAATTTATGGTGAGTCATAAATGTTGTCATTGCGTGAGATGCAGCTAGCTTGCAACAATTCTGAGTATGAAGTTTCGTATTAGGTATCATAGCTTTAGCTTCTTTATCCCTCTCTCATAAAGATAGAGAAAATGATAAGAGTCCAAATATATTTATATTACAAATTGCTAGTATATTACTATGATTTTTAATAGCATTGTCTCCATGGATAGTAAAACATGCTGGAGAAATACCAGAAGCTTATAATACGTGAATATCTACTTTTATCTCTGGTGTATCTATTAAATATAATTTAGATTATTCTCAAATATATAGTGATGAGCAAATTGATGAAATAAGATCAAAACTTGAATCATGAATTAGCGCTTCTGGAACCACTTCTAATGCAGATTGGGGAAGATACTTTTGATATGAAAAAGGGATTAATAATTTTCTAAAACTCCCTTGGAATTTGACATTTCAGACGAATCAAAAATGAGAATTTACTGATATTACATTTCTGTTTCTTGCCCTCATTCCATGAATATTCCTATTCCTTCCTTATAGGCGAGAAGTATATAAATATCCAGTTATATGAGCAATTGCTTTGGCTCTACTATATTTTGTTCCTAATCCTGTTTCAGGAATAATATCATGAGTTTTTGCAAATATTAATCTCCCAGCATGATACGCTATAATAGTCTGACTGTTTTTACTTCCAATAATGTATTTCTCTTGGGCTTTAGATACAAAGCAGAGAGTTACAAATTTCTTTCTCGTCAACCTTGCATTTGTCACTCTCTATATGTGACTCTGGGCTGTATCCTCGTATGGTGTTGTATGGTATGGAATCGTTATGTATTTCGTACTATTAGTATTGATATCCCTATGTATGATATCAGTGAGTGAAGAAAAGAATATTCATAATTATCTCAGTTACAGTGTTTTAACGTTTGTCATAATATATGCATTTCAATCAGCGATTCCACACGGAATTACGAATATAAAATCTGCTGGTTATGAAGACTATAAGCTAGGATGATTTAATGAAGAAGTTTCCCTTATGAGTTATCATCCAGAATATTTTTCAATTATGTTTGAGCTTAATATTTCTGATGATAAAAAACAAGAACTTTTTACGAACTATAGAAAGAGACTTTTAATGGCCCTGAGTACGAGTAGCGACTTTGAACAAGTACTCCCTCAAATACAGGGCTACTCTTCAATGAATGAGCTCCATAGGCTTATCGTAGAATTGACGAGGGTTAACTTTCCAGATGGAAATATAGATACTCAAATTCAAGAGCTGCGTCAGGATCTCTATGAACTGGTAATCTATACCCCTAAAGAACTTAAAAACACTAAAAATATATATAGAGCCGGAACATTTTTAAAATATTTTATATCAGAAAATAATACCAGACTTTTAGAAGATAGCCTTTTAACTTCATTTGATAGTTATATATATGACGAAGATGCTAGCGTTGTGCAAAGTCGTTTTAAAAAATTGAATATTGATTATGTACTTATTGATCTTAATGCAGCGACTATCGATAATGACCCTGCAAAAAATCTAACAAGACGTTATGAAAATATGTTAAGATTTGTTGCAAACGCTGACGTTGAACTTATTGAAACTGATAGTATTTGCTTACGAATCGCAAAAGATACTTATGAAAGAACACAAGATATGGAGGGGTATATATCTATTGCGTCGGTGAACCATAACTCAAGAGTATCTCAAACACAAAAGAGACAAGCCTGTTTTGAGCTTATTCAGCAAATCATATCTCAAGAGGGAATTTTAGCTCAATATCCATACATTAATTGATATAAAAACGCTTTAATACAAGCTGAGATCGATATTAATAATAAGGATCAAGTAGTGGGAGCTTTATGACAATTGATACGATGAAATTGATTTAAAGCACTCTTTAAGATTCATTAAAACAAAAAAAATAAGCTTCCAAAGGAAGCTTATTTTTTTTGTTTTTCAAGAAACTTTTCTAGCTTTCTTGCTATATGTCATCATATGAGATGCTCTATTTTACAAGCTGCTATGATTGATTCTTCTTGCTTAGCTCAAAGTATCTCAGTGAAAAAAAGTATAAATAGTTTTCTGTTTGTTTTAATTTTTTCTACTGCATTTTTTCCTACTTCTGATAAGAGTATGAATCTATTCTTATCCTCCTCTATGAGTCATTTTTTCATAAGCCCTTTGAGTCACGTTGAGCAGCTCCCAGCTGTTATCTCAAGCTCTCTCGCTATATCTACACTTCTTGCATACCCCATATCCTCGTGGAGCTCGTCAATTGCTAAAAGGTAATGGGCTGCAGAGTGAGAAATACTATTTTCCTCAAATTCTTTCCAAACTTGACTACTTTCGTGAGACATAATTTTATTGTTATATAATTATTTTACAGAACGTAGTATACAAAAATATATAAATAATAATAATAAAATACATAAGTAATTAAACTTTGACATACCTAACTATTCAAATAATATCATATACATAATACTTTTATATACCAAACATATGGGGATATTCATTGTTACATTTAGAGAAACACTTGAGGCTGCAATCATAATAGGATTGATATTTTCTATGCTGAGAGTTTTTGGAGTAGAGAAAAAAAGAAAAAGATATATTACAATGGGAATTGTCTTATGAATTATTATGAGTTTTTTCTTTGCTGCGGGATTTGAATATTTCTTTGGATGATTTACTGGGAAAACAGAAAAGATTTTTGAATGAATTTTGATGATATTAGCCAGTATTATGATCACCCAGTTTCTTATCTGGACGAATGCTAATTTCAAAAATATTGGGAAACAAATAAAGAAATCTGTAGAGCATATAGTAAGTAGTGGACAACTCTGGATGCTCTCTATACTTGCTTTTGCAAGTGTTGTGAGAGAGGGGGTTGAAACAGTAATTTTCCTAAATGCACTTAATTTTTCACTCGTATCTTCTGATATTTGGCTTGCGCTCTGATGAGTTTTTTGAGCAATCTGAATCTCTTATGTTTTATTCTTCACAATCAAAAAGATAAATGTAGCCAAAGTTTTGAGAGTTACGAATATCTTATTTATACTCGTAGCATGAGGGCTTCTGGCTCATGGAATCGTAGAATTTCAATGAGCTTGAGTATTTCCTACTCTCGTAAAACCACTCTTCGATCTCTCCCCAATTCTCAGTGAATCAGAGTGAGTTTGAGCAATTCTTAAAGCTTGATTTAGTTATGATGCAAACCCATCACTGATAGCTTTTACTGCTTGGATTATGTACTTATGAGGATTTGGATATTACTTTTTTGGAAGGAAGAAGGTTTAATCTACTTTAAAGACTATTTTTTACTGAAGATATAATGAGACGATTTTCTACGAAAAACAAAGCTCTCATAAGTTCTTTAAAAATACTTGAATCTTTTCAGAATATTTCAATAATTATTGGAATATAATATTTTATTGTCTCGTTAATTTTTGACCTAACTTTTTCTTGTTTAAAATATTCTAGAGGCATTGTACTTAAATTATGAATTCTATCACACGCTTTTATCATTATTATTATTTTCGCTGTTTTTTTTGCAGTTTCGAGGTTTATATCAGTTTCATATAAGAAGTAGTATTCATCTTGTATATATTTTATTAATGTTTTCTCTGATAAAAATCTTGAATTATATTCGTTATTCCTATTTTTTCCATTCAATTCATCACTCTTACTTAAAATATGAATAAAGAATGCAACTTCTTTTCAATAAATTTCTGATATTGAATCAACTGTATCACCATGAATATCTTCTATTCCATCATGTAATAGACATGCTAATATTCTTTTTTTTGAAATATCTCTTCAGAATAATGTTATAAATAACTCTGTGGTTTCATATAGATGAACGATATATCTTTCTTTTGTCTTTCTATCCTTGTACGGATCTTTCTCTACTTTTAGACAAGCATGAGTGATTTCTTCTGTATCAGCTTCCTGTATATTAGTATATTCTTTAATAAACTCAATAAAAGACTCTCATATTGGGGAGAGTCAATTTTGTCAGTGGTTTTCTAGAATGGCATTAATCATATTTAATATGAATATATATATCTATAGAAATATACTAAAAAATATAAATATATGAAAATATTTATATTTTTGTCTTTATATATTTAATACGAATTTAATAGAGTCCCTACCTTACATTCTGTATTTACTCCAAAATATATCCCTGAATTCTGAGTATTTTCACTGCTGGATAGCTGTTCTTGCATTCTTTCATATATCTATGAGAAACTGGAGATTATGATGCGATAGGAGACTCATTCCATGCATTTCATCTTCTTTAATAAGATGACGAAGGTATCCTCGAGAGTAATTTTTACATACTTTACAGGTACACTGCGAATCAAGAGGCTCATCTGAGAGTCTGTACTGTAAATTTTTAATATTAATTCCTCCATACGTACTAAATGCTTTTCCGTGCCGTCATACTCTGGTAGGGAGGACGCAGTCGAACATATCGACTCACCTATATATTCATTCTATGAGATCCTCTGGAGTTCCAACTCCCATGAGATATCTCGGTTTATCCTCTGGAAGCTCTTGTTTCATAATATCGAGTATCCTATACATATCTTCCTTAGATTCTCATACTGAGAGCCCTCAGATTGATATCCCAGGAGTATCAAGCTCTCTAATGAACTTTGCTGATTCTTTTCGCAGGTCATCAAAAACCACTCATTGTACTATTCCAAAAAGTGCTTGCTCATGAAGTCACTGAGTTTTTCTTAACGCATTATTTATAAGCCACTGAGATTTACTTCGCTCTGCCCAACGGTGTGTCCTATCCATAGCGGCTCTCGCGTAGCTATGGGTACTCTTTCAAGGGGCACATTCATCAAAAGCCATTATTATATCAGCTCCAATATTTGATTGAATATCCATAACTCGCTCTGGAGTAAAAAAATGTTTTGATCCATCGATAAAACTACGAAAATGTACTCCATCTTCAGTGATTTTTACAAGTGAGTCTCCCTGACGAGTTTTACCAAGAGAAAATACCTGAAATCACCCACTATCTGTGAGAATTGGACCGTTATAATTTTGAAAATTATGAGCTCCTCAAAAATGCTTTACAACATCATCTCCCGGCCTGAGATATAAATGATAAGTATTGTTGAGAATAATTTGAGCTCACATCTCATCTAAATTTTCTGGAGAGATTCATTTTACTGTGGCTTTTGTCCCAACAGGCATAAAAATAGGAGTTTGTATTTTTCCGTGAGCGGTTTCTATCTCTCAGGTTCTCGCAAATCCATCTGTATTTTGAAGTGTGTATGTGAACATATAATTTCTAAAAAAATATCTCCCCGATTATAGGGAAGATATTTTTTTTGTCTAACTTTGAATTGGCCATTGTGATTTAAGCTTTTTCATATTTTTCATGAGCTTTTCATTTCTTTCTTTGATTTGAGTATTTGTATAGAACATATGTCCTTGTATTATATCCAGAGAGGCATGATGCCAATCAGGGTCCTTGATTTTTATATTTTTCATAACTTCTAATTCTTTTTTAATTTTTTCATTAATATCAAAAAAGTCCTCTCGTCAGAGATTATCCATATCTGCATCTTTAATGATTTCTTCTAAAAGATTTTGAGGTGTAACAGTCGGAATAGTTGCAAGAATAATATGTTGTATTATTTGTATCTTTTCCTCTGGATATAGAATAGTTCTGAGGTAGTTTCTTGCAATTTTTGCCCCAAAGGGTTCATTATGTTCATATTCTATCACAAAACCTGTATCATGAAAGAGAGCGGCAATAGCAATCATTTCTATCTCATCATGACTACATCATTCCATAGTTGCAAGATATATTCATCGCTCCATAACACTCAGAGCATGATCATACTGATGATAATACATTTCCTCTAAAGGTATCATGAGATAATTCACGTATTTTTTTACATCCGATATGAGGGCTTTATTCATGAATTTTTACTCAGTAAATATTTTTATAATATCATTATACGCTATTAATATTGAGAGGGCAATTAATAGGAGAAAAAATAATACATGAACCGAGTTTTCAATATCACCTGAAAGCCGAGACTTTCAAAATATTGTATCAATGAGGCTTCTTGTCCATAATAACAAGAGTCTTCCTCCATCTAAGGCTGGTATTGGTAGGAGATTAAATACTCATAGATTTACAGATATAATCGCTCAGAGAATAATAAGTATAGTAAATCATCTACTCATAGACTGCGTAATGAGTCAAACAATACCAATTGGACCAGCAACACTATCAATAGCATCCTCTCTATCTTGTGGAGTTTCGGGATTAAATATATTTTTTACTAATATTCAAAGGCCAGAAAATGTAAGCCTTATTTGAGCGTATGTTTCTATGAATCAGTATTTTACTGATTCAATTCATCCGTATTTATAGAGAAAATCTTGATTTTGTGAGATATTTGGGGAGAGATAACTCCCGATACGTCAGTCATCTCCTATTTTTATAGTTACTGGTTTATTCTCATATGAAATACAATTTTTCGTATCGTTACATGGAGCACTTGAAACAGTAAAGATAATATTGGTATCTTTACTGTTTTGTATTACATTCTGAGTAGTCTGTATATCTAGAATATCTTCTCAATTTATTTGAGTAAGTATATCTCCTTGTATAATTCATGATTTTTCTGCAAGAGATCACTCTATAGGATATAAAACAATTCATTTTTCTTCTATAAGTATTCCCTCAGTTATTGCGTCACTATAGCTTGGGATTATTTTAGAAGGGACATCAGTCTCAATGAACGTATTTATTCATACTGGTTTCACTCCAATAAAAAATAGAACTGAAAATATTACTCCAGCTAAAAGGAAATTCATTATCACTCAAGCGAGGAGAACAGCAGATTTTGCAAAAATATTTTTTTCATAGAAATTTGCCCCTGTTTTTTGACTATTGATTCGAGCTTGCAAAAATTTCCTCTCTTGCGCTGTTATAGCTCATCATTTTTTATCATAGATTTCTTCTCAAGATGAGAGTATTTTGAGGAGTTCATTTTGTGGATAGAGCTTTCATTTTTTACTATAATAACCCAGAAATATTTCTGATTCTCCAGCTATTTTTACAAAACCTCACAGTGGAATCCAGTTGAGTGAAAAGAGAGTCCCTTCTTTATTTCTCCACAACTTTTTAGCTCTAGGAGGTATTCCTAAACCAAATTCTTCTATATGTATTCCAAATATTCGAGCAGTTTTATAATGCCCATATTCGTGCAAAATTACTATAATTGAAAACATAATGATGCTTACAAGTATTCAAACTAAAATCATAATAGTATCTTTAAAAAAATAGTTATTTATATGTTATAAGTGTGTGTATTTATTACAAGTTATTTTCTTAGAGTCTTTTTTTGATTTTTTGGCTATTTTATAGTATAGTATAGTTAATATTTTTTAAGTCATAGATAATGACTGGACCAAATACTGAAAATGCTTCAGAAAACATCGATGATTGAGTAAACTCAAGCAGTGATTATAATAATAACTCTTACTCAAAACTCATAAAGAGTTATGTTTCAGAAAAACTGAACTCAAAGTCAGATAGACTTACTTTTGCAAAGAAACTTAATGCAGCAAATAAGGTTCCAGAAGATGTATTGAAAGAATTAGAAAAATTTAAAGCGACTAAGTGAGAATTCACATGATTAAATATTAATACTGAAAATATTGATCTTTGAAGTATAAAACGAGAATTATGAAGCTTTTTAGCTTGAATTAATTCACAGAAAATAACTTTGAGGAATATTTTTCTTCAGGAATTTGATATTTCTTCTTGAGATTATACAAAATATATTTCTTGAGCTGTCGATGACATATATTCTGAGGCAGATTTAAAAACACTTCTTAATTGAGATCAGGAGCGTGAGAAATTTTTAGCTTGAGTGTATAAAAAAAATACTCCAAAACGAAGATTGGTTTCCCATATACTTCAAGATCTTAATATAGAAAGTCGATATGATAAGCTTGAACCACATCTTAAGCAATGATTTATGGAGACTGTTTCTAAATTTCAAAGAAGAGAACAATTAGAAATATCTGATATAATGAACTTATTTGAATCAGATATTATGACTGTTTCAGAAAAACAAAGAATACTCGAGACGTTTATGCCAAGTATATCTATTGCTGACGCGAGAAAACTTAATATTATTTCTCAGAACGATGCTAATACGATAAAGAAAAGAGCTCTTGAGGCTTCATTAGATACTGGATTATTTAAATGAGTAAATTTAGACAGTTATATAGCAAATATAAGTGATGAAGAACTTATATTCTCTACTCAAGGACTCTTTAATTCTGCGGCTGCGCAAGATAGACTCTTTGAGCAAAACTTTTTCTTTGAAAAATTCAAAGCTGATTTTGATGCTATGCTTAAGAAAATCGATAAAGATTTGGCTGAGAAAAGTATACAAACTACAGAAGAAATGAAAGAAATACTTTCTTGAGTGAATCATATACAAGGAATAGACAATTTTAAAGCAGGGTCAACTCTTATAATTACTCAAACTCAAAAGGATGAGTCATGAAATACTGTAGAGGTACAGGTTTTCGCTGATATAGTTTCGCTTGCAAGTGCTTGAACATTTATTATCAGAGAGCGATGAGTATGAATATATGACTCTTCACTCATAAATGATTCTCGACAAAATTACTCACAGTTTATTGACTATGCGACAAAAGGGGATGTCCCTTTAAATATAAATATTATTTCTCCTGAAACGCTTCAACATAAAATCCAGACTGGAGAAGTAAAGGACACCAATGATAATGGTACTTTTCAAGATAGGTCTGAGCTGACACAAGATAGAAATCGTCTAACGAAACAAATTTGAGAGAGAAAAGAGGAGTTAAGAAAAAATAATATATCAACAAGTGAATGGGAGAAAGATACAGAGCTTCAACAGCTTTTTCAGATGCAAGATGAGAAAGCTACATTACTTCGATGATTAGAATGAAATAATAAAGTAACGCTTCAAAACTCGATTGATGAGATAGATCCATCAGGAAAAGAGTTCGGTTTTGATGTATGAACTGCATTTGTGACGAAAGAGTGAAAATGAGACATTTATTCTATATCGAGTATTGAGACTACAAATCAATTAGTAGTTCTGAGATGATTAAATGGTGATGAAACAGTGAGCTTTGTAGAATTTATAGAGCAGTTCAAAACACAAAAAGCCAGCAGAGTTTCTAATATTAAGGATTTTTGAGAATTATTTACTCAAGGGGATGATGCATATAAATCTTGGCAAGGTTTTGAAATTGATAATAATAAAATAAAGAATAAAAATTCAAAACTTAAGGTAGAATATGATTATTTAGTGCCTCCAGCAGGCTCTAATGATGAACTACTTAAAATCCATTCTATAGATGGAAGTAGAGTTATAGTGAGTTTTTGAGAAGTAAAAGATAGAAAGAAGTTTGATAAAAAAGAAGGGAAAGACACAAAATCTGGAGAGATTTTTTCTGTGGAAAAGCAAGAATATGTAATGGATGTATGAATACTAGACCATTATGTTAGAAAGAATAAGTTAAGTTTTCGTAGTTTACAAGAATGAAAAGTTGCCCAAGAGGAAATGCAAGGAATCCCAAAGCCTAAGGAAGAATGAAAATTTTCTACATGGTTCTTTCAGTGAATGTCATTAGCTGCTGCAATTAAGTGATCAAAGACAGCAATTGAGCAGATCACAAATATGCTTAATGAGTGAGATGATGAAAAAGCAAACCAATTTGCACTTAAAATGTTTGGGTCACTTTTAGGTCAAGATTGAAAAACAGAATTCCAATCACGTGTTGAGCAAACACAAAAAAAGAATATGGATGAGTTTATTGAAAAACTCAAGTGAATAAATTCATGAATTGCGACCGCTATGATTGAAAGCTGGCTCCTTGATCCAAGAACTCCTGAATACAAAAAAGAAGCTGGGATGTTTTATATGCTCGAAAAATATGGAGCTCTTTGTGCGAAGAAACTTTATAAATACCAAGGGCAATATTTTTGGTATCAAAAAATGTGAGGCCGTATCTGAGATAAAGTCTGGGTTGAAGTACATGCAGAAAACGATAAAGAACCTAAGCAAAATACTACAGAAGAGCAATTAGTATATATGCTCATGAAAGCGCAGACAAAACCAGGATGATTTAATGGTATTCAGAGACGGTCGAAACTCGATAAAGAGCTTAAGAAAAAGCGAGGTACATGAAAAGAAGAGGAATATGATACATGAAAATTGGACGGATGAAATGAACGTGATATTCAGGATAGACTAAGAGGATGAATGTCAGAATTAGAGTCAGGAAATTACCCAAATGCTATGTGATGGCTTGAAACAGTGGTAGATAAGTGATGAACTATGAAGCAAATGAACATGATACCATTTGTGGTAATGTTTTCAGGAATGGCATATAATTTTGAAAAAGATATCTTGGATAAGATGAAAAATTTCCCAGGAGATTCGCGTATGCTCATGATGCTCAGGATGATGTCATATCATGGAGATATCGAGCTGGTGAATAACACTATTATGGAGGCATGTAAACGTCTAGAACATAGGGGGTACTCATGAATAGAGTCTGAAGCTAAATCTATATTTAATGATAGATTCACAAAAACTAATGAAAAAGATAAGCAAAAAAAGACAATAGCATTTTATGAAAAATATGGGGAAGTTCTCACGAATATTCTCTATATGCTCAACACATGAGACAAGGATGATATTCACAATAAAATGATATTTTTTGAAAAAGACGAGTCAAGCGTCTTCTCAAACTATTATGATAAAATAGTATGATACGTAAGAGCCGATGGTGATTATTGAAAAAATGAAGCACTCATGGCAGATGCATTTGCCTGAGCCGGGACGTCAGGTATAGATATATATAGGTGTACAAAGCAAATGTTAGAGCTTCGAACCTGAGGTTCTTGGGCAAAACATGAATCAGGTCCTGTTATGTGGAATGAAATCGTTGCTGAGTTTGAAGCAATTCCAAAGCGAAAATATGACCCTGATCCAATTAAAAATGAGAAAATGCAGAGAAAACTTCTTGATAATAATATCAGATATTTTCTTGCAGCAATCACGAGTCTTAATACTGATACTAGATTTCTAAGTTCTTATAATGCTCCAACTGGACCGTTTAATAGATTAAATGATTGGGGAATATATTTCGATCAGGTTATTGATGCAGGTGCAAATGCTGACGCATTAAAGCATTGAGAACATAAGCAACTTATTGATAAATTTGTAAATTGAGTTATGAACTACTCTCAAAAAGGATCTAGTTCAAAAATTCCTACAAGAAGTTTATGAGAGTGAAAGTATGAATATATAAAGTCTTGAGATGAAAAACAAACAGTTACAGTTTCTGATCTTATTCAATGAAAGGCAATGGGAACACTCAATCAAGTTGATAAGTTGAAAGATAGTATTCAACCTCAACAATTAAAAGATATGGAAAGATGAGACATCCCTAATGATATAGAACAAGTATTAGAAAATACTTAAAAAAATAATCTCTCGCTTTGCGAGAGATTATTTTTTTGCTTTCCAATTAGTTAATATTGTGCTCATCTCTAGTTTCTGAGGTTCTTGTTTTGCGATATCATTCCATTGAACGACAGCTGTTACTCTCATTCTATCATTATCTGACAGTAAACCTCAAAGAGACATTCAACTGTTATCTAAATAATCTACTTGTATTTCTCTGGTATAAAAAGGATCACTTCATACTCAATATACTATCCCTCACGATTGAGTATAAAACAAATTAGCTGATTCTTTTCTGATTTCAAAGCCACTCCTGTATAATGCATCTGCATATGTTTCTCAAGTAGCATAGGATACAAGAGCTAAACGGAATTTATTTTCAGAGTTCCTATAAATTTTAAATCACTCATTTACATTATGACGGATATCATTCGTTACTCCAGAAATTCAAATACAAGCATTATTATAATTTAATACATTCCAGCAATTTTCATAATCTGCCCCATAGAGGATCCAATTAGTATCTCTGATATTTGTAAAAGCCTCTAAGCCATCTCGCGCAATTTGAATTGCCTCAATTCGCTTGGATGTAGAATTTGCAAGTTTCTGAGAAGATACTAGTAGCCCATAGACTCAAGTAATACCTGTGACTACCACAAGTAGTACAATCATTGACTCAATTATTGATGTTCAGCTCAGTGAATATTTCATCTGTATTTTTTGGAAAAATAGAACTTTAAAATAAGTATAAAAAACTTTTATAAATTCACAATACTTTTGGCTTTACAAAGATACAAATTTCTATACAATCCCCGAGCCTTAACCTAAACGTTCAAAAATATGACACGTTTTTCAATACATAATCAGACAGAGCTTAAAGCGCTTCTTGCAGAAAATAAAATTCCTGCATTCCGGTACGGTCAAATAGAAAATGCGATCTATAAAAATTTCATCACTAACTTTGATGATATTCAGACTATACCTAAAGACTTGCGAGAACTCTTAAAAGAAAACTGTTTCTATCAATCACTTCACGTGGAGCATCAAGCTACCTCTAAAAATGACCAGACTAGTAAGTTTCTTTTTAAAACGACAGATAATCTCTTAATTGAGGCTGTTTTGATGCGACATTTATCAGGGAGAAATACTCTGTGTATATCTTGCCAAGCAGGATGTCCTATGGCTTGTACATTTTGCGCGACATGAAAGCTATGACTTCAAAAAAACCTCCCACTTCATGAAATTGTGGAGCAGGTTATGTACGCTGCAAAACTCGTACATGACGAGGGATCACGACTTAGAAATGTTGTATTTATGGGTATGGGAGAGCCCATGCTAAATTATGATGTTATGAAGGAGTGTATCTATATGTTTACAGACCAAAAGAAATTTGATATGTCTAATCGTAGAGTTACTGTTTCAACGTGCTGAATTGTTCCAGGAATTAATAAATTTACAGAGGATTTTCCACAAACATCTCTCGCTGTTTCTCTTCATGCTCCAAATGATGAAATTCGAAGGACTATCATGCCAGTAGATCATACCTATGACGTGAAAACACTCATGGCGAGTCTTGATAATTATACTGAAAAGACAAACAAGCGAATATTCTATGAATATATCATGATCAACGGAGTCAATGATCACCTTAAACTCGCTGATGAACTATGAAAATTACTAGAGGGAAGACTCGCTCACGTAAACTTCATACCCTACAATGCCTGAGAGGGAACTTCATCAGACGGATATACTACCACTCCAAGATTTATCATAGAAAAATTTCAAAAGACACTTCAGAAATACTGAGTAGTATCTACTATTAGAGCTACCATGTGAGACGATATTGACGCTGCTTGTGGTCAGCTTGCGAGAAAGAAAAAAGATGAACAAAATGAAATAATACAAAAAACTCAGGATTAATCCTGAGTTTTTTTGAAAGCTAATCTATTAAATAAGCTATATTAAATATTTGTCAAATATTATTATAAGCTAACCTTTAGTATTTGCTATTTTTCAATACAATATTGTCATTATTTTATTTATCTCAAATGTAGCCCCTTTCCCTTTCTAAAGGGAGAGGATTCAGGAGAGAGTTGAGTTATTTTATGAAATCACTGATTTTTAAACTGTTTTTTACGCTCATTGGAGGATTCTTTATCCTATTATTTGCTATGCCTTGGGGATACTTTGGTTTAGAAGTTCCATTTTCTGGTCCTGATTATAAGCTGGGTCTTGACCTGAGTGGAGGGATTGAGCTTGATTATAAGGTAGACCTTTCAAAG
>JAWUVV010000046.1:0-17860 GCA_034112165.1 Candidatus Altimarinota bacterium
CGTTTTCCGAATATTGATGCTCCATTTGTAGATGAACTTTGAGATTTTGTGTCTTCGTACTTTTTATTTGTTCCTTCATCAAATCCAGTTGCCACAACTGTAATTTTAATTTCACCTTCATAATCCTCTCTAATAGTTGCACCGAATATAATATTAGCTTCTCCATCAACACTATCTGTGATAACCTTTGCAGCTTCATCAACCTCAAACATTGAGAGGTCAGTTCCACCTGTGATATTGAAAAGAAGTCCTTTTGCTCCTGCAATAGATAAGTCTAAAAGTGGAGAATCAATTGCGCTTCGAGCAGCTTCAATAGCTCTGTTTTCACCTGAACCATATCCAATTCCCATGAGTGCTGAACCAGCTGAGTTCATTACTGATCGTACATCTGCGAAGTCAACATTGATAAGGCCAGGCTGAGTGATAAGATCTGAAATACCTTGTACCCCTTGATTAAGTACCTCATCAACAATTCCAAAAGCATCAAGCAGTGGAGTTTTTTTATCAATAATAGAGAGGATTCTATCATTTGGAATAGTGATAAGCGTATCAACCTTTTCTTTCAGTTCATCAAAACCGTCCATAGCCTTTGAAGTTCTATTTTGGCCTTCAAAACTAAATGGGCGAGTTACAACACCAACAGTAAGTGCTCCAAGCTCTTTTGCTACTTCAGCAACTACTGGAGCGGCTCAGGTACCAGTACCTCATCACAAACCGCAAGTAATAAATACCATATCGGCTCCTTCTAAATAACTTTTGATTTCTTCTCTAGATTCTTCTGCTGCTTTTTTACCAACTTCTGGACTTGATCCAGCTCAAAGTCCTCCAGTAATCATTTTACCAAGATTGATTTTATTTTCTGCAAGTGAACCATAGAGAGCCTGAACATCAGTGTTCATAACGATAAAATCAACTCCTTCTAGCCCTGCTTCGATCATTCTATTTACGGCATTTTGTCATCCTCATCCAACTCCAACAACTTTTATGTTTGCAACTGGAGAAATAGATCCTGAAAGTTTTACTTCTTCAGGTCCTCGTGATGCTGGTTTTGGTCCTTTGCTTGAAAGCAGGCTTTTTAATTTATCGTCTCTCATGTTCATATGTTTATAATAAAATGTAATAAGTAATAGTTTTTTGTATTTTTATGGAAGTATTTTTTTAAATACTTTCGCGATAGAGGTAAATATTCATCCTAGGTTTATACCAAGTGGACTTCCCTTACGGCCATATCTATTTCCAAGTATAAGATTTCATACCACTCCAGCATATACTGGGTCAGAAATAGATGTTTCACTCAGTGACTCTTTTTCAACTGGGAGTCCTATAAATACAGGAAGCCTGAGGACTTTTTTTGCCGTATCTATAAGTCCTTGTTGTTTCACAGCTCCTCATACAAGAATAGCTCATTCTGGGAGCATACCGTCCCTGCCTATTTTTCTGAGCTCAGATGATATAAATGAAAATATTTCTTCATATCTTGCTGTCACTATTTGAGAGAGATATATATTTGAAATCGTCCCTTCTTCGCTACTTGAAATTTCGCTTAAATTGATTTCATATGATTTATCTGTTTCTTCACTGAGTCATACTGTAGCATGTGAGAGCTTCAATGATTCTGCTATATCAATTGATGTTCGAGCTCATAGCGCAATATCATTGGTAACACTATCTCCCCCTATTGGAATAACGGTTGAAAACTTTAGGACTCATTCCTCATATACTGTAATTCATGTGGTAGAAGCTCCCATATCTATACATACTACTCAGAGTTCTTTTTGTCTTTTTGTAAGAACTCATTCAGCGCTTGTGAGGAGATTAGGAAATATATCATATATTTCTATTCCAACATCTGCTACTGCTTTCTTCATATTTCCAAGAATATTTTTATTCATGGAAAATATGTTTGCAATAACTTCTAGCTTACGAGCTGACATTCCAATTGGATTTTTTACTCCCTCTTCTAAATCTACAATAAAGTATTCTGGTACAACTTTCAGTATTTCTCTATTAGGAAGATCAACCCCATTTCGAGCCATATCTAATACTCTATCAATATCCTCAGATGATATTTCATCTCATGAAACAGCAATGATTCACTTACTCGTAACGACATCAAATGAAGATGAATTGAAAGATATATTTACTCAAGCGACTTGTTCACCTGACATTTTTTCGGCTTCTTCGAGAGAGGAATCTAAGTTTGATTTGAATTCTTCCATATCAAGAATATTTCATTTTCTAATAGCATATGAATTTGCAGCTCATACACCCAGTACATGAAAATCTCTCGATTTTTCCTGCGCGAAACTTCCAATGAGAGTTCGGATTTTTGAAGTTCCTATATCTATGGAAGTAATAATATTTTCTCAGGCCATTTTTTTGTGTTTAGATAAAAAATTAATACATCAGTGTTCTGTTTTTTTGTACTACTCTTTAGGCTTTAACCCTAGAAATAGTATTTTTTTCATTTATATAACGTGCATAAATTATAAGCCCATTAAATACGGAATCAAACAGACTTACACAAGTCCTGTTAAAAACAAAAAAAAGGTGCCCCTTTGTTGCAATATTATAAAAACAGTGGTAGCATTTACATAGTAATCATTTAAGTAACTATGAAATACGCAAAACACATAAGTAGTATTCTAATATTCATGTCTATATTTTTGAGTGTCTTTGGAATATCATATCTACATTCCATTATACCAGCATCAGGATTATTATTCTGGTTTTTTATATGAGGTATAATAGCAGTAATAATGTTTCTCATAGTAAGGGGAATAATATTTTATTTTTATGATACTCCTATCAAGAAGCTGGAGTATGCAATAAAACGATTTCTTGTAGGATCTCTCAAAGATAATGAAATATGATCATACACTACGAGCAACCCGCATCTCAACTATATATTATTATTTTTTACAAAGACGCTTGGAACACTCAAAAATATTAAATCAGAGTTTCTCCATGGAAAAGAAATAAAGTCAGAGGTAAACTTAGCTGGTGAAATACAGTGAAAACTTCTTGATAAAAAACCTCATAAAGTCCCTTACCTACAAATAGTTGCAAAATCAATTCCAGCCTGAGAAATAGGAGGAGATAGTTATGATGTTATAAGCCAATGAGATAATCACTATATCTATGTTGGGGACGCCACCGGGCACTGAGTTTGAGCTGGTTTTATTATGATGATGGTAAACGCTCTAGTCAGTGGATACGTAAAAGTAACTGATAAATGAAATCATATCCTCGCGCTCACAAATGATATTATTAAGCCTCGAGTTAAAGCGAACCTCCTGATGAGTATGCTCATGATACGATGGAATGACAAGACGCAAAAAATGTATATAACCTGAGCTGGGCATGAATATCTTATGATATATAAACACAAAGAGCAAAAATGTCATAAAATAAAATCTGGTTGAGTCGCCCTTTGAATGACAAAAAATATTCATAAATTACTCAAAGAAAGAGAAATAGCATTTGAGCCAAACGATGTAATTATACTCTATTCTGATGGTGTTACAGAGGCTATTAATCAAAGTAGACGTGATGGAAATGAAAAAATGTTCGGTGAGGATTTACTCGTAAGTACTATCGAATCCTCCCCTGTAATTGGAACTCATAAAATAAAGACAGCCCGAAGTATCTTTAAAAATATCTCAATTACTCTTTCTCAATTCATGTGATACAAACATATTCAATTAGATGATGTGACGCTTGTAACCATTCAATATGAATCCCCAGAGTATATTGAGGCTGACGACTGTAGTGAAGAAATGAGTGATGATTTTATCACAGAATGGAAATGGACGAAATAAATAAAAAAATAAAGAGGATATATTATAAATCCTCTTTTTTGTATCTTGTAAAGAAGACTCATCCTAACTCTCTTTACAATATTATAACAGGCAGTAGTATAGAGCCAAAATATTAGCTCTTTCACACCTATATAATTGACCAATCAAGAAAAGCTCATTGAGCTTGTAAAACATAGATATACCTGAGATGTGAGCTGATTCCTTCCCAGCAGTGAAATAAAATCTACAAAAAATAAAAAGCCATCCAAAACAGAGGAGGCTTCTAAAAATGCTGAAAAAAAAGCAGTACTCTCAGCTGAAAAGGATTACAAAGAAGCACTTGCCTATATAAAAGATGCTATTGCTCCAGCATTTATGAAGGTCCATAATGATAAAATCCGTATTAATAATACCTACGCAAAGACATTTTTCGTATACTCCTATCCAAACTTTTTAGAAGGAAACTGGCTCTCTCCAGTAATAAACTGGGATGTAAAATTTGATATGAGTCTCTATGTCTATCCTATCGAATCAGCATTTGTACAAAAATATCTTAGGAAAAGACTTACACAGCTCCACTCAGAGCGAAGTATGAACGCAGAAAAAGGTCTCATAAATGACCCAGGACTTGAGGCGCAGATTCAGGATGTTGAAGAGCTTCGAGCAAAACTCACAAGAGGAATGGAAAAGTATTTCCATATGGGGCTCTATATAACGGTATACGCTGATAGTGAAGAAAAACTTACCAGGACCGGAAAAGACATTGAAACTATACTCGCCGGGAGAAATGTCCTCCAAAAACAATCATTCCTCAGAGCTGAACAATGATTTATAGCCACAGGCCCTTTTGCTAAGGATGAGCTTGGAGTCTATAGAAATATTTCCACATGAGGTCTTTCTACTACCTTCCCTTTTTCATCCAGTACGCTCTCTCATGATGATGGGATACTCTATGGAGTAAATACACATAATAACTCTCTCATACTCTATGATAGATTTAAAAGTGAGAATGCGAATATGGTTGTATTTGCCAAGTCGGGTTCTGGTAAATCATTTGCCGTAAAACTTGAGATACTCAGAATGCTCATGATGGGAATTGACGTCATCGTTATTGATCCTGAAAATGAATATAAACCTCTCGTAGATACGGTAGGTGGGAGTTATCTCGATGTTTCTCTCAATTCAAATTATCGTATCAATCCATTTGATCTTCCTATGGGAATGAAGGATCATGATGAAAAACCTGGAGATCTCCTCAGGTCAGCGGTGATAAATCTCCTATGACTTATGAATCTCCTACTTGGGAAACTCACTCCAGAAGAGGAATCACTTATGGAAAAGGCGCTCATAACCGTGTATTCTCTTAAATGAATCACTATAGAAGATGATAGTATAGTAGGAAAAGAAATTCCTATCATGAATGACCTGCAAGATGTTCTGGATACTATGGATGGAGCTAAATCTCTCGTTATACGTATGGAAAAATATACAGCTGGTATATTTGCAGGTATATTCTCAAAGAGAACGAATATTGATCTCAAAGAAGGACTTCAAGTATTTTCAGTTCGTGATCTAGATGATGTTCTCAGGCCTACTACCATGTACGTTATCCTCAATTACATATGGAATATGGTGCGCTCAAGCAACAAAAAACGTATTCTCGTAGTCGATGAAGCATGGAATATAATGCAACATGAGGACTCTGCAAAATTCCTCTTTGGACTCGTAAAACGGGCACGTAAATATAATCTTGGGATTACTACTATTACTCAGGATGTAGAAGACTTTGCGCAAAGTGCGTACGGAAAACCTATCATTACTAATTCATCTATTCAAGTACTCTTAAAACAATCTACAGCCTCTATTGATGCGCTGCAAAATATCTTTAAACTTACAGAACAAGAAAAATATATTCTTCTTAATTCTGCCGTATGACAAGGACTCTTCTTTGCCGGAGCAGAACATGTAGGGATACAGATTGTAGCTTCGTTCTATGAAGAGCAGATAGTGAGTAGTGACCCAAATAGATAGAATAACCCTATCTTGAATTCTTTCCCTTAAGCCTAAGGGAAAGAGGCTACATATTATATGTACTAATTTATACACTATGAAAACTCGATACATCTTGCTCGTTTCGGCAATCATCTCAGTTATTTTTTCTGGACTCGCTACTGTAATCCCTCTAGGATCTTTTGATCAAGGTCAAGTATCTGCGCTCTATCCAACACTTTTCACTCCAGCAGTATTTACATTTAGTATCTGGAGTATCATCTATCTCTCTTGGGTTGTTATTTGAATTTTTCAGGCTCTCCAAAAGATTATGATCAGCAGAGAAAATGCTATATTGCTATGAGCAGCTCAAATACTCTCTTCACTTTGGCTCATACCATCTCAATTTTTACTTACTGGAAGCAGCCTTATAGTAATGGCAGGAGTTCTCTATCTTCTCATGATTTTATTTTATGAAAGTAGAACAGAATCGCTCTTTTTCAAATGAGTTGTAGACCTATTTCTATGATGGATTATAGTGGCTTCTCTTGCGAACTTACACTTGGTACTCGTATCATACGAAATCTATTTCTTCCCACTAGAGCTGACGTTTATCTCTATTGTTTGAGGATTGCTTATTAATATGTATTTTATAGTGAAATATAACAGCTTTATCCCTTCTCTAGTGTTAGTTTGGTCTCTCGTTTGAATCATAGCCTGACAAGATGCCCTTCTCACCCAATTAACTGCCGCAGCTTGTATTGCCTGAGTAGCTGCTACTCTTGCTTACACCTACCTTGTCCCTAAAAGATAAATTTGCAATTTTTCGGGATTTTTATACAATCCCTCTGCTTCTAAAGTCCTGCATTTCATCAGGGACGCAGGCAAAAGTATATATGTTTGGGGGAGATACAGTTACCCAGTATTCCGTCACTTTAAAAAACACATATATTTTTATTCACAATCCCCTCTGCCTTTTAGGCATCTCCCCTTTAGTCAAAGTGGAGAGGAAAAGAATTTTATTTAAAAAATACAAAAATTACCATGGCAAAAGAAGTAAAAGGATATATAAAGTTACAGATCAATGGTGGTCAAGCTAATCCAGCTCCTCCAGTAGGTCCAGCTCTTGGTCAATACGGAGTACCTATCCAAGACTTTACATCTCAGTTCAACGAACGAACAAAAGATAAAATGGGAGTGAAACTTCCTGTTGTTATTACCGTTTTTGAAGATAGAAGTTTTACATTCGTTGTAAAACAACCACCTGCTTCAACACTTGTAAAAAGTAAACTCAACCTAAAATCAGGTTCAGCTGAACCACAAAAAACAAAAGTTGGTCACCTTAACATGGCTCAACTTACAGAATTAGCAGAAGAAAAAATGCCTGATCTTAACGCATATGATCTTGCAGGAGCTATGAAAACTATCATGGGGACAGCAAGAGCAACTGGTGTTACTACAGACATTGATGAGATGACTCTCAGCGAACTAAGAGCAAAACTCGCAGCGTAATAAACCTCTCTCCATTCTCTCCTCAAGGAGAGATGAGGCTGCATTTCCCGTAATTATTTTACGGGAATATCTGTTCCCATCGTCTAATGGTTAGGATGCGGCCTTCTCAAGGCTGAGATCGGAGTTCAATTCTCCGTGGGAATACCAAAAGAATTTAACAACATTTTAGAGCTTTGAAATAGCGGACTTTCCTCTACTCTTAGCTCTTTTTTGTTGGTTACAAAAAGTTCTAACATGAGGTTTTTGATAATTTGTACTTTTCCCTCTTCATTTGCTGAGAAATAGCTTCTATAAAAGCCTCCTGCTAGTTCTAACATTATTTGGGTCTTCTGTTCAAAATCATCATTTTTTATAGCTTCTTTTTGTTCTTGAAGTTCTTTTATCTGATTCTCAATTCTATTATTTTTCTCTAAATATACTTTTTCACTTATCTTTTCATCTAACTGCATATCAAGAAGCTTATCTTGTCTGATTTGAAGTTTATCTATTTCATTATCGATATAAACAGAGCTATCTCCACTATTAGCTTGGTCTTGTCTGAGTAGTTCTAATATTAAATCTTTATCAATACTCGTAAGAATACTATTACTTACTTCATTTGCTTTAATATACTCTCCAATAGTATTAAAAAGCTTAGTCTCATTTATAGAAACTTTTTCAGTACTTCTATATTGATTCCCATAGTATATATGCCCTTTTTGAGTATAGCTTGTAAGATATATTCAAGATACATCTTTTACTAATCACTTTAGAGGATATTTTCTATAAGCTCTTTTTTTAGTATTATCAATATTTTTCTTTTGATGTACTCATTGCCCTACTCAATTAGCTTTATCATATATCTCTTTAGTAATAAGAGGTTTATGGCTTCCAATAATCTCTTTTCCATTCCAAGTAAATACTCCATAATAAAACTTTTTTCATACCAATTTATGGATTCTACTTGCGTTGTACTTCAATTTAACCTTTTCTCCATACTTTTCCTCTAAAATATTCGCGATAGTGCTGTAGGCTTTATTTTCTAGTCTTAAACTATATATTTCCTTCACTATATCAGCCTCTTTTTTATCTATCACTATATCTTTGTGTCACTTTCTGATAGTAACATTTTTATATCCAAAAGGAGCTTTCCATAAAAATCTCCCTGTATTGTTTATACAAGTAGTCATTTTATCTTTAATATCCTTACTTCTATGAGCATTATCCATTTTAGAAAGAGATAAATCTAGTTGTAACAAGAATATATCATTTATATGTTTTGTAAGATAGCATCTCCCCGAACTATAGATTCCTTTAATATGTCATTTATCAAATAAATCTATAATCCTAGCACTATCTAAATTATTTCTAGAAAGCCTTTTAGCTTCATCAATAACTATATAATCTATCTTTCAAGTCTTACATATCTTGATAAGTTCGTTAAACCCTGCTCGAGTTCACTCAGTTTTCGCACTTCGGCTTTCTCAGATTTCTTTTACAACTTCAAAAGAATGAGAAGTAGCTGTATTTCTACAGCTAGCTAATTGATGTTCTAGAGAGTTTGCTTGATAATCATCTCTATCAGTAGATTTTCTATAGTATATTATTACTTTCATGTTCTTATACGATGATAAATTTATCTAATTTAAAATTTAATGACTGAAATTCATTTTTAGTTATAATAATACCTTTCTTTACAACTCAGTAAGAATTTAAAAAAATCTCAATTTCTAAATTTTGAATTGTGCGATAACCTTCTAAGTTATAAAGTTTTAATATCATTTCTTTTTTATCTGATTTATAAAGTACATTATTTCAAAATTCTGTATCAAAACGCATATCTCTATCTTCATGAAAAAAATTTTCCTTACATGGTCTTATATTATTATATATCTTGATTTGTTTTTTATGATTATCTAAATTACTCTGTCAACGAAAGCTAATATCTCAAATTCTTATTTCTACTATATTTTCACCAATGTTTTCAAATATAAGTGCAACCTCAGTAATAGGTATATCTTTTTTATTCTTAGTTTTAAGACTAACAAGTTTTATCTTTGGGTAATGGTCTCAAATATTTTTTCTCATTAATTCCTTAAAATTAAGGTATCAAATGAATATTCAAAAACTAATTATTAATAGTTGAAATATATAAAGTGATAATTGTACATTATCTGTATATGTAAGTGAGTTATCAACACCTAAAAGTACTCCTAAAATAGGAATTTTTATAAAAAATAAACAAATAGAACTACTTATGAAAATGAAAAACATAATTATAATAAATTTTCATATAATTTTAAAACCCCATTTAAAATAATCATATTTTTCTAAAAACCTTCAAATACGTGAAAGTAATATGAAAGGTAATATTAGTATTATAAACAATACTAATAATATATGACTACAAATCTCTTTTACTTTTATTTTTATGGCTTTATATCTACTCATACTCTCAAAAATTAAATTTAAAACCAAATACATATAGTCATTATATATTTGATTCTAAATAAATATAATATTAACTTTAAATTATGTTAATAAATTGTCGAGAAGTTGTCAATTACTCCTGCCCAAAAAACAATTCTCATCTCAAATATCTCTATCCTTTCTTCCTCTCTCATTTCAGGGTATAACTCTTCCAATCTCTCACGATACTTTTCATAATCTATCTTATACCTTTCCATACTTGTATAAGTTAGAAAGTATATCATCAAAGTTATCTCTAATCTCTTTATTATCTTTCAAAGATTTTTTTAATTTCTTTTCTCTATTCATCAAATCTTCCATTCAATCAAATCATAAAACCATTTGGGTCTTATGTGTAAAATATCATTCTGAAAGTAAAACTCTCACAGGACAATATCATAGATTATGGATAGTTTTAGCATGTCATAAGAAAACTGTTTTTTTAAAATTCTTATAATATGTTCACTGATATAACTCAGGGTCTATTTTTTCGTGCTTATTACTATAGAGTGTTATACTATCCCCTTTTATTTGATTAAATATATCTGTTATTTTTCATAGATAGTTTTTATAGATTCAAATAATCTCAGGTGTTTGAAAGAGTTTTTCATAACTAATATTCTTTGCTAGCTCAGGTCTTATCTCAAGTTCAACTCTTGTAACTGATTCTTCAAGTAAGTAATTCTGGTAGAGTTTCGTTTTCTTCTTCTCAATAATATCTTTGAGCTTATCGTACACCCTAACAATATATCTTTTATTCATACTGTTTTTTACCTGTCAGTAATATCTTGTTTCCATTCGTCATTCTTTCTTGTACTCCCTTCCTGTCTTAAGGTTATCAAAGTATTTCAAAAGTTCATCAATATCTATTTTTAAATCTAAACATATATCAAATCTCCTACAATGTTTCAGCTCAAGATATTCTTTTAAAAATCCGTATATCTCCTCTTTTCCAAGAAGCCTAAATGCCGTAGAGTATATCGTGATATGGTCTTTTGTTTTTATATGTCCTTTTAAATTCTTATCTCATTTATAATATGCAAAAAGAGAATAATTATCCTTAGAAAAGAGAATCTTGTATTTGTATTTTGGTGCTTCATTCTTAGTGAAAGTATAATCAGATAGCTCTCAATAATTTGAGTTATCAAAATCTAACTTTTCAAATATCTCTTCATCTTTGAAGCTCCCATATATTTCTAAGTGGTCTAATCAAAAGTGAAGAATCAAATCTTGTAGTATAAGCTTGTTTGTCATAATGTTATAATTCTATGACTCTAGAGTTCTATAAATAAAGTAGTCTTGCAAGGTTTTTAGGTGCTCCGACATTATTGATGTCGGTGGAAAGAAATTTCTTCAAAAAATAAAGCCTTACCGGTAGGCAAGACATTTATACTCATAAGCAAGTTCTATAGTGGTTCTAAACAGGTTCTTTTATAAAGACATGGCTATCTCTTTCATAACTTAGTAATAAATCACATCATTCGTCTTTAAGAATTTTATTCATTTTTTTAATTATATTCACCAATCAATCTCCATCCATATGTTTTCCATATATATGATTATCAATATCACCCCAATTGTATTTCTTATCTCATAAGTTTTCTACAAAAACAAACTCTGCAAAAAGTCTTAAGTTAGGAGAAAGTTTTTGCCTTCAAATATTTATACCATCAAACTTAAAATCTAAATCAATATCTTTTCTTGTTCAAATTGTTTTTATAATCTCGCTTGTATTTATTCCATCAATATCTGATATCTTTGAAATATGAAAATATAAATATCCCTCTACAAAATCTACTCAAAGCAAATCAACATGTCAGTTATTTTGTAACTCTACTAATATCGGAAATATAGAAGGAAAAGAATCTATATAATTAATAAGTTTATACTTGAGTATTAATTCTTCATTAAAATCATTTTCCCCCTTTGTTTTAGATAATATCTTTACAATAAGTTTATCTATAATTTTTTCATTATCATAATTTCATACCTCTGATTCTTGAGTAATTATTTTCATAAAAATACTCATAAATTTCATAGGCATAATATTCACTTGAATCTTCATTTGTGAATGCTGTTGAATTTTATCTTTGTATTGATTATATACTCCATATAAAAAATCTTCGTGAATTTCTCATCATTCTTGTTCATTTAGGCTATCTAAATCAATTCATGTGGAAAAGTCATTGTGATAGTCACTATCTAATATATATAAATCTATTGCTCAAGAATATCATAGCGCAAGTACATCGTTGAAACCATCAATTCTATGTTGTCATGTAAAAGCATATTCACTATCATATATCTTCTTTTTTTCTCCTAAGTATTTAATATTCATAAAATCAAAAGATTCCATGAAATAAAGAAGTCAGTTAATATCTATATTAAGTCTAGACTTGAAGGAATAATCAGAAAATAGCATTGCCATACAAAACAATAAAGTGTTATCTATATTTAGAATAACACTTTACTTGAAAAAAAGCTAATGACGGAATGCGTGAAATAATACTATATTTAATAGTTATAATGACCAATGGTCATTATATAACTCACACTTCCCTTTGTCAAAATGACTATCGGAGTGTTTATAAATATGCGAATGAGTTGTAGAATAATATTATTACCTATTTACCTAAATAAAGCATGGAAAAAGATAGAGACAGCATCAAAAAAACGTTACCTAATCACTATAGTGATTCAGAAAAAGAAGAAATAATAAATAGTTTAATGAACTTAGTTGAAATCTGTTTAGAAATAGAAATGGGGAAAAATGAATAGTCATTGAAATACTATCTTTTAGAAATTCTTCTAATTGATAGAACAAATTGATATATCCCATATGACAACATTATTAAATATAATAATTCAAATGGACTCATTCAATCTTTTACACTCTCTAAATTTAAATATGGATTCACATTGTTGATAATTCTTTCTAAAATTAAAGATATATCGGAATTACATAACAATCAAATATCAGTAAAAAGAATTTTTCAAAATCAAAGTGAAATTATAAAAACTAATGCCAAGAACCAAGAAGTTCAAAAGTAGGATGTTATTAAATGTAATAATAAGAAAGGACTTAAAAAATGCTTGTCTTTTAAAAGATACATCATTTCATTTCGATAAAATCTATTTGCTGTTCAATAATCTTTTGAATTATCGTATGATATTTTCAGTTGCCTATTTACATCAGCCATTGATATATCATCTAGTTTAACATTCGGTGGAAATCATTCTATTCAATTAAAGCTTTGATGTATTTTTCATATAATACTTGATAATAACACGGTATTAAACACTGCAACTCAAGAGCAATATAAGTTTCTAATAACATTTTTTATTAAAAGCATTTTTCATAAATCTGCTCATGTAATGATTAATTTTTCAATCACACATCAAAATATTTGGACTTTTTCAGAGGAATTTACAGTTCTTGAGAAGTAAAAGTTATCAATCTTTAAATTAACTATATGCATCGACGTAGATTGTTCGTTTGTGAAATGAAAATTATCAAATTGTAATTTCTTTATTCGTGAAGTTAGACTCTTTTTTCCCATACTTCACTCAATAGTAATTTTCTGTAATGTATATTGCTTATCTTCTATATAAATATTATCAACTACTGAATTATCTAAGTACAAGAATAACATATCTTGACCTCTTGGAATGTTAAGATTTCATAAATCTATGTTTATGATTTTAATATCATTAAAAGAACCCGAAATAATCTCCCAAATCCTTAATCTTTTTTTTGAGTCATTCTCTTCAATATAACTATTCCATTTCCTAATAAGAACAATTAGATTATTTCAAGTCTCTCTTGTTTCGAATAATTCTCAATTAGCAATATCTAAATCGAAATTACTATATGTGATATTTTTATATCAAGACACTAATTAATTTTTAATTATAATTTTATTATACTCTTTGCCTTGAATTGCTATGAATCAGTCTACTACTAATGAAGTTATAATCTCTCTTAACTACTGCAGGATAAAATGACTTCTAAAATATTCTGATTTTAATGTTAGTTTTTTCATAATTAATATAGTTACAAAATAGCAAGTATACAATACTAGTAGAACTGATGAAGCACTCAAAGCCCATACAGGGCAAAAAGTATAATGATTTTTATTATAACTAATAAGACTAAGTAATCAATTTTCTACAACCATTAAATTAAAAAAAACTTATGCAATAATACTGCATAAATATTTGTTAATTAATAAAAATATGATACAATATTATTGTTTAATGCTAAATAACCACCTAAAATATGATAAAGAGTATAAGTATCAGGAATTTCTTATCTTTCAAGGAACTAACTGATATATCTTTTGAGTCTAGTAATTACTGATTAAAAAAGGATAATGTTTTTAATATAGATATTTCTAGCTCAAAGAAAACTACATTAATGAAAAGCATGGTAATATACTGAGCTAATGCCAGTTGAAAAAGTAATATACTAAGAGCCTTAGTAGTAATAAAGGCTTTTGCTATGAGGAGTAATTTTTCTTATACACCTTTTTTGTTAGATGACACCAATAGAAAAAAAACCTCTTTCTTTGAAATTTGTTTCTTTGTATGAGATAAACAATATAAATATAATTTTGAACTACTTGGTCCTCAGGTTATTTCTGAAAACTTGTTTGAAATAAAAAATTCAGATGAACTAATTTTATTTAAAAGACAAGAGCAGGATATTAAGGTTGATAATGAATTCATTAAATATAAATGACAATTAGAGGATAAAGTAAAAAATAATGCATCTTTTATATGGGTATTAGACCAATTTAACTGAAAATTAAATAATAAGAGTATATTACATTTTTTTGATAGCCTAAATAGTCTATGAAGTGGTTATAATGGTGAGCAAACAATAGATTTATTAAAATTAACTGAAAATGAAGATAATAAAAAGTTTGCATTAGAATTTCTAAAATGCTCGGATATAGATATATGTGATATAAGGATTCAAGAGACAATGTGAAAAGTTATCGACCTTAATATGGAAAAAGAAGATGTTAAATTTTCTCAATCAAAATCCTTACAAATTGAACTAGGGCATAGTATTAAGTGAACAAATAATATAGAATACTTCCCTTTACAGATTGAGTCACAGTGAACTCAAAAGCTTTTTTGAATACTTTGAATGGTTATAACAACTATTATTAATGAGTGAATTTTATGCTTCGATGAAATAGAAAATAACCTTCACCCGCATATAGTAAAAAATTTACTAAAATTAATTCATAGTGATTTATGAAAAAGATATCAGTTTATCTTTACTAGTCATAGTCTTGAATTAATGAATTTAAAAGAATTTAAAAAAGAACAAATTTGAATAACTGAAAAAAATAGAGATGGTGCGACTACATTTTATTCATTATATGATTTTGAAGATATTAGAAGTGAAAACGATATTCAGAAATTATATAATTTATGAGCATTAGGTTGAATTCCTTTGACAAGAGATTTTAGTTCTTTACTTAAAGAAGCAAAACTATGAGGGGTAAAAAAGGACTAAAACTCAAAAAAACTTTATTTATTTTCTGTGAATGAGAAACAGAAAAATGTTATTTTGAAGCATTAAAAGAGTTAAAGAGGGCTAATCTTAATATAAAGATTGAGTCATTTAATCTATGACAAATATGAACTACCAAAAATAAATTAGAAGCTAATAGAGATACTATATATTCAAAAATAGACCATGATTTTAATTATACAAAAACTCAACTAAAAGGCACGAATTCAAATATTTATATACTATTAGATGCTGATGCATATTCAAAAGCTAATATTAACACCATAAATTCTTTCTTTTCTTGAGATAACTATATATCGGTCTTATTTTCAAATAGTAACATTGAACTCTTTATTTTATTGCATTTAGAAAATTATACTTGAACATCTACTAACTGCACAAGGTTAATTCAAAAACATTATCCTGATTATGAGAAATGATGTTGTTCAAATAGAAGAAAAATTCATAAAGATATAATTGAAAACTGACAAGATATACTAAAGACTTCCATACTAAATCTTAATAAAATCCACCTGGGGAAAACTCATATTAAAGATAAGCTTCCTTACTCTGAAGTATTTAAAATTTATGATAATTTATAAATTATTTATTAGTATCTAAGTAACAGTAATTTAAGCTCATTTAAATCTGACATATAAATTTTTGATAATAAACTCTTAAAAGTTCTAACACAAAAGCTCTCAGGTATACCATAATTGAAAATTAAATAATCTGATACTCTCAAAGAGCTTGTTTTCCCTTATAACTAGCTCTTTTTGCTTGGTTAAAATAAGTTCGCACTGCATACATCGTATAATCTCACCCTTTTTTTGCTCATTTCAGTTTTTATAAGTCTCAGAAAGGCTTTCAGCGAGTTCGCACATATCCTCGATAATCTTCACTACATTGTTATCTCACTGCTTAATAGCTTTGTATTTCTCTTCTAAATCAATCTTTCTCCCTTCATACTTCTCTTTTTGCGTGTTATACACTCCTTTATCAATATCATTACTCAGATATTTTTCTAATAAACTTTCTAGAAGTTCGCCAACTTTCGCCAAGTCCTTCGTTGTTTGTCTCAGTTCTACGGTTTGTTAGGTACCCCAATATTCGGACAGGGTGTTAAGTAGAATTAGGATATATTTTAAGCTGAAATATACTTCTATAATACTGTAATATTTTGACCTGCGTAGATATAGTTTCTGTATGCCATATTTATAGATGTACTGACGCTTATTTCAGATGAGATTTCAGCTAAGTCCATGAGGTTTTCTTCTCCCTCCCTTCAACTAGAGACTTTGTTTTATATCATACCTATAATCACTATTCAGAATCATATATTAAATAGGATAAAGACCACTGAAAAAATATACCCATATACCTTTTTAATTTTCAATAACCACTTTAAAGAAAAAGAATATAAAATAAGCGTTAAAAGTACTGAAAAAAAGTAATACCATATAGAATCTGATAAACTTAGTGTAAAAAATAAAAAGAATCATGGCATAAAGAACATCATATAATCTAATAATCAGAAAAATGTACCAAAAATACTAAAGTAATATCATATTATTGAAATTAATAGAGTCAAACTTACCACTATTCAATTAAATAGTATATAATTGAACATTGTCTTAAGTTTATCATTCATATTCATTAATTTAATTAATTAAAAATTTGCCTATCTCAATTTGCGTTTCACCATCTTTTATATGGTAGTACATCATAGTCCCAATGTTTTTTACTTGATAATCCAGTTGGAGAAAAGAAGTTGTAAGTACCCATATTCTCTATCGTATTATCAATTCTTCATCTATTGTTAAATATCACTTCTCTATGTCCATCTCAAGACACATACTTAATGTTATCTTTGTTTGAAATATTATATTGATGGTAGCTAGCAATAACTGTATTCCATTCTCATTCTTCAGCTTGTTGTGTGGAATTAGGGGTATTAGTATTAAAATCATTTCTAGAATAATGAAGTTTTTTTGCTAATGCTTCTTTGTCTATAAAAACTTTACTTAACCTATCCTTTTCTTTATTCAAATCATATAACTCTTGAGTATAATTATTAGAAATAATTGAAGTTAGTAAAAATCATAAAAATATTTGATTTTGCTTACGACGATCCTTTACTCCTTGAATTTGGAAGTTTATAAGACCTACTTTAATTTCAGCTCGTAAATACCCATCATACGCATTCACAAAAGCCTTTGCAGCTAATCCAAACACATCAGTAAATCATACAGGACTATTCCCTACATACCCATATAAATTCACATCATCAGATATCCCAATCGGGTCTCGAGAGATAAACTTTCCGAGAGTTGGATTATAGTATCTGGCTCTATTGTAATACAGTCCAAGTCATCTGTCATACTCTCGACCAGTGTATAATCTCGTATTTCAAACGGGGGATTTCTTGAGGCCTGTTATAGTGCCGTCCTCTCATTTTGTGTAGGGTTTTCAGAAGGCATCGTAGCGATACTCCTCTATGATACTACCAGTATCGTCTGAGATTGCAAGGATACTGCCTAGGTGGTCTTTTTCATAGTAATAGGTGTTAGTTTCAGTATAGGCT
>JAWUVV010000047.1:0-33692 GCA_034112165.1 Candidatus Altimarinota bacterium
CATCAGAGTACTCACATACATCCTATGAGAAAGAATATTCCTGCAATAAGAAACTCAAATGCGTACATGTATTGTTTTTTAAAAACAGTAGATACATAGAGCCCTATAGCTCAAAGTGTATTGATACATAGGAGTTTTGTCACCCATCATGATCCATCACTCCACGGAGCGATGAGTATGAGTACGGCAGCAAAAACGAAAGAAAGAGGGAAGAGTACTTCATCCTTTTTCTTATATGCCATAAACATAGCCCCAAATGTAACTATCATTGTATATCCAAGAAGTGTATATGGCTCAGATGATGATTCTCATAATAAAAATGGATTTATATATGCGACAACAAAAGCGAAAATAAGGAGTGGTCGAGAGTTATATATTTGTGACGTAGCAATAGCAAGTAGCGTATTACATATAAGAAAGAAGAAGGTTATACCAACTGAGAGGATAGTGGATGATGAGCTTTCATCACTTCATAAGTAGTATCGTCCCCAAAGAATCACAAGATAATTTATGAGCAGAGCGACTCATAGGACGGTTCTTGATTCCTGAATATATCATTTTTTATCCAGCCATATTCACGCTGCGTAACAAAGGCCTCAAATGATAAATCATAAAATAAGTTTTGCGGCAGGACCCATGATCGTGTAAACAAGTCACAAGAGAAATAGCACTCCTAAAAATACAAATATACCTCACACCTTTAATAACAAATTTTCAGCAAAGAATTTTTCAAATACATTTAATTCTCTCTTTTCTTTTGGTACATGAGTGGTATCTGATTTTTGACTATACGTTTGTGAGGTTTTAGTATTCAGATATATATCTTCTTCTATTTCTTTATCATCTTTCTTTTGTGTAATTTCAAGAGGAGTATCTAAATAAATATTCTCTTGTTCTGGCTCATCTTCCATTTCTTCTTGGTATATATTTTTAATTTCATCTGAATCATATTCTTCTTCCGTGTCCTCATCAGTATCAAGCTCCACTCTTTCTTGTTGAGTGAAATGAGTTTCAGAAACATTCTCTCATTTGAGTAATTGTTTTTTAAAGAAAACCAGTCGAGAGAGAATATAATCTCTTGGAAAAAATATTCATTTTAATATGAAAGCTGATAGTATTGCTATAATAAATCAAGCACCGTCGTATCATCAAAATAGGGTGCTTGATACTCCAAATGCTACAGCAAAACAGAGAAACCATGCAAATTTATTTAAGAGCTCTAACATAGAGAAGGGATTATATAAGTATTACCTTGGAGGAATGCTATTTTCAGTATATAAAAAAACACCTACCAGGAAAGTGTTTTTAAGATTCGACAAGAGACTATTGAGATATTATATTATAACTATATATACAATTCTGGGTGATTTTTTAAATAATCACCTAATTTAATAGTCTGAGTTCTGGCTGAATCCACTATTTTTAGATGAGGATAGTGAGTAGAAATATACTCATAAAACACGGTATAATGGGTACATGCCAGCACTATAGTATCGATATCATGTTCCAAAAGCTGAGTTATACGTAAGTCTAGATATTCAATGGTATATCTATGCAGAGATATTCATTTTTCTACAAATCAAGCAAGCTCTGGAGTAGCAATCTCAAATAGTTCGTGCTTATTAGAAATCTTGGCTATCTCTTTTTGATACTTTTCTGAGTTTATAGTGAAGAGAGTTCCTAATAGCCCAATTTTTCAATTTGATATTTCTACCGCAATTTCAACTGAAGGAATGATACATCATAGTATTTTTTTGTCTGTATATATATCTTGGAGCTTTCGAAGTGTCTGCGCACAAATTGTATTACAGGCTATGAGTATGAGATGACATCATTTACTCCATAGTTCCTGACAGCCTATTTCTGTGAGCACAAAAATCTCTTCTCCAGTTTTATTACCATAGGGAGCATTTTTGTGGTCGAGATAGGTTTCATACTCATATTGAGGGAAGTGTGATTTAATATCTAACAAAGCGTAGTGTCATCACATTCCAGAGTCGAGGATTCAGATTTTTAGCATTATTTATTTTTACTGTAATAATTACTGTCAGCATTTTCGATAAGATCCCACTGAATATATTCAAGTTCTGGAAAATCTGCAAAGTGTGGGAGTCGTTTTTCTTCTTGAAATTCACGAGTCCAGTTTTCAAAGAGGTATCATTTATCATGACAAAAGAATTCAGCCTCTATTATATCAACTATTTTTACAAATTTACTTTCAAGGGTTTCTCTTCGCTCATGTTCCTCATATGCAGAAATAAAAATGTTTTGTAGTTCTTTTGGGAGCTTCCCTGGAAATGATTTCATAGCCTGAGTTTCTCTTGCTCATTTTGAGTCATGATTTTTACTATTATTAGGGTCCAAGTCTTCATCTCATGTTTCTGCCTCTATGAGATCATGATAGCTCATAAGTTGATAGACTCTTTGCATGTTGAGATCGTATTTTCCAGGGGCCAGCATCGATAGCTTCTCAAGTAGATAGTCAGCAACGAGCATCATACTCCAGCTGTGAGCTGCTACTGATTCCTTGTCTCACTGGAGCCTATCTCAATACCTATAGGTAAACTTGAGTTTCATAGCTTCCTGCATTTGTTTTGCGTCTTGTATTGTTTGAGAGGGCATAGTTTATAATGATATGAATGAATATAGATAAATAATATTTATTTTGATACTTTCTCCAAGACGGAGTTTATATCTCAAAACTTTTCTGAAAAGAATCTATTTCCAGTGATAGTACGTTTTACAAAATATGTATCCCAATACTCAGAATCATCATTCCATAAATCTGGGAGTTTCTGGAGTCCTTTATTATAATAATTCTTGGCAAGTATTTTTTCTCACTCTTTCTCTAAGAGTTCTCAGCAATAAAAGTAATTTTCGGCAGAAGGATATTTTAACAGTAGTCTTTCACATCACTCTATCTTTGACCCAGAGACTATAATTTGAGTCTTGAAGTTCTGTTGAGAAGTTAATCACTCTAACTCTTTTGCCTTGGTAGTCTCTCAAAATTTTAATAAATATGCTGGGTGAGATATATACTCCAGTGCATTTTTATATTCTCACTTTGCATAATATATTTCTCACACGTAGAGCCTGAAACTCATGAAAGCTCATAGTAGACTTACGCATAGTAGGGTAGTAAAAAATAATTTTACTGAGGTATTTTTAATATGTTCTTTATGAAAAAATAAACTCACTGTAAATATGAGCACTACATAAGAACTTATAGAAAAATAATGAAATATTCAGTAGGTGAGGAATAATATAATTACAGAAATACTTACAGACTTATAAGCTGAGGGATAACTCCTCTTACTCTTATAGAGTAGAGTAACAAGATACAAAAATATACTCAGCCCTAAGATTCAAAAGTGGTAGAAAATATTGAGGATAAAATTATGAGGCCTGTCGGCTGTAAACCCAAAATTTTCAAAAATATACATCTCAGGAACTTTATAACTACTGAAGGAGTAAGGAAGTGTTTCTAAACCTGCTCATAAAAATATGATCTTAATATCCGAAAATATAATACTGAGTGTTGTTTCCCAAAGATACCAGCGAGAGATAAGAGAATGAAGTTTTTCAGGGTGCTGAAATCAAATATACGTAAGAATTATTAGTGAAGTTCAAAGCGCAATACTAAAGAGATAAGTCTTCGTAATATATCTATTTCAAAGTCCTGAAACGTAGAGAATATATAGAAGAGAGAGAAAGAGCGCAATAAGAGATTTACAGAGAATAATAGTGAGGAGAAAGAGAAGTAGTATTGAGATTTTAATCCATACCTGAATCCTCCCCTTTGGAAAAGGTGAGGGGCTGCAAAAGATAAATGGAAGCAATAAAAGTAAATAACCTGAGAGATAGTTTGGGTGTCCAAAACTTCACAGTGCTCTGGGTCAAAGCGCTCAGTAATCAAAACTTGGATAGTAGAGTTCTTTTATAGCTAAAAAACAGGCAAGAAGCCCAGATGCTATGAACATATATATAATTCCAGCTCTTTGCGTGTAGGGAATTTGCCGAAATACTATGTAGAGTCACAGGAGATTAGATATGAGTAGAAATGTATGTCACTTTTCTACATCTCATATAAATGATGAAAATGGTGAGAGAGAGAAATAGGTAGAGACTCAGAGAGTTATAAATATAGCGATGAGAACTCTTTTTTCTCTCAGAGACAAGAGGAGTTTATTTCCTCATATCAGAATATTTTCTATAAAAAACACTAAAAATATAAGACATGAAAACACATTGAAATACAGAGCTTTTGTAAACTCAAAATTCCCAGAAACAATGAATCCAAAATCAAATCACAAAGTTTGAAATACTCTTCCATGAATAAGGGGAAGTGTGAGAATGAGCAGGGTGAGGAGTATTTTTGTGAGTTTCATAGTTTGAACTCTCTCTTGAATTCTCTCCCTTAAGAAGGGATAGAGGCTACATAATATTATCTTGTAGCCCCTTGCTCTTTTCAAGAGTAAGGATTCAGGTAAGAGTTATTTAAGAAATAACTTTTTTTAGAAGTACAGGGATTTGAGGAAAGATATTCTCTAACTCATATATCTCCTCTGGAGTAAACCATTTATGGTCTTTTATTTCTTTTTCTTGGGTCTTAATCTTTTCTATTTCTCAATCTTTGAGTTCACAATGGAATATAAATTCCCACTTTTTTACTTTTCCAAATTTCTTTGAAGTATAGTGTATTTTATAGTTTGCTACTGGAACGGGATATTCTTTTATATACTCAAGATCTAAACCATGTGTCTCTCAGATAAAGCGACATTTCATATTAAACTCCTCAAGCAATTCACGCTTAAGAGCCTTATGAATCGGTTCTCCCTTATCTATATGCCCCCCTGGAGTCGTCCAACTCTCAGATTTATGGTGCATGACCAGTAGGTATTTTCCTTCATCGTTTCTCAGGAGTGCCCTGGCAACTTGTCTCATAGTTTTGTTGTTAGAGGTTATTTATTTAGTATAGATGTTACGTTTTCATAAGCAAGATAAATTTTCTTCAATCTTTCTAAAAAGTATTTATAGAAAAAACTCTCTTACGAGAGTTTTTTCGTCATATATGTTCCTTCTAACTCATATCCTCTTTTCTCATAATACTGCTGCACTCCAACTCCAGCAATAACAGCCATTTTGGATACTCACTCATGCTCTACAGCGAGTCTCTCTGCCTCTATCATAAGTTTTTTCCCAAACCCAATATGCTGCCCAAATTTCTTTCATTGTTGCCCGATAGACATCTGATCTCCGAATGTGTGAATCTCACGAATAAGAGCTGCTCACGTGAGCTCTGGGAGGTAGTCCGTTATACTTGGGAGGAGTACTCTATTTGGATCTCGATTTTCCTCTTGGGCTTTTGCGTCGTCTGTTGTCATCTCAAAGGTTTGCTGAGAGCTTGGATTTACAATACTTGACGGGATTCGTAGACGTAGGAGTGAAAATATTGTTCTGTCCTCTGGATCTTCGTAAGTCATAAAGTATTCGATTCCATCACTTGCTTCGTACTGAAGAGTTTTAAGTACCGCATCTGCGGGATTATTTGTCTTATCTTTGATTTCTCGCGACCTAATATCTGTCATAATTCGGCCTTCGGCAAGGAGTTTATCCTCTACAAGCTGACGGAGGTTTGAGAGCGTAGAACCGTGAAGTATCTCACTCGCTGGGATATCTCTATAGGTTCTATTGATACGTACATACTCTGGGATAATCATCTCGAGCTCACACATGAGGTCAATGAGCGTCTCATCATCGTAGGCCGTAAATCAACCATCTTTCCATATCTGTGTAAGTTCTGATTTATCTGTTACCATCATAGGATAGATTTTAAGCTCGTCTGGGCGATAGAGCTGATTTTCAAAACACTCGGTCATTGACTCAATATCTCCCTGTGGAGTCGCTCCCATAAGATTTGGCATCATGTGCGCTACTACTTTAAAACCTGCATCTTTAAGCATTTTGGTTGCTGCTATAGATTCCCTATTTCCATGACCACGCTTATTGAGAGTATTTATTTCATCATCTGTTGTTTGATATCCAATCTCTACTCTCGTAACTCCATATCGCCTGAGTCTCACTATTTCCTCTGGTGTAATCCAATCAGGACGAGTTTCTATTGCCATACCTATTACGCGCTGAGGGCAGAGTGCATTTCTCTCTACTGCCTCCTCAAATGATTTAGATTCATACATTTTAAATCCCTCCTTCAGCTTGAAACTTGCGAATCTATCATGGTCATAATTTGTTTTTTCAATATGAGGTTTCATATCCTCATAACTATTAAAGGCATCATAAATCCCTTTAATAAACTCCTCTTGGTAATCTTTTGGATAAAATGACCATGTTCCTCCAATAATACGAACATCATTTTTTTCTATTTTATGTCCTGTTACCTCGAGGGCTCGTAGTCGGTTTTGAATTTGCAGAACGGGATCAAACTTGTTGAGCTCAGCTCGCATCACGGCTGGTTCATGTGGGATGTATGATTTTGGAAGACCTTCGAAAGTAGGGCAATAGACACATTTTCCAGGGCAACCCCAAAATTTTGTAAGAAGGGAGATAACAGTAACTCCAGAGAGACTTCTCACGGAGCGTTTTCGCAAAAGCCTCCTGATAATATCATCTTCTCGAAATTCTCAGTTAGTTACTCGCTCGTCATAGCGCTCTAAAATACGGATACTTGGAAATGGTTTAGGTATTTCATATCCTTTATATACATCATTTTTTATCTTATGAAACGCTTCTTTTGAGAGGTCTGGGTTGTGTGTGAGTTCTGATCTTGCTGCGTTTATTATCGCGTCGAGTATTTCTTGTGTATTCTGAGTCATATATCTATTAATAATTTAGGCTTAGATTGTATATAAAATTTACATTTTTCAAAAACTTATTAAACTAGTTAAAATTACTTTGTAAATTAATGTATTATGACTTTTCAACCTACAAGTTCTCCTAGCTTGAATGAAACAGTTTGATTTTGAAAATGCGTTAAAGCCCCCCTCCTATCGACTCCTGATTTAAATCAATCTCTCATAGATATAAAACTCGCGTGTTGAGAATTTGCTCTAAGATGTTGAAATTGTCTTAATAGAAGTAGAGAATGAAGATGTGAACAATGATGAGAAAGATCTTGAGTTCAAGTTTCGGAAGATTCTATCCCATGTGATTTACATGACTTCAACCATGAAAAGAGATATATGTAGGCACAAAAGAGATAGAGAATATTAAATAAGGAATATTCTCTATTAAAATAAAAGCATCTCTAACTTAGAGCTGTATTTATTTCGTGTAATAATCTTTTTTCAATTTTTTCACTCTCTTCATCACTTTCAAATCCTGCTGCTTGTTTATGTCATCCACCTCAAAACGTTTCACATATTTCTGCTACGTTGTATCACTCCTGACTTCTGGTTGAGACTTTATTAATTCAACTATCAAGAGGGTAGAGGAGGTAGGCTATTTTAATTCCCTGTATATTTATGAGTATTTCTGATATAAATCATTTGAAACAACCCGATATCTCAGATTCAGATATTCATAACTCATCAAGTCATGATTTATCTAATACTACTCCACAAGCTTGAGCGTCATAATGATATGATATATGAGAAAGAGCATACTGCCATACTTTCATCTGATTTGCTGTTCGTTTTTTATAGAGCTCGGAAATAGGAAGTCTAAAATTAGCTCCTAGATCAAGTAGGAGTGCACCTGCCCTGAGCGTGCTCGAGCGAGTATTGGTATTGAAATACATATTACTATCAGTTTGAAGTCCCGTATAGAGAAGTGTAGCAGCGTCAGGAGTGACAAACTCGTGGTATTCTAAGTCTTCTATTATTATCGTAAGGAGTTCACATACAGAGCTCGCATCTGGGTCAACGATATTTGTATTTCCAAAGCCAGGATTTGAGATATGATGATCGATGACTACCAGGTGTTTCTGCTCGAATACTTCTTTCCATTTTATATAGGTTTTTCCTAACCGCTCTGTATTACTTGCGTCTAGAGAAATTATTATATCTGGATTAAACGCTTTTACGTCGAGCTCTGGCTGAATTAAATCAGTGTGTCACGTGAAAGTGAGCATGTCAGGGACAGCAGTATCATTAATACACTTCACATCCTTTTTCATTCCCTTTAAAATCAAAGCCAGTCCTCATAGACTCCCCCAAGCGTCACCGTCCATACGGATATGATTTATGAGCAAAATCCTCTTAGATGTTTTTATAAGCTTTCACAGCTTCCCAATTTGTTTTTCCACTTTGTTATGATAAAAAATATTTCTATAGGGTGAGTATAGAAATATTTATGGAAAAGGGAAGGGAGTTTGATTATATTAGAATCTACCTAAGATTGAGAAGATCTATTTGTGCTTCTTCATTTCTACTTTAAAATTATTAATCCTATTGATTTCATCTGTGCCTAAAAATTCTGAAGCTCTTTTTCATCTTCTAGAATCAGGATTTTTCATATAAGCACTTTGGATTTTTCTGTGTGCATTAATATTGAGAATGCTTCAACTCATTAATAATCATACTAAAACAAAGAGAGCCATTAATCCTTCATTGAATGGTTTATTTGTATATTCAATTGAGTAGTCTATATTATTTTTTTCTTGAGATTCTAGTACAATACTATAATCTAATGTTACTCCTCTCATAAAGATCCCACTAATTACTTCACTTTGCTTAGTAGAGAGTGTAATTTCTCACCTATTCATATCACGTAAAAGATCATGTATATCATCTAATGAAGAGAAATTAAAAGCATTAAACAGGGTTTCAATATCATCTTCTCGGAGTGTATTTACTACTGCTGTAATTTCTCATAAATATTGAGTTATTTCTGGAATTTCTTGTAGTAATCTATCCTGTATATAACTTGCACGTGCTATAGCTAAACTCTCATTTTTATCAAAGGAATTTCAAGAGTTTGTTGTTAGGTCTTCAGGAGAACTTCACTCTGGTGAAGAAAATCATTCAATATCAATACTTCAAATGATATTTCACGAATCTATTAATTCTTTTAAAGTTACTATTAAATCTTGAATCTCATCTTCACTTGGTAAGTTTTCGGGTTGTAATTCAAAGTTTTCTGCTCTTCAAAAAGTATTATTATTTCCACTATCTTCTAAGATTTTCTCAACACTTTCTATTCCAAATTTTCTTGTTCTCCAAGTTTCATCTATTCCAGTTCTCAAATTTTGAACCCAATTTCATTCAGGAGTCTCGTACGTAGTTGTTCTTATTTCAGTTCAATCTTGGATATATGAATTTAAATCTAAGTCTATTCATTCTTCCTCAGTCAGTCTGATAACTTGTCAGTTTTGTTGAGTGATCTTATGGTCTATAATTCAAGCTACTCACTTTTGATATGCCTCTGTATAATTATAAGGAGCATTTGCAGCTAACCAACTAGCAGCTAAAAGAGGGAAATATGGTAAAATACCTCACTTTCTCATGAAATATCAAAAGTTTCTTAATTTACTGTACGTATTAGCAGTCTCTATTGCAGGTGGAGTATTTGTCATTTTTAAAAAAAGGATAAATATTATATATAATAACACATATTATACTTATAAGTCAATAGAAATCAAGACGTAAAAAAAGACTGAGTATATTGGGTAATATGGGCTCAGTCATTTGTATGTCCAGATTCACAACCTAGGACAGAACTTAAAGTTTATTGTCTAGGGGAAAAGGGATCGGTTTCGAAGTGCTAATCCTGGCTCTTCATGAAAATCGTAAAGATTCTTTCGAACTTTAATAATTTTCCTGAATCAAACCTCCCTTGGGTAATTATTTAAAAGGTATTCACCATCCTTTTTTGTTTGTATTTTGGTCTAGCTAGGCTAGATAAATTTTTGTGTTTTTTTGATGAGTTTTTTAACGATATTATTTACTACTTAATCTATATTTCTTTCCTTTTGTATAAAAGGAGAGATGTCACGAAGTGACAGTGAGGAATATAAACTTAGTAGTAAATAATATCTTTTCTCATGTTTTTGTTTTTATTTTTGTATATCCGAAGATATAATTTTTGTGTTCGGGTGACCTATTGGATTTCTATAGGGCCCATACTCGAGAAGAAAGATTCAGATGTAAGGAACATATATAAATTACAGATGTAACTTACTTCTTAAGTATAACCCATTTTCAGCGAGTACACAAAGAACTGATAATACTTTTTATAAAAAACCTTTTATTTTTTCGTTTTTTGCTTATAAATAGGGAAGAACAAGTGTGAAGAAAAAGTGAAGAAAAGATTTTTCCCTCTTTGAAAAAGAGCCAAAAATCACATAAAAAACCCAGTAAAAACAAGTACTTTGTGCAAAAAAATGATACAGAAAGTAAGAGCTATGTAAGAATGTTAATACATAGTGAAAAATATAAAATAATCCCTTTACCAAGACATGAAAGATATAGATTTTTACAATCAAACGCAAGACTACTTAGTAAAAGAACTCTCTAGTTTTTCACAATCCGACACTAAAAAACTAGGTGAAAATATAACAAAACACTCAGAACTCTATCATGAACTCGAAAATCCTATTATTTCGGATATTGATTATGATATGTTGCTTAAAAAACTTGAATTTTTAGAAGAGAAATTTGAAATACAGGTAAAGATATCTCAAAAAGCCTGATCAGAGTGAAAACAATCCAGTTTTAAAAAAGTAGCTCATAGTAGGCCGATGATTAGTTTAGATAATACGTATAATGCAGAGGAACTGAGAGATTTTGATACGAGAATTAAGAGAATACTGAGAAATAAAAAAGCTTATTGAATAACTCCCCCTGTCGCAAGCGATATCCCCCTCAATGAGGGGGAACTACATCTACCTTATACTATCGAGTTTAAATTCGATGGTCTATGAATAGAGCTCATATATAGCGAGGGGAAACTTATAAGAGCCATCACTAGAGGGAACGGAGTAGAGTGAGAGGACGTGACGGAGAATATTATGCAAATTACAAATATCCCTAAAACAATAGATAAACTTTGAGATTTTGAAGTACGATGAGAGGTTGTAATGCCAATATCTAGTTTTGAGAGGCTTAATGCGTTAGCTCTGGATACTGGAGAAAAGGTATTCTCAAACCCAAGAAATGCAGCGTCAGGGAGTCTGAGAGTTCTAGATACAAGTATAACAAAACACCGAGATTTAGACTATTTTGCATATGACGTGAGTGACTTTGATGAGTTTTCTAGCCCTCACTCCTGAATCCTCTCTCCCTTGGGGGAGAAAGGGACTGCATATTCAAATATGATATATTATTTACAAGAACTAGGATTTTCTATCTCGAGTTATTTCCCAAAATGCTTTTGAATAGAGCAAGTCATACATGCAATAGAGAATATATGAGATATAAAATCTAAAATTGATTTCGAAATCGATGGTTTGGTAGTAAAACTGGATGATATCTCTCTCTGGCAAGAAGTCTGATTTACCGAGCATCATCCTAGATATGCTATCGCGTACAAATTTCCAGCAGAAATAGTCACTACAAAGCTTGAGTCAGTAGAGCATAGCGTAGGAAGAACTGGGACAATAACTCCTGTTGCGAATCTAACCCCAGTAAATATTTGAGGAGCTATCATTCGTCGAGCAACTCTCCACAACTATGATGAGGTAGAAAAACTTGGTGTGAAAATAGGTGATATAGTATTTTTAAAAAGAGCGTGAGAGGTAATACCAAAAATTATATCTGTAGCAAGCTCAGCCAGTGAGACTGGTCTCACTGGAGACCGGTCTCCAGTGATTTCTCCTCCAAACCATTGCCCATCTTGCTGAAATCAAGTATGTAAGGATGAGCAGAAAGTGAGATATTATTGTCCAAACGTCTATGGCTGCCCAGCACAGATGCAAGAAAAACTCGCTTTTGCTGTAGGGAAACAATGATTTAATATAGATTGATTTGGTGAGAGGCAAGCAGGACTATTTTATAGACTTGATTATATTACTAAATTCTGAGATATATTTAGACTGAAAGATTATAAAAATGAAATACTCTTACTTGATGGATTCAAGGAAAAGTCAGTACAAAATCTATTAGCAGGAATCGAAAAAGTAAGAAATACTGATATAGTTACCTTTCTTAAAGCACTTTGAATACCAGGAGTTGGCAAAAAGACAGCTAAGACGCTTGGGAAATATATAGAACAAATGCAACCTCATCTCTCCTTGCAGGAGAGAATTGAGAGAGGTATTATTTGAGAAGGGGCTACAGAGAAACTTCTGCAGCTTCCTGACATATGACCGGAGGTTGCTGAGTCAGTGATTGAATTTTTTACTTCTCAAGAGGATCTCGTTACTGACCTGCTATCGGAACTTGTAATTGAGCTTCCAGAATTAGCAATAGGAGAATGAAATCAACAGTGAGGGAGATATACTTGAAAAAAAGTATGTATCACAGGAAGTTTTGAGTGATACAAGCGAGAACAACTTGCAGAATTGCTAGAACTGCAAGGCTGAGAATTTATGGGCTCAGTTTCAGTAAAAACAGACTATCTTCTTGCCTGAGATAAAGCTGGTTCTAAACTCAAAAAAGCCCAAGAGTTATGAGTTAAAATCTTGAGTTTAGAGGAGTTTTTAGCGTAAAATATCCCTATCTTACCCTAAAGGATACACCTTCGGATAATTTCTTTCCCTTCTCTGAGGAGAAAGAGGTTACAAGGTTTTACAAATATTGAAAAATATGCTAAAATTATTTTAGTATATTTATATTATCATGTACTCATGTTGAACAAATCTTGAGGTAGTAGAAATATTACTCCTCGAAGAAGTAAAGCTCTTCCTGTTGTAGAACATCCAAAACTATGAAAATGTATCTTGATTTCAAAAGAGGCAAATCATGGGAGATGGAGTTTGTTTTGAGGATGAAATAATATAAAAAAAGAGAGATCTTGAAGAATCTCACAACAAGAAAAAAGTATTGATGCTGTTAAGAGAGAACTAGGAGAAGAACTATGAAATCAGTTATCAGTAAAAAAAGCAGAAGACTTCTGAACAATACTGACTGATAAGTCATGAAGACTTGTTTCAAAAAGTGAAAGGAAGAAAATAAAACAAAGAATTTTTGCTCTTTTAGTAGAATGAAAGACTCAAAAAGATGATTTAGAAATAGAATCAATTGGATATTACCCTTTAGAAGATAGACATTCAAATATAAGAAAAGAGCTAAGGAAAAACATGGACGAATTTGCTGCGAAAGCACTTATTGACTATAGAAAGAAGTTGTTATCACCTTCTTATGAATCTTGAAATATAGATGTGCCGAGATGACAAAGACAAGCATTCGATATTTTTTTACAGGAATTAAGAAGCAATAGATGAATTATATGAAGAATATTAAACTGGTAATTATATGCTGAATAAAGATTTCGAAAATTTTGAATTAAAGCTTGTAAAACTCAGAGAGGAATCTGCTGAGGATTTTAGCGCGGCTGAAAAAGTATTTGATGAGCAGTATGCAGGGAGACTAGAGGAAGTATTTCCGAGAGATATACTCTGAGCGAAGAAGCTTATTTCTGGTAGTTTTTTGATTGCCCACGTTGACGCAAAGCATTCTAGTGCTCAAATAGACGCGAGAGCTATATTTGAAAGCTCAGTAGGAAAGGTAGTACAAAGCCTCGCACTTTCTAGTGAGAGAAAAGAGTCTCTGAAAAATAATATTTTAAAAACAAGTAATCTTTCTGAATCACTTCAAAGCTATTTCGCTGCTAAAGATGATATTTCAAGAGATCCATTTTTCGCGCTTGTGGAGGATTTTTCTATAGATTGAGACATATCCAAAGAAGAGTTTTTATTATTACAGCAAAGCTATGAATCTTGATGAGACTTCCTCAAAGCGCTTGAAGTACTACCTGAGAGTATTCGAAATATGTTTCATTCTCATATTGAGATGACACTGAGTCATGAGCATACCTCAAAGAGATGAGAGTTTGAGTCTGAATTTTCAGCTGAACTGAAGGCTCTGAGTGATAGGGGAATAAATGTAGAACCAGTTATTTTCTATGTATCAAGAAATTATTATAAAACACCAGGGAAATATAAAAAGTTTGAACATCCAAAACGTAGAATGAGAAGAACCTTTAAAATAGCGCTTCTCAAACTCCTCAGATCAAAGTTATGAAACATCGATGCAGCCATTATGCTCGAGAGATTCGAAGCTGGTGAGAATTTTGAAGACTTTTTTATGCTGTTATTTAAACTCCTTGAAGTAGTAAATGAGGATCCAAAATCAGCAGAAATATATAGTATTCTAAAACTTGATGAAGAGATTCAAAAAGATGTATTTTCGGCTGAGGAAAACAAGCAAAAAATACTTGCTGGTGAATCAATTGTTATGAAAATCGCATGACTATTTTCTAAGGGAACTGTGAAATGAGATGAGGATACATTAGACCAGGAGCTGCTAGATAAAATATTAGACGAGAGTACTAGTATAGTCTGAGAGGAAATATATTTTAATAGAGAGGATGAAAACGCTGGAATATATGCAGATGGTTCTAATGGAAAGGAAGCAGATGAGGATGAAATAGATTATGATAGTATCTCACCGGAAGTTGCCTATGAAATGCTAGAGCATCAGTTTCATAAAATTGAAGAGCAAAAACGAAAAGCATTTTTACACTGAGACTATGATGACATAGATGTATTTAATGAGAAACTCCTTACGATAGAGTCAAAACTTTGAAAGCTCTGCGCTGTGCTCTGAATAGAAATATAAGAATTACTTTCTTTTCAGGAGCAACACTCAACTGATACTCTGATTTTGTCGTACATCATCATTGTTTTCCTGCTCCAAATTTTTAAAAATACTGATGTGTGAAATAATTATTTTTCATATATAGTTTTCTAGATTAATATCAAACTCTATCTTATATTCTTGTAAATCAGTTGTTTTCAGGGTTTCATATTCATTTCTAAAAGATGTATATATTCCAGTGATATCTATAGTTTCTTGAATATCGTTTTCTGAAAATATAATCTGATTTCCTTGAACATTTATAGTAGTAGAGGATTTGTAATTACTTCAAATTTGCGTGAGGAAATCATATCCTGAAACTTCTACAGGGTATATTCACTTTGAGTGCGAAAATCTGATCATATTTACTTGTGAGTACTGGCTGTTTCTCTGCACTTTTATTTTTTCTGTTATATGCGATACAATTTCCCATCTGGATGGTGGTACATATTCTCATTTATATACAGAGCTTTGTACTAATAGCACTTTATATATTTTAGGAAACAGCTCTTTTACAGCTTCACATGAGTCATAATCACACAGGTAATCTATTCCATCATATATCTGATTTGAGAGTTCAGGATCTATGCTCTTAATAGATTCAAGTGGAACAATACCTACGTCTTGAAGGATATTAGCTTTTGTTAAATTTTCTATAAGTCTTATTTTTTGCCTCTCTATAGGAAAATTATATACAGACCAAGGACCGATAGATATTATGAGGGTAAAGAGCGTGAGGAGCGTTGGTATGTATAGGAGAGACTTTTTCTTAGAAAATATGAGATAAAGAGAACTAATGAGCAGCCAACCTCCAAACGCTACTACAAAATACCTGTTTATAGTAAAGTCATATTGCTGGATACGCAAGAAAATAGCGTAGAAGAGCATTCAAATTTGAGGTATGACTACAAGAGGAAAGTATTTTCTAAATAAGTGCACGAGTTTATGGGATTCTTGCCTTGGTCACTGATCAAATATATATGAAAACATGTATATGATGTATCAAAACGAAGAGAATCCTATAACCATCCAACTCACCTCTCCTTTTGGCCAGTGGGAAAAATTCAGTAGAACCTTGAGAGTGTAAACGTAGAGGATTATAAAATATATGTATATAAAGGGGAGAGCGATATATCTCATGAGAAAATGAAAGAAAGCATTTTCATTAAAGTGGTTTTCCTCAAAACTTCATCGTTTTGGAAGTTGAGTCAATAGAAAGATTGGAGTCAATAAGCATAGCGCTAAACTCGTCCAATACCCATACATATCTCATCAGATACTATATCAAATATCAAAGAGTATCGTTAGTGTGAGGATAGCTATGTTTCATAACAGTGCTAGGGCTCATCATACTATACATGAGAGAAAAAATACTACAGATATATTATAGAAATATATATAGTAGGTTTGCTGCTCATATTTTCATGAATATAAATATTGAATATAGGGAGCTATAAATAGAGATGCTATAATCCCAAATAGTGTGAGCATAAAAAATACTACAGAATCAAAACTACTTATATTATTTGGGAGAAAATAATAGAAAATTATCGCAAATATTATTACGAAAATTTGGTAGAGATATCAAGCTATTTTCCCTATTTTCAGTGATTCACACAGAATGGTTACAGATATAGAAAGAAAAAATGTAATTATAAAAGTAAGTATATATTTTCCTACTATTTCACTGGTAGGAGTATCAACATTTTCTGCTATGAGAAAAAAGAATAATGCAGTAATGATTCATGACACTATTAAAGCCAGTGGAAAACGATGAGTTACCTCTTTTATGGCACTCTTTATTTCCTGTTTGTTAAAAATTTTGAGGAGAGATTTCATGGGTATTTTTAAAAAATATACAGCAATAAAACCTATTAATAGTAGTCATATTATTTTAAAATGCAAAAACTCATGTGAGCTTGCTATTTTTTATTAGCAATTTGAATAGGAGCTGTTTCATAATAGTGATGAACATCTCTCTGTGGAAAAGGAAAATTGAGTTTTCCTTCCGTTTTATCGAATTCTTTTTTGATACTTTCAATGAGTTCCCACTTCATAGTCCAGTAATCCTCTGTTCTCGTCCATACCCTGAGCGCAAGACTCACAGCGTTATCTCACAGCTCCTTTACTATTACGCGTACAGGCCTGTCTTCATCTATAATAGATTTCTCATTTTCTGTAGCAATGCGGGTGAGGACCTCTCTTGCAAGATCAATATCATCTCCATACGCGATTCCCACCAGCATATCTATCTGTCTCTCATCCTTCATAGAATAATTTATGATGCTCCCCGAAATTGCGTCACTGTTTGGTACTATAACTATGGTTGTATCTACGGTTTGTATTTTGGTGCTAAATATTGTTATATCAATTACCTTTCCAGTATGCCCCTGAATTCCCACCAAGTCTCAGATCTTAAAAGGACGAAACCCGAGGATGACTATTCAGCTTGCAAAGTGTCCAAGAGTTCCAGAGAGTGCTCCACCAAGAGCGAAACCAGCTGCCGCAAAAAGAGCTACAAAACTCGAGGTTTGTACTCAAAGAATCCCAACTACAGCAACCAGAACCATTACTTTAAGGGCGACTCTGAGTATGTTTACGATAAATCTCTCAACTGTAGGATCAAAATCTGCCTTAGAAAAGTATTTTTCAACTGTTTTCCCGATAATATTAGCGACTTTAAAACCGATATAGAGCGCTAGAATAGCACCAAATATTTTTGGAGTGTAAGACGCGACTCCCTGCACTGCCATATCGATGAGTTGTTGTATGTCTATTTTATTAAGTACAGGCATTCTCTTATAATTATGATGTAATAATAGCAGTATAGAAAATAGAGCTTATGATGCAAGCTCTATATAGTTGATGTTTGTATTTACTCCTCTATAAAATGATTCAAACTCTGTAATATTATCCATATCAAATATTTCAGTGTTTTCATAGTTATGAGTCCAAGTGACTGTTTTCCAAAGTCATTGTTGCTCTATTATTTCTCTGGTAGCGTCAAAATACTCTTTATGATCCGTCTTGAAAAAGAGTTTCCCTCACGTTTTAGTAATTGTATGGAGATTTTTAAGGAACTGAGCTTGTAGGAGTCTGTTTTTTTTCTGCCTTTCCTTATTAGCCCAAGGATCTGGAAAGAATATATAGGTCTGCGAGATTTCTCACTCTACAAATATTTTATCTATATTTTGCGCGAAATCTTTGAGCACGACAAAATTCTTTTTAGAATCCACACCTGAATCCTCTCCTTTGGAAAAGGAGAGGAGCTGCAAATGAGGTGCCTTTCGCGATTTCTCGGCTGTTTGGAAGAGTCGTTTATATCGTATTTCCATTCCTACAAAGTTCGTTTCAGGGAGCCTGGCTACCTGTCGACCAAAGAAATTCCCCATCCCAGTACCAACTTCTAGGATGATTTCATTGTTATTTTGAAAATATTCACTCCATTTTCCTTGATGCGCGTAGATATCCTCGGGGATATGTATGATATCTGTGTCCTCCTGGACCTTTTCTCTATAGGGATTATTTATGACCACAGGGCTGTATTTTAAGATATATTTCGAGTGATATTGTATGAAAAAAGAGCTTTTTGCAAGAAATAGCTAAAAAAGACTTGCATTATATTATATATCATTATTATATTTTTAATTAATTAGGGACGCAAAAAATTTTTAGTTAGTTATTTTATTTTTTAATTATACATTCATTATGAAAGGTACTATTAAAGCACTACGAGACGGTTTTGGTTTCGTTACTATGGAAGGAGCAGAAAAAGATATGTTTTTCCACGCAAACAACTTAGAAGGAACTGAGTTTAACGACTTAGAAATGGGTCAAACTCTTTCTTACGAACTTGGTGAAGGAAGAGACGGTAGACAACAAGCTGTAAACGTTCAACTAGTTGAAGGTGAAGCTGCATAATTGCTTATCACTCAAAAAACTCTAGAGATTAATCTTTAGAGTTTTTTGTTGCTCAAATTTTAAAACTCACTATTCTCTATACCAATATTATTTATTAGTAAAAATCTATGCTCCAGCAGCCAAATTATATATCTGAAATATCTCAAAACTTAGATCTCAAAACTGGATGAATACAGGTAGTGCTTGATCTCATAGCTGAGTGAGCCACGGTTCCGTTTATAGCAAGATACCGAAAAGAAAAAACAGGAGGACTCGATGAAAATCATATGAGAGATATTATTGACCTGCGAGCAAAGATAGAAAGCCTCTTTAAAGCTAAAACTACTGCTATAAATGGTATCTCAGAGCTCGAACTCATGACGGATGAGCTGTACAGTAATATCCTGAAAGCAACCACTCTTAAGCAAGTAGAGGAAATATATAAACCATATAAGTCTAAGAAAAAGACGAAGGCAATGATTGCTATTGAGAAATGATTTGGGGTTATAGCTGAAGAGATAAAGAAGAATATTTCCTTAGATGTAGGGAACGCAGATCTGCGTTCCCTACAAGAAACATACTCTTTAGAGGAAATCATAGAAGGAGCGCAGCACATTATCTCCGCAGAAATATCTGCAAACGCTGACCTGAGAACCGATCTCATCGATGCTCTTGAGGAGCATGGTAGCATCGCGTCAAAACTTAAAGGAGAAAAAATGCTCGCAAAGCTCAATGAAAAGGATAGAGGACAAATACAGAAATTTGATATTTATAAAGAATTTACAGGAAAGTTAGGAAATCTGAAACCATACCAAACTCTTGCTCTTAATAGATGAGAAAACCTAGGAATACTTTCAGTGAAAATAGATAAATCAGAGAGATTACTAGAGGAAACTACGTTTCACTATGCTCGACTTTTACATACAAGAGCTCCTTTTATACCTCTCCTCGCAGACGCGTTTACAGAGGGATACAATACACTCTTTAAATCAGTTGAAAATGAAGTGAGAGGACTCTTAACCGGTCTGGGAGAGGATGATGCTATTGATACATTTAGAGCAAATCTGGGTCAACTCCTCATGACTCGCCCAGAGTATGGTCATACTATCCTAGCGATTGATCCATGATTTCATGCTGGGTGCAAAATGACGGTATTAGATACAGGGGGAAATCCTATTTTCTTTGATAAGATATTCTTGCGTAGTCCAGACCAGGCTCTCATGACGCTCAAAAAAATACTCTCAAAATATCCAATAGATATCATAGTGGTCGGAAATGGAACAGGGGTCAATGAAACCGTTGTGCTCCTACAAAGCATTACAAAAATAGACATATTTATAGTAAATGAATCATGAGCATCGGTCTACTCAGCAAGCAAAGTTGCTCAGGAAGAATTCCCTGATTTAGACTCACTGGACAGGGGAACGGTCTCTATAGGACGTAGATACATAGATCCACTCTCTGAGCTTGTTAAAATCCCAGTAGGGAGTATTGGAGTAGGGATGTATCAGCATGATATATCAGAGAAAAAACTCGAAGAAAAACTTGGTTTTGTGGTAGAGGATACGGTCAATGAGGTTGGAATAAACGTAAATACAGCATCAAGCTATGTCCTCTCACATATATCAGGAATAAATAAAACGGCAGCAAAGAAAATCTACAATCACCGTCCATATAAATCACGTGCAGAGCTCAAAAAGCAGCTCTCTCCAAAGATATACGAGCAAGCAGCAGGATTTCTCAGAGTACCAGAATCAAAGGAAATGCTTGATAACACAGATATTCATCCAGAGCAGTATGGCTTAGCGAGGTATATACAAAATACCTCACCTCAATCTTCTCAAAAACCTCACCCTAACCCTCTCCTTAGAGGAGAGGGGATAGCTGCATTTTTTACTGAAAATCAGTGAGAAATAGTAAAATTATACTCAGATGCGACACCTGAAACACTAGAGTTTATCATCAATTCACTCGCAGCAGCAGGAGCTGAAAAGCGAGTCAATAGTACGCATAAAAAGGCTACTGTTCGTGGAGCTGTAGACCATAAAGAGGGAGATATCGTTGAGTGAGTCATCCGTAACGTCGTAGCATTTGGAGCCTTTGTAGATATCGGAATGAAGAATGATGGACTCGTACATGTTTCTCAAATAGCCGATAGATTTGTTTCTGATCCAAAAGAAGAAGTGGAGGTAGGGCAGACCGTCAGAGTAAAAATTACGGGAATAGATGAGAAGACAGGCAAGGTGCAGCTGAGTATGAAGAATGTGTAAAAAATAATAAAAATCAACCTATAAGTTAATTATTTATTGCATAAAGTTATCTTATAAGTTATATTTATTAGGTTAATTTATAACTTATAGGTATAAAAATGAAACACATTCAATTACAACAAGTATCTAAAATACTTAAAAATACATGAGAAATACCGAGTATACCCAAAAAAGGGTGGATATATACTCTTCGCAATACTCTCTGAATGACTATTGCTAGCGCTGCGAGTAGAGCAAATGTTTCAACTGCGGCATGGTCAAATGCTGAAAAGAGAGAGGCTGAGGGTACGATAACTCTCGCAACTTTGACGAAGTTTTTATGAGCTCTTTGATTTGATTTTAGATATGTGCCTCAATCAGGTATAGATCTAGAATCAATTGTCAAACAGCAAAGTGTGAAGTATGCAGCTAAAGAAATACAAAAAATTTCTTCTACTATGGCTCTTGAGGATCAAAAACCAGCAGATAATTTTTCTAATACACGTATACAAGAAAAAGCTGATGATATATATAGAAGTGCTAACTGGAAAGAAATATGGAAATAAAACTGATTCATGTTCCTTGATCTACTCCACTTGATCCTGATGAGCTGGATGGACTCATTCCATGACATATATCTACTCAATGAGATTTAAATGAGTGGGAGTCTTTGAATATAGAAAACGGTATTTCCTGGTCAAAATCTGCTAGGGGAAATATTTTTACAGAAGAATTTTGTAAAAAGCTCCATAAAAAGATGTTCGCAGAGACATGGCAGTGGGCATGAGAGTTTAGGAAAAGTGATAAAAATATATGATGCCCATGGATACAAGTAGGAGTAGAGCTGAGGGATGTACTAGATACAGCTCAGTTTTGGTTTGAACATAAAACGTTTCCTCTTCATGAAATAGCTATACGTCTACACTACAGATTGGTTTTTGTTCACCCATTCCCAAATGGAAATGGTCGTTTTTCTAGAGCTATGGCAGATATACTTTTACAACGAAACAAGCAAACTCCTCTCCTATGGCATACCTTTGGTGATCTAGAAAACACTAGTCATGTAAGGGAAATGTATATAGCAAGTCTCAGAAAAGCTGATAATTGAGATTTTGATGATGTAATACAGTTGTGTTCTCCAAAATAGTGACAAAATAAAATCCCGCGCTGGGATTTTATTTCTTGAATTTCGTTTGAGATTTTAAACCTTTCTTTGCTTCACTTTTGAGTCTACTATCACCGTTTTGAGCAATGAGATAGCATGCATATCTGGTGAGTAAATAATCTTTTCCTGGACGTCCTCACATTGCTGAGGTTTTTACCGGCTCCGGTAAAAAGTGATATTGAGAATTATTTCCACTATTATCACAAGCAGATTTTGCCTTAGTAATTACTTCCTCAAATCTTTGCCACTTAGAGTATCCAAGCGCTCACATAAGATCTCTAGCAGACCAAAACTCAAAGCCAGTTTCATCCTCCAGCTTTATATCCTCGAATGTTTTTTGTACTTGTAGTATTATATCGTTCATAAGAGTTGTTTTTATTTATATACTAAGTATATATAGAAATAAGAACTAAAAATAGTTTTGGAAAAATTTCTTAAGTACCTGCTTTGTAAGCATAATCCCATAATCAATATCATCACTATTTATTATATTATAGTGACTTACATTCTTATTCCACATTCTCATAGCTCACTCTACATCACGAGTTTTATTCTCTGGATCATTGAGCTCTCAAGATGTAGTTCTTAATAATTCTAAAACTATCTTGGACTTCTGTATTTTTAATGAGACTGCAACTTTAGTCCCTATCTTATATCAAATATATGGACTTACTGCTTTTTCTTCAAGTCTACTATCGAGTCACATAATCTTTTCTCTCAATTCTTCGTAAAGTTCTCGAGTATTATCCCATCCGTCTTTGAAATGATCTTCTACATTATAAGTTCGTATCTCTTTATTTACTTCTTTTAGTTCTTTAGTATCAAACTTTGTAACGGTCTTAATACTCTTGTTCTTACCTCATATTAGGTATTTATGATAGATTTTGAATAAGGTTTCTATATCTAGTGATATTACTTTCGGTTGTTTTATTCTTATGTACATTTTAGAGAAGGGATCTAGATTATTCAATATTTTCTTTAATTGCCTCAATTACTTTTCATGACTTTTCCCAAGTAACTATTTTTGATAATTCATAGTCAGATATTTGGTATGGAATATATAAATTTGCTTCCAGATCTTGAGATCAGACAACATATCATACTTCAAATAAGTCTTCATTATTATCCTTAAAATTTTTAAATACATCTATTAAAAAATCTTGGGATTTTCATACAATATTCTCCATATTAGATATATATCTATTCACTTTCACATCAAAATCATCTATATGTTTACCAGTAGCATGAAGTATATCATTTCTGTGGTTCACACATTCAGATATATTTGAGATTGTACCATCATCAAAACCTATGAGTCTAAAAAAACGAAACACTGTCTTTTCATTGATTCATGAGAATGAGAAAGGATTGAGATTGTCTTTACGGAATTCTTTTTCATTATTTGCTAATCATATCCATGAGTATTTAAATTCTTCTTCTTTAATTTGAGATATTCGAAGTAGTTGAAAGTAGATAAACATCATATATAAGATATGTGAGTGGAGATATATTCATGTTTCTACATCTCACAGAATAGATTTTTCGAGTTTATCGCTATGATATTCTACATACTTTAATATAGATTCATTCTCTATCTTTCTAGGTAGAAATTGTGTTATTTCGTAAGATCATTCCATTATTTTTTACTTAGATGATTTTTAAGTTGTTGTTTTAAATGTATATAGTGAGATTTTTGATCTCATATCCTATGAACCAAATAGTCTTTCAATATAAATAATATGATTTTATTTCTTATATTTCTAATAACTCTATATCTTTTATCATGAGGGTCACACTCTATCAATTTTAATTCTAAAAACTCATCAACATAAAGTCTATATGTTCTTGGTAGATTTTTATGAGAGGTAGGAGAAAAATAGTTTTTGTTTAAATCTCATGATGATATTCAATAAAGAGTATACCAAGTACTTATAAATATATCTGCTTTATGTTCTCATAAACCTGATCACATAACGGACCTATTTCATTTTAATAACTTTCTTGAGATGATTATAGCCTGAGGTATTTTGAAAGAAATTAAAGAGGCTATAAAAACGAGCATTATCCATAAAATATTTTCAAAAACTAGGTTTAACAAGAAAATCATCATAAAATTTGTTAATTCAATAAGTTACTTAAAGCTATAATCATACTATTTATGCTTGCTCCATTTCATAAGATACTAAAAACATCAATGAGTTTATTCTTATCTTGGGTTTGCTTGAATTCTTCTAATAAAAGCATGATTTCAGTTTTATTTTCTCCTCAACTTTTATTTAAGAGTTCAATGAGTTTATCAATCTCGTTAATTGTATTCTTATTATTATCTCAGATAATTATATCTCCTCATGCTCGATAATATGCCCCTTTATTTGTAGAAGAATCAGACTTTGTCTTTTCTTTTTTATTCAAATTACTATCTAAGAAGCCTTTTATTTTCAATAAAAATATTGCCATACTATTAGTTCATTCTTTGAATGCTCTATCTTCAGCCTCTCGATTATTTCTCTGGGCTTCTCCTTCGTTATCTCATGGATAACTAGCAAAATATACTCATGTGTCGATAGAAATTCCTTCTAATTCTTTCAGATACTTATCTTTTTTTATTTCGTTTTTTATAGAACTCTCTACAAATATCTCTACTCTATTTTTGAATATTTCAAAGGTTGATGGAGAAAGGTTTACACAAAAATGCATCAAATCGGGTATATTATCTAATTTTTTCATATAGTTTTACTTATACATTTAAACTTTTCTCTCCCCATATCTCACTCACTTTATTCTCTATTTTTTTCTCAAATATTTTTATAAGATATTTACATCCATTAACATAACTTTGTTCTGTTTCAATCTTAGAGACTATTTTTCTTTGCTCTTCTAATTTTGGGAGAGGAATATTTATTTTTTCGATACTTCATCAACTAATATTTGATTGTCTAACTCATCATGAGCTAAGTGAAAAAACTTGTCTCTTAAAAGATTCTTGTCTACATACATAATATAGAAAATTATTATTTAATTTAGTTTCATCAGCCTCAAATTTTCAAACTCTCTGATTTAGTAGGAAATCTCAGTCTGTTACCATACAGATATTTCAATAATCTTCTTTTCATATGGTTCATGTCATCGAGATCAAGATATCTCACTTTCATAAGCTGTATTTTTTATGATTTTTTAGAAAATTATTAGGGACGTAAGATGGTTTGTTATTTTTATCAAAAAAGCCTTCTTTCACATTAGCCATCTTTATAACTTGAGTTCATTCATCTGAAAAATCAGAACTACTAAAAGCGTATCATCATAGTAATTTACAAACTTCTCCCAACTCAACTATCTCCCAACTCTCATCAATCTCAATAGTAGGTTTATAGTTATCTACTACCTGCTTTGCTCCATCAATAATTTTTTGGTATCCATCGAGTTCATCAACTATGAGTTGTTGGATATCTAGAGGAGGAAGAGGTATTTTTATTTTAGAGTATTGAGAAATCCAATACCTCTTATGATCAGTAAAAGGAAACTTTATATTTTGTATTATATGATATAAAAATTGTGGATATGCTTTACTATGATCACAATGAAGTATTTTCATTGCTGATGATTTAACTTTAAATTCAAAATCTACGTACTTTGTTGCTGTAGTAAAATCATCAAAAATTATAACTGGTAACTTCTCTTTAGGAAATATTCAATTTTGTTCATTTGTATGTCACAGTACAAATGATTTTCAAGCTGTTAATACAGGAGTTTTATATTCATCACTATAATTAGTATCTGAAACAATATATTTAGTAGGTTGTTCATATTGTAATACTTCTCATAATTCAACTAAATCATATTCTGTTGAACTTATTTGAGCTTCTCTATACCTCTCTGCACTAAAGTTATATTCTCCATCTTCTATAAGTTTCGATTTCTCGACAGTAAATACATTTAGGTTTTCAGATTTATATTCTGTCGATTCTTGAATAGATGTTTTATAGTTTCGTATTTCTTGAAGTATTTCAGGAAGGTCATTATGTACATGTTCTTTTCTCTGTGTACTCATAGAAAAACCATCTTGCTCAACTTTGGCAAAGAGGATCTTGGTGGTTTTTGGAGCAAGGTTTCGGTCAAGCAGGAGGATAGAGGTTTTAACTCAGCTATATGGTTGAAATATCCCAGCTGGGAGTGAGACAACTGCGTAGAGGAGATTTTCATCGATGAGCATTTTACGGAGCTGTTTGTAAGCATTTGCAGCTTGAAATATAATTCCTTCAGGGACTATAATACCTGCTTTCCCTCAGAGTTTGAGATGTTGCGCTATATAACTCGTAAATAAAACCTCTGCTTTTGTAGAGTTTATTGTGTATCCATCATGTGGGTGTATCCCTCAACGAGGAGTCATGAATGGTGGATTTGCGAGGATAACATCAAACTTTTTACCCCAGAGTTTTTGGTTTGAAAGGGTATCATCCTCACTAATTTTTGGTGATTTAAAATCATGAAAGAATAGGTTCACTCGAGCTATTTTTGCCATACCAGGATCTATATCTACTCCAGATATATCTTCTGAGAGCTCTAGTTTTTGAGTTGGAGTAAGTGTGTTATTTTTAAGTATATGTTTATATGCAGATATCAAGAAACCAGCTGTCCCACATGCAGGATCATAAATTGTTTGCCCTGGTTTTGGATCTACTATGTCCACTAAAAAGTCTATGATATGTCTCGGAGTTCTAAACTGGCCAGCATTTCATTGGCTTCCCATTATCTTGAGGAGGTACTCAAATGCATTTCCGAGATCTTCACTATTGCTATATTCAAACCCATCTATTTCAGTGAGAAAATGAATAATTGTATTAGCATCACGAAAAGGGAGATACGCATCTTTGAATATATTTTGAAAGAAGTCAGGGAGATGTTTTGCGTCTGAGAGTTTTTCTAACCCGTCTATGTAGAGTTGAGCTCGTTCAGTGTTTGTAAGTTTTGAATCAAAGAGTTTTTTCCAAGAATGTTTTTCAAATAGACTAGATTCTGTTATTTTTCCATATCTATCTACCTCTTTTTGATCAACAAAATAACTTGCTATTCAGCCTGCATCTAAACTTATTTGGTCTAAATCAGACATAAACTTATATATCATGGCATTTGTGATCTGATCAACTTGTCCTTTTGGGTCAGGTATTTTTCCTACTAAATAATCTCGACAGTTATCTATTTTTTTTCTAAAAGGCATAGTTTATGATTGGTAGTTAAATTCTTTCATTTGATTTCTGAGATACTCATGAGAGTATCAGGCCATTGCAGTGAGTGTCTCTCATCATACCAGTTGTATTTCAGATATTTTCACAGATGGATATGAGGCAAGTTCTCAATACTTCTTTTGATCTATGATCTCTCTAAATGCAGGATCTGTGAGATAGGTTTCAAAAATATCTTTGAGAGTATTAAGCTTTTCTGCAGTATCAAGAGCTGGTCTTTCAGTACTTATATATTTTTGCCATTCTGAATCGAGTCTCTCATCTCTGTTTTCAAATTTTGGTATGAGTCACAGTCATTTTGATATCATTTCTCGCAGTCACACTCTTCGTCATGTTTTATTTACTCTCTCATATGATTGTCTAAGTTTTTCAGGTGACCAGAACTCAGTTGGTTTATCAAATACTTCTTTTTTGAGTACATCCTCAACCATTTCTACTCATCCGTCTTTATAGGCTTGTTTTAAAGTTGTGCTATTGTTTAGGATATGCTCAAACTGCTCATGTTTTTCTTTTTTATAGAGCTCTCTATCTATTTTCATTCATTCTTTTCAGATGAATATTGTAGTTTCAGAAAGTATTTGATCATACTCATCTGCCTCTGTAGTGTCTGGTGGTTCTACTCATCCTACTACTGGCTTTTTATAGTCAGATATTTGTGGAAGATCTAGTTTTTTATCGTAATCAAAATCTTCTTCAAAGTATTCACAGTTTCCAAAGAAGTCTAGGAGTATAAATTTTTCTTTTTCAGCTTTCTCTCACGTTTCTATGTATTCAAATGTATGCTTTCTTGTCCCTCTTCATTTCATTTGAACGAAGTCTGCAGGGGAAAATACTGGTCTAAGAAGTACGACTCATAGTAAATCAGAACAATCATATCATGTGGTCATCATACCAACTGTAACACAGATACGAGTCTTTGATGTTGGGTAGTCAGGATGTGTATCTTCAGCAAAGAGTGATCTTCAACTCAGTCTATTGTATTTGAAATCTTTGGTACATCCTTGAGCATTTTTTACACCACTAGTAACTTGCATAGCAAAATCACTTTTGTATTTTCATGGATATTTTTTCATAGCCATTTGATTGAGGAGATTTGTAACTTTAGCAGCGTGATTGACACTCACACAAAACACAAGGTATTTTCAGAATTCTCATGTTATTGGATCTACCAAAACATTATTCATTATTGCATTCACAAATACTTCATTCGTTTTTTCGTTGAAGAACGACTTTTCAAAATCTCGCATACCATAGTTTTCTTCCACCTCATTTCCATCTTCATCTTCTCAACTAAATGTATACCCATCATTACTTAATAAATCTGTTGTTATTTCAGTTCTCGCATCTATAACAAAGGGGTTAATGAGATAATCATCCGCTACTCATTTTGCAAGATCATACCTATAAGTAGGCTCTCAAGAATCACATCAAAATGTTTTATATGTGTCTCTCAGGTGACGAATTTCCATTGCTTTTGGATTATTCTCATAGCTTTCTTCTTTTTCAAGGCCTTTGAGATAATCTTTTGGGGTTGCTGTGAGTCAGAGCTTATATCCTATAAAATACTCAAATACAGCTCTTGAGTTTCAACCTAAACTCCTATGAGCTTCATCAGAAATCACAAGCTCGAAATCAGTTGGAGAGAACATGGTTTTATATCTATCTCATGTCATCAATGTTTGAATTGTCGAAACTACTATCTGACAGTTTTTCCACTCTCATGATTTAACAGTATTGACGAAATATTGATTTTGAAAAAGATCTTTAAAGTCATCAACTGCTTGGTTTTCTAATTCAATCCTATCTACTAAGAAAAGTATTCTCTTTGCATTCCCACTTTGTAAAAATAACTTACAAACTGCTCAAGCTGTTGTTGTTTTACCAGTTCAAGTTGCCATTTCAAACAAGTATCTTAACACTCATTGCTTTGCTTTTTGTTGAAGTGCATGAATTGCTTCCAGCTGATAATATCTAAGTGTTCGAACTGGAGCAACATAATCAAGTCATACTGAGTAATCAGCAAGATCCTCAATTTCAGGTTTATATCCCATACGATGTTGTAGTGACTCTAATGTTGGAAATTCTACTAATGGTTCAGGGTTTCCTCACTCTGTATCCCAAAAATAATGGGCATTCCCATTTGATATGATTATAAATCTTACGTTTCTAGGTTGTGCATAGTCTAATGCTTGTTTTTTAGCAGTTAATGGATGTATAGATTCTTTTTTTGCTTCTAAAACACAAATTGGAAAACCATTTTCATCATGCAGAAGATAATCTATAAATCATTTTGAAATATTTTCAAAATCATCTCATACCTTTCACAAAGTGATTCATTCTTCAACGGAAACATTAGCTTTTTTATCACCTTCATCTAAAAATATCCAACCAGATTTTTCTAGTAATTTATTGATTTTAATTCGAGCATGAGCTTCTTTATTCATTTATATTTATGAACATATATTATATTATTGTATTCACTATAACAAAAAAGACCTTCTCATCAAGAAAAATCCAAAATTTGATATAGATTTAACACCTAATCAATCTCAATATCTAAATGCTGCAATAATCCAATACTATTCTCCCGTCTAAACTTCGTTTTCCCAAACTGAGCTAATAAGATAAAGGCATAAGGAGAGGAATGTTTGTGCTATGATTTGGAGTTGCAGTAAAAGTTGTATAAAGTATGATAATAGTTGTAAAAAAGTTTTACATTTATTAAAAGAATGATATTATATCTGTACGAATATTTGCCGGGGAGTAATCCTGACGGGCAAATTTTTTTTGTTTTAATTTTTGAATCACATCTTATTTTTGGGTATTTCAGGATACTCTTCAAAAAGTTTTTCTAAATCTTGCGTCCATCATAATCATTTATTAATAGTACTGAGTAGATATTCTATAATAAGGAAGCTATTATAATAGTTTGATTTAACTTCTCGTGCTCCATTGAGTTCTTCTAAAATATATTTATTTTTAAACATAGTATCTTCGACTCTAGGTCTCACCTTATATGAATTATTCCATAATCTTGAGTGGTGGGCTGATATGTTTCTTATTTGAGTAATAAGATTGAGCCATTTTCTTACATCGATATAATAAGCAGTATAGTTCTTTGCTATTTCTTTTGAATGATCAGATTTTAATATATTTAAAATGGTAGATACATTTCCAATGGTAAGTTCTTCAAATACCATCCAACCAGGTAAAAATTCTTCATTATATTTTTTGAGATATTCTTTTACATAAATAGCTTTCTCATCTTTCTGAATGCGCTTTACGATATCAATAAACCCTTTATATAAATCTTTATGCTCTTGTTTTTCAAGTGAAAATAATGATTTATCTAGATACCAAAAACATCAAAAATTCTCAGACATATAATCATTAATATTTGATTTAAATGAAACCTCTATTTTTTCAATTGCATCAAGTGTAAGAAGTCTTAATTTTCTATCAAACACATAGAGATTTAGTACCTGCTGGAAAGTGGTTCAATCTATGAAAGTATCTGTTTGTTTATCATCGACCATTTCTTGAAAAAATTTAAAATAACCAGTCATACGAAAATAACCGATATGTTGCAAATCGTGTTTAGTGTCATTTACATTTTCAATAATGAGTCATCTCTTTTGAAGTAGAATTATTTTTTCATCAAGAGATATTGCTGGTTTTATAAATTTCTTTTTACTCATTTTTCTTACGTTATTAGGGAATGAGAGATTTATTACTTTTAAATATACGAAAAATGTCTAAGGTCTCAAATAAAAGCAAAAATTTAATACGGATTTAACACTGTATACTAATCAATAATTATATCTAAATGCTGTAATAATCCAATACTATTCTCTCGACTAAATTTCGTTTTCTTAAACTTATTTAGCGTCGGATCAATAGCAAAGTTATAACTCCCGATAAAGTCTGCATTCCACAAATTGCAGCGAACAAAAATAGATTTCTCGAGGTCACAGTAGGAAAACTTTGCATTTTCGAGATAGGCATTTGAGAAGTCTGTTTCTATGATTTTGCAATCCTGAAAAGAGATTCCCTTGAGTTTGAGCCCATAAAACGAGCAGAGAGAGATGCTGCAATCGGAAAATTTGAAGTGTGAGAGCAGCTGCGTGATATCTACGAATTTGAGTCACATAATCTTGCAGGCTACGAAGTCTATATCGTTGAGAGTGGTATCCTTGAGCTTCACATTGGAAAGATTGCATTTCTCAAAGGTGCAAGACTGAAAGTTCTTGCGAGAAAAATCTGCCTTGGAAAAATCTATTCAAATAAAGTGAATATTTGAAATATCTTGTTGCGGGATTATTTCTATGACCCCGGACTCTGTTGTTATTTTTTGCATGAGTGTATTTTATAGAGAAAGTAAGTAATTTAAAATAAATTCTTGAAATACTAATCCTTCAGACCTTCGGCCAGCTTCCTTTGGAAAAGGAAGCCTAGACTAAAAGACTTTGAGAAACTTGCAGTTTCTCTCCTTTTCCAAAGGAAAGAAGCTACATTTTTAACATTGTACAAGTAGCCTCCTGCCTTTTCCAAAGGTAGGAATTCAAGGAAGGATTAAAATATCATATTTAATCCTAAATACTTAGGATTATTTAATATTTATCTGTATAATATTCATAATTAATTACTAATTACCAAATATGACAGATTATAACGAGCTCACTTCAGAAGAGCAGAGAGTAATAATCCACAAAGGAACAGAAGCACCATGATCAGGAGAGTATGATGAGCATAAAGAGCCTGGTACCTATGTGTGTCGTCAGTGTAACGCTGAGCTGTATACATCAGAGGACAAGTTTGCCTCGGGATGTGGATGGCCAAGTTTTGATGATGAGATAGAGGATGCGGTGGATAGAGTGACTGATATGGATGGGAGACGCACGGAGATTGTGTGCGCGAACTGTGGAGGGCATTTGGGGCATGTATTTGAGGGAGAACAGATGACTGGTAAAAATACTCGTCACTGCGTAAATTCTATTTCACTAAAATTTATAGCAGATGAAGACTAGATTCCTCATCTGAATCTTCTCCTTTTGGTCAAAAGGAAAAGGGCTGCAAATGTAGCCTCTTTCCTTTGTTATCAAAGCAGAGAAATTATCCGAAGGTGTATCCTTTAGGACAAGGGAGGAATATTAATATTTAATTAATAATACATGACAAATACAAATTATAAAAAAGCGTATCTTGCAGGAGGCTGTTTTTGGGGAATGGAAGAGCTGTTTCGAAAACAGGATTGAGTGGTAGATACGCAGGTAGGATATATGGGATGACGCGAGAGTGAGCCAACATATCAAAACCACAGCTGACATGCTGAGGCTATAGAGGTGAGTTTTGATCCTGAAGTGACTTCTTACCAAAAGGTATTAGATTTCTTTTTTACCATTCACGATCCAACTACCAAAGATAGGCAAGGAAATGATAGAGGAGACTCGTATCGCTCTGCTATATTTTACCAAAATAGTGATGAGAAACTGCAAGCTGAGGCTATGATAGAAATAGTAAATCAATCTGGGAGATGGATGAGTCCAGTGGTCACAAATCTAGAAGAATTTAAGTGATTTTATGATGCAGAGTGATACCATCAGGACTATCTCCAAGAGAATATAAATGGATACACCTGTCACTATGTGAGGTTTCCGAGTTATCTTTCTGCGTAATAGAGCTCGCTTTTTGAAAATAAATCTTATAATCTGTTTCATATATTAATACTAAGGCTCTTTAAGTACTAACTTTTTAATCCTTCAGATCTTCGGCCAGCTTCCTTTGGAAAAGGAAGCCTCAAAAATACACTTTAGTGCAGTGTAGCCCCTTTCCTTTTGCAAAGGAAAGGATTTAGGTTAGGATTAATATCTCAAGAGAGATTATTTATTAGTTCACCATAATGTTTCAAGAAATCATAGAAGACATACTCCGCACTCACGATGACTTTATGTACGAAGAGCTGGAAGAAATTTGTCAGCATTTTTATGATACTATCCCTGCGAAAATAAAACAAGAAACGAAGCTCAAGCGAGTAGCAAAATACATGAATGGTGAGTTTGAAGTAGAAGATGCAGCCTCCCTCTCCTCCAAAGGAGAGGGAATTCAAGGGTGAGGGAAAGAATATTCACTCGAGACACTTCCGAAATACCTCTTTGAATGAAAGAGTAAAATAGTATCAAGCCTGATAAACATAGTAAATCTCTCAAAGAGTATTGGAGCTGAGCCTCTATTTATAAACTCTAACCTCAAGGTAAATAGCAAGGACAAGATTGCCCTGATAGGAAAAAACGGAGCAGGGAAGACGACACTTCTGAAAATGATACTTACCAGGGCAGGAATACTGCAGGGAGAGCAAGCAGAAATACTGAATCTTGAAAATATAGAT
>JAWUVV010000048.1:0-21977 GCA_034112165.1 Candidatus Altimarinota bacterium
GAATGTAATCGTTTTTTAAAAATAATGTATTCATGATGTTAAATTAATAAGTAAATTAGTTACTGTTTACAAGAGTTAATAGGACTTGAAACCTTATAAGTAGATGTATAAATGCTCTCTCATAATCATGGATTAGCTCATCTATATCATACCCTTCTGCATCAAATCAATCTTCATCATATTTTTTTCATAATAAACTTTTAGAATAATCTCTTACTATTGTCAGATTCTATATTTTCTATTTCTGTAAATAGAATCATAGGTTTTTTATCTTTATGTTCCCCATCAGTATCTACTCTATCCACTCTCCCTGTCATTTTTATTTTTGAAAAAATATGTCCTTCATCAAGTGATACAATTCTATCTTTAAAGTATGCTAGTGATTTATTTAATGGCTTACAATTAAGTACATGTCCATTATATCTAAATCAGATAGTATTTTTATTCTCAGTAGTTCTAGTAATTTCTCATTCAACCTCAACATGAGCTCAATGAACAAGCTCTGGCAAGATTATTGATTCTTCATTTTCTTCTTCATAAAAATAATGTTTTTCATTTTCAGTAAGCTTTATATCTTTAACAGTTCCATCTGCTTCAATACATCCTATTTCAAGGATCCTATCTTTTTCTATTAATTTAGTATTTTTAGTAAATATTTTCTCTGGAAATTCAGAGTATTGTGTTAAATACTTCTTGGGTACATAGAGATACTCTCCAGCTTGATTTGGAATACCAACTTCTTGATTATCATTTCTGAATTTCAAGTGTTCTATTTTTCTGTTTTTATCTCTTCTATGTGTTCTAATTTTTATTATCCACTGAATAGATGATAGAGCTCATTTAAAAATTTTAGAAACATCTTTTGCTCCTCAAGTTTCTAAAAATCAATCCTTTCAAGCTGTAGAAGCCATAGAATTAAGATACTTTTGAATAGAAATAACTGACATAGCTAAGAGTGCAATTTCCCATGAACCTTTTTTAATATTTGTAGGAATCTCATATGGAACATTTGAAAGTAAAGGTTCTTCTTTAGAAACAAAATATCTCAACATCTCATCAAATCCTAAAAGTGCTTCTGCTGATTTTCTCATATCAAAAGCTCATTCTTGTACTGAATCTCAAGAATATTTTAAATATCATATCTTTCCTTGATTTTCCATAATCTATTTATTAACTATAAAATTTGCCCTTTTATATAATTCATCATAAGTTATGATTTCTATACTATGAGAGTCTCTTCTAAATAATTCAAAGGTTCTTTTCTTTATGCTATCATTTTTGTTGTCAGATAAATTATCTAACCTTCATACAATTAAAAAGCATTTAGGGTTTATAGTTTTTTGGTATATTTTTTCTCAATCATCACTATAATTTTCTTGTTCAGACTTAATTTGCCAACTAGCTTTTTGTTCTAGTATTTGAGAAACTGATAACATTAAGTCAGAAGATATTTTCCAAGATTTAGCTCTATTTTGTCCAGACACTGTTTCATTAAATAGTGGTGTATCATCTTTTTTCAATTCAACTAGTACTGTAAAATTATTATCTCAAAGTAAAAAATCAGATATCACTTCATTAGTTCAATCCACACCAACATCTGAAACATGAGCTTCTTTTTGTAAAATTCCTAAATATTTATAGTCTAATCAATATCAAAATATCCAATCATTTTTATTAAAAAAATACTGCCACATTGTTTCATCTTTTGTACTTTTTTTTCAAATCTCAATTTTATACTCAGTTTTATATCAATCTTGATTCAATAATCTATAAAAAATATTTAATTGTTCTTTCCTGTATCACAAGTTTATAATTTCCTCCTTTGTAGTTTTATTGTTCAAAAATTCTTTTATAATTTCATATCATTCATCTGTCTCTAAGAAACTTTCTATCTGACTTTTAGAAACATCAAATTTCTCTCAATCTACTTCAGTTAGTTGAATTTTTCACTCTTTCAATTTTGTAATATTTTCATTTAAAAATCATAGAAATGAAATAATCTTATCAATTGAGAAAGAGGAAAAGGATAAGTTATTTTCTTCTTCCCATCTTCAATTATTGAGTTTTATTTTTTTTATTTTAAAAGTCTTTATATCTCCTGATGAGTCAATTACTAGTGTAATTCTTATTCTCTTTGAAACTTCAAATTCTTTTTCTTCAAAAGTAATATTTCAAAATCTTGTACTACCATGATCATTTAAATATAAATATCAAGGCTCACTATTTCAAATAATTGCTTCCTCAGATGGTGTTACTCATAATTTTGGCATAATACTAACTAAATAACTAAACTACATCAAACTCTCTTCAACTACTCTCACTTCTTCTTCACTCAGTCCATATAACTCATATACCATCTCATCAATCTCTGCTTCCAAATTCAACTGCTCTTTTGGTGGATTTTTTGGGTCATAGAGTGATTCTTTTGTAATTTTTAAGATTGCATCAACTTTTTCAATAATCTTAAACTGTTCTATTGAGCTTCCTTCAAAGATTGGGATTCTCACTAAAGGTTCTTTGTCTAATTGATAATTACTTCATTGCATTTTTCCTTTATTTTTAAGCCAAAATTGAATTAACTTAGAATTTAATAAACCAGTCAAATATACCTGAGGAATTCTTTCACTCTTAATAGAGTAAAAAGTGGCTGAAACATAGCTATCAAAATGAATAAGACTAAAGGCTGGTCTTATGCATTTCCTAGCAACAAGGATCTTTTCTCAAGTAAAGAAATCATCATTCCTCGCTCTATGTAATCAATAAGGTTTATTATCAGAAGTAATAACTGATCTAAATTTATCCAAGTGGTTCTTAATATTTGGAAATTGTTTTACCTTCTCTATATTCTTAAATGATGAGTCAGTATAAATAACCCAGTCTTGATTATTTTTATTTCAAAAATATCTTCAAATTTCATTAGTAGAGTAAGTAGGCTTTATGATATCTAGCTCATTTGAATCGAAATTAATATTATTTTTCTCTTCATTAGATAAAACAAATATACCATTTCAAACTTCAAACTCACTTCATAATTTTTTACTATTTTTTCAATTTAAATAGTCCTGTGGATAAACAATTCATTGAGCCACCTCACTTGTTCTTAGATAAAATTTCCCAACTTTCTTTATCTTATTTATAATTCAAATATTTTCTGGGGAGACAAAATTTAATGATTCTCCCGAAACTTCACTAAAATTTAACCTAAAATTATACTTTCTGTAATCTTCAGTATCAATTTTACCTTCTAAAAATTCTTTCACTCTATAATTATCAAAAAGCTTATTTTCTAATTTTGAGTACTTAATATCATAAAAAGAATTAGATGTAGTTTTTTCTAAGATATAAATCATAGTCTGTATTCATACATCTTGGAAAACTTTGAAATCTCAAAAATCTATAAATTCCTTTATTTTTGAATCCTGTAATACTTTTTCTCTCATCTTCTTAGCACCAAAACTAGTAATCCAGTTATTTTGAGCTATGAAGCTTTGCACTCAACCATCTTTAAGAAAATCCAATGTATAACAAGCAAAATAATACCAAATATCCATTTTTCACATATAGTATTTTCCATTTCTGATACCATTAAATGCATCCCTATTATCATACTCTTTTATATATGGTGGATTTCAAACAACAATATCAAATTTTGGAGTACCCATCATTAAACTAGGGTCAAAAAAGCTGGCACTATGATTTTTCTTAAATGGATGATAGGTTTCTAGCTGCCTAGTTCTTTCTGATTTTGTACTAAATAAATCCATAGATATATTCTTTCCTATTCAAAGAAATTTTTCAATTCTTCCCTTGATTTGTCATTGCATGTCTTCTTTTTCTTTATTTTTTTGAGTATTATAATACTCCACCATATATTTCCTAAGAGTCTCTACATTGAGCTCTTTTGAGTCCTCTAATTGAAGTTGAGTTTGTTCCTCTACTTCAGCAAGTGGAATAAGTGTATTAGCACATACGAACTTGAACTCAAAATTTGGAAGTGGTTCTGGTTGTTCTTCATCTACTACTAGAGATAACCAAAACCTGAGTCTAGCAATATCAATAGCTCATGGTTCTATATCTACTCAGTAGATGTTATTTTGAATTATCTCTCTCTTGATTTTATACATTGAGACTTTCCCATCTATGAGATATTCTGCTAATTGAGACTCTAGATTAAATGCTCTATAAAATACATCATAGATATAAAACCTGATAGTTGATACCTCATGAAGTATCCCCATAGGAAAAGCTCATGAACCAACTGCTGGATCAAGAATCTTTACTTTAGCAAGGGCTGCATCTACATCTTCTATAATACCTCATAGAGCATCAAAACTTGATTGTAGTTCTGATTGTCTGATATCTCAGGCAGTGAGATATTTATCTTTGTATTCAAATAAGAGTCGGATTTTTCCTTCTTTTTCTTCTTTTTTTCCTGAAAGATTATTTACTAGATAGGCTATAATACTTTCTTTTGTCATATAATGCACTATCTCTCTCGGAGTATAGAAAGCTCAAAATTTCTTATTGAGTTCTTTATCTATTTCTACCTTTTTCTTGTCATCATATATAGCCACTATTTCATCAATATTACCACTACTGATAGAAATCATCTTTTCAAAGATTCTCCCAAGCATCTCTGGATCAACTGCAATGTCACTATCATAGAGGTCATCCTCATCTATAGTGAAATTATAAGTATCAAAAATATCTAAAATACCATCTTTCCCATTAGAGAATACTCCATTTGAGAGAATTGATTTATTTATATTCCAGTTTTCATAATCTTTTTTAAAGAGTCACCCATTAAGATATGGAACTCTGAAATTGAAATAGTTGCTTACATCATCTTCTTGTCTGTTATCCTTATTGAGACCTTCATAAAATAGATGCTCTAAATAATCATTATAAAAATACCCCGTATCTTCCCAGACTACTTTTTCTTTATCATTAAAATTATTGAAGAAATTTCTCATGAAGTTTTTATCTCCATCCTTTCAAAATTCTCCTCACTTTTCTACTCAAAGCCATCATTTTTTCTGTATAAAATAGAGAAAAATAATCTTTCAAAGAAGATTTTTAGTAAAACTTACTAAATCTACTTTTTGGCTTTTGAGAAGCTTCACAAACTCACTATCTGCTTGTATTGCTTTATAGAGTTTAATATAGAGAGTAAGGTAGTGATTGAAAAATTCTTTTCTGACTACCTCTACATCAAACCTAGATACTAAGTCTGAAAAATCTGTGATTTGTTTTGATAGATACTTTTCTGGTGTTTTAGTCTTTTCTCATACTCATAATAGAAAACTATATCTTTTAGGGTCTGAAATTTCTTTTTCTCACCAAGTTTTTTTGAGTGTTAGAAGTGAGAGTCTCCATGAAGTATTGTCAGTACTATAAAATACTACGAGAGCTTCTCTCATTCACTTATCTTCCATTATTTTAAAGGCATCTCTAGTGAGAGTAATTCTAGGGTCATTCTTTGATTTTTGTTTCATCTCTAGGATTGAGACTTTTTTATCTAGCTGTATCTCTCATAAAGAAAAACATTCACTATCCTCAAAAAAATTAGTTTTTCTCCCTATTCCTAGAGGCTCTATATTTTCTTTGAGTGCATCTCCGAAAAGTTTTACTCTCAAAAAATTAAGAAAATCTCTTCTAGTATTTTCTCCAGAGTATGCTGAGTTGAAAAAGTCTTGTTTCATAGTTTTATTTTTTAAATTCCTCACTAATAATTAGGTCTAAAGTCTCTTCATTAAAGCTTTTTGATATATCTAGTATTCCCTTGAGATATGATTCACTAATAGAATTTTTAAGCGATTTTGCATCCTTTTGCCATGTATCTTTTGAAACTCTTCTCAGCTTTCTCATATACACTAACGGAAGTCCTCCAAGTTCAATAACTTCACTCAAAATTTTAAAATAGTTGTCTCCTGTTTCTTCTAGTAAATCAATAGCAATAGATAGAGCTTTTTTCTCTGCTGTATTTTTATTAGACTTTGCATGAGGATTTTTAATCTCTTTTTTGAGCTTATCATAATGTTTATAAAAGTCTTTTGATACTTCTTCTGGCTCTTCTCCTATTTCTGATTTAAAGAGATGAAATGCTTCCACTAAACTGAGAGCTTCAACTGATGAAGTTTCTTCATTATAGAAATAAAATATCAGATTAGATTTTTTCTTTGCAAAGACTAATACTCATTTAACTCATTTTTTCTCTACTCTCATGATTCTAGTTCTCTGAGGAATAGTCTCCAATTTTTCTAGTAAATCTGGGTCTAGTTCTTTTGCTCTTTTGAAATCATTAAGAAAATCATTATCCCAAGATTTATCTTCATTGAGTTTTGAATCTTCCTCAATAGCTTTCTTGTAAAAAGAACTTATCTCTTCATCTCATGAAAGTGTTTTCACATCTACTCATAGCACTGTAGCTATCATCTTTATTTTAAGAGTAGAGATTTTTTTTGTGTTTACATGCTCTTCTCCAACTATTGATGGGAAATAGTTATATACATAGAGATTATCAAAAACCTTTTTATTAATTCTATTTATTCTCCCTATTCTTTGGATAACTTTAGTAGGATTATATGGGATATCATAATTAATAATAACACCTGCCCTATGTAAATTATACCCCTCTGAGATAGCATCGGTACCAAGTAAAATATCATAATCATTTTTTTGCAAAGATTCATCAACTCACGCATCAAAGTTAAGTTTAATCTCCCTTTTAAGAGTATCTGTTTTATGTTTTCCTGTAACCACTAGAACTCTTTCTCAGAGTTTATTTTTGAGATACTCTACAGTATCTGCAAACATAGAAAATACTACTATTTTTCTATTTGGATTCTCTGCTTGGATTTCTTTAATCTTATCTACAAAGTTATCTAGTTTTGGGTCTTCTTTAATATCAGACCACTTCTCTAAAAGCTCTTGCAAAAATACTTTATCTGATTGAAGTTCCTCTAAGAATTCTCTTTTAAGTTCATTCTTTGCAATTAGGATTCCCTCTTTAGTATCAATAATCTCCTGTACTTTATTAATTTCATCCTGCCTATCTTCATTCTCATCATCGAAAATATCATCAATATTAGGAAGTCCTCATTTTCTCATCACTGGAACCCCATTCATTGTTTCTAAAAAACTTATAACATTATCAATAGATGAAATAATAGATGTAAGAGTGTTTTTAAATGCAAATATAGAACTTTCAAATCTTGCTACCAATAATCTTCTGATAAAGAATGGCATCATTTTCAGTCTTCACTCCAAGATTTGATAATCATATCCAAGTATATCCTCAATAGCTTTCTGGTGATTCTCAGGTGATTGTAGATATGATAAGACATTATATCTAGCCCCTTTAAAGAAAAGAGGTTTTCCATCTTCATCAGTATCCACTAACTGGTCTAGTGTTTCAGTATAAAGTTCTTCAATATTCCCGAGTGGGAAATTTAATTCTTTTGGATCCATTACATGAGCAAATTCATATCCTTGTTTTTCTAAATCTTTTCTATAACTTTCTATATCTTGTAAATCAACTCTAGACCTTCTTACTATCACTGGTCAAATAATTTGCCTTATTTCTTCTGAGAGTTTCTTGATTTTTACAAAAGAGGCATCATCATTTACTGAATTCTCTCTCTGTTCTTTTCTTATCTCTTTATATTTATTTTGTAACTCTCTAAAATCATTAACAAGTCATTTTTTTGTATGAATAGTTGGATTTGATGGTATCTGAAAGAGTTTAATGAGGTTAAATATATCATCAGGTTCATTATTAAATGGAGTTGCAGAAAGAAGTATCACCTTTTTTCATTGGCAAATTTGGTGGAGATTTCAATAATCATTAGTTTCAGCATTTCTATACTTATGAGCTTCATCAACTAATATAACATCAGCTTTATGAATATCACTTGTATCATATTCAAGTGCTTTTTCAATACTCCCAGAACTAAATATTTCAGCATTGAGACCAAAATCTTTTACATAGTCTTTCCATCCATCAATAAGGTGAGGAGGACAGATAATAAGAGCTTTTTTATCTATGTTTCATAGTAAAGTAGAACCAATAACTGATTTTCCTAGCCCTACTACATCAGCAATAATTACTCCATTATGTTCTCATAGTATTTTAAGCCCCTTACTAATAGCTTCTACTTGGTATTCTAAATCTTGAAATTTATCATGCGTTAAGTCTTTTGGTGTTTTGATACCCTCTTCATCTTTAAAGTACTCAGCTAATAATCTTAAATAACAATAGTATGGCTTAGTAAGTTTGAGCCATGTTTCTTGTTTGAGCATTTTTACAACTCCATCATCCTCACCACCTTCGGTAATAGCAATTGAACCATTGAGCCATATATCCTCAAACCATTCTTTATCATCTAGATATGTGTCTGCATCTCTATTTATTTCATTTCTTTCAGTCCTTCCTCCTAACCCTGAATAAGTAAGATTACTTGATCCAGAAATTATAGTTCAAGGAAGTGTTCCACCATGAGAGTGAGTTCATTCATGCTCAAATAAATAAAGTTTTGTATGGTTTGGGTCTATTGTTCTCCTAATCTCTAAGGAACCATCAACAATCTTATCAATGTAAATCTGTACTGCCTCAAGTCCATCTAAATTATCTAGAGTCTCAGTTTTATTAAAAATATCTTTCAGTTGCTTTACTGTATCAGAAGTTGTAGCAGTTCTAAATGATACTTCATTTACTTTTACTACAGAATCAACAATATTAATCTCTGCCTCCATTCATATAAGAACTCTTACTTTTTTATCTTGAAGCCCCTTATATATGCCTCTGAAACCTGAGAAGTAAAAAAAACCCACTAAAATATCTATACTAGATGTAGCTGGAAGGACATTGTTGATTACTTCTGAGAGGAGCGTTTCTTTGTTTCTTATAATTTGAGAGCCTGACATATTACGTCTGAGGTTAATTGTATAAATAATCTTCATGAATGATAACAATATAGTAGTAATTTTTCGCTATATTGCAAAACAACGCTTAATAAATCTATATCTTAGTCAAGCAACCCTGTATAATATAATAAAATTTCGCATTTTATGCGCGGTATACTAGCTTTTAAGCGAAAAACTGATATTACCTGTAGGGATGCTAGTTTTTTCTGTTATAGCTCATGTTTATTTGAGTTCTATTTTTAGAAAATATCAGAGAAGAGAGTGAAAAGTTTTGAAAAACAAACTCATTATAGTCATCATCCCCTTCTAAAAATATATTCAAGAAAAATTTTCTTTTTGGCTCTGAGTATGGATTTTCAGAAAAACTTTTATAACATAAGAATTATAATGAGCAAGATTTTTTCAGATGTATATAATTGTAGGGCATAATACATTTTAACTTTACATATATGCAAAACAATAAAAAAGTCGCAAAGTTTCCAGTAGATATAGATAAGAATATTCATCATCTAGATGGAACCTACTATTGGGGGACCTAACAAACTCCTGAAGATATTTCTATGATGAAGAAGTTACTAAGCTTTTTATGATAGTTTAACTTGCTAGGTGAATATTATATATATACGGACACATCATATTTGGACAAGTATATACGATTCCATTATATTCAACTCAATTTATATTTCTTATTGGCATATCTTGAATTACAAGATGAGTAATAGGAGTATTACATGCAGGACATTTAGCATTTAACATATTTATTTTGTTATTAGATACCTATCAATAATAATTATTTTCTTTCATTTTCAAAAATATTTTTAAATCCTCTAATTTAATTTTATTCATTAGAGCCTTAAAAGTTCTAATACAAAAGCCCTCGGAATACCAAAACATATCAAACTAAATAAATCCCTAAAATAGGGGTTTATTTTATGAGTATTTTCTTTGATATATAAAATTTTCCTTATAGTATATTAAAATAATATTAAAAATAAATTATGCCCGCTAAAAAAACATTTAAAGAGTCCTTTGAGAGGCTTCAAGAAATCTCAGAGCTTTTAGATAAAGAGGAAGTTATTGATGTAGATACGCTTATAGAAGTCCAAAAAGAAGCAAAGCAGCTCTACAAGTTTTGTAGTGAAAAGCTGGAATGAGTGAGCGCAAAATTAGAAGATGATACCGTATAATGAATCAAGAAGTAAAACTAAGACTTTCTCAGTTTCTAGATATCATCAAATCTCAATTTGATGATATTATTGGGTATCATACCTATACGATAGAAGCTGAAGTAAAATCTATCAAGCAGAATAGAAATTTTTATTATGTGGATTTAGTTGAGATTCAAGATGGGAAGATACTGGATTCAGCGCGTTCTAATATATTTAATCCAAGTGTCATGACTTCTTTCCTGCGAGAAGTTACTATCTCAGATGTACAAGAACTTGTAGGCAAAAAATTATTACTCACCGTAAAACCGACCTTTCATAAAACATATAATTTTTCAATTAATATCCTGAAGATATACTGAGAGTTTTATATTGGATGACTTGAAAAGAAAAAAAAGGAGGATATAGAATATCTCAAAGACTTAGAAATATTTCATCTCAATAGACATACAGATATTGGAGAACCAACGTTTCATATTGCTGTTATTACTGGAGAAAAGAGTGAATGATTTAAAGATTTTCAAACGATTCTCGGTGAGTCAGGATTTAACTATACTCTCACGGTGTTTCCATCTCTCGTCCATGGAGAAAAAGCAAGCCAAGAAGTACTCAAACAACTTTTAAAAGTTCAAAATTTAATGGAGGACTGAGAAAACTACAATGCTGTAGCGATTATGAGATGAGGGTGATGAAGTGAGTGAATGAATTGGACAAATGATAGAGTCTTATGTGAAAGTGTTTGTAATTTTCCAGTACCAATCATAAGCGCAGTGTGACATACCGTAGATCAGAGTATACTCGATATGATAGCAAGATATGATTGTAAGACGCCTAGCGAGGCTGCTCAAATACTTATAGATATATATGAGGAATATAAGGAGGATATAGAATCTGAGTATGAATATATTCTTTGAACCATCGAGGATACTATCAAGAGATATACCATAGAGCTTGAATGACTCTCAAAAGATATACCATATCATATCAGCAAAAAAGTTCAGATATATAAAAAAGAGCTCGAAGGATTTATCGTCGATAAAAAAGTAAAATATCATATTCAAATACTCACTCGTTCCCTAGAAAATACCTATAAGATTATAGAATATAATAATCCTAAAAAGATACTTAGAAAATGATATAGCCTCGTACTTGATCAGGAGTGAAAAGTAGTAGACAATATTAAAATAGGTGAAAGTTATACACTTATCAGTGACGCGTCAATGTATAGCATAAAAGTAACTGGTAAATCTAAAATTAATTAAAAAATCTTCCAATATGCCTCTATTCACTCTCGCTTAGGAATATAAAAATCAGGGCAAATAGAAGCGTTTCAAAGGAACTAAGTATAAGTCCTCGTGTGAATAATTCAGGATATTTTTTATATATCTACTCGCATCATTCCATTTATGGGTCTCACAAGAAATCTCCATATACAAGCATAGAGAATAATTGCTACAGGGATAGTGAGATATTGTGTCCATCATGAGAGGTGAAATAACTTTTCAGGTACATTGAGCCAAAAATTCCCGAGCATAGTAAAAAACAATCCGTGACATCATCCAAAAAACCAATATTTTCAAACTTCAGAAAATGGAAGTAATGATTTAATGCTCTTAAATAAAATATTTAAAAGTCCAAAAAGAATACAAATAGATAACACTTCATAGAAATAATGAAACCCTGCATCTGGGCTCAGAGTCGTTGCAATTCCCATATACAATAACGGTATAATGGTAGCTGGAAATGAAGAACCGGCTATAAATGCTCTTAAATAAACTGAATTCATTAAGGTTAACTTTAGCTAAATAAGTATTCTTAGTATACTAAGAATACTTATTTAAATAAACCTAAGTTATGAAGAAATATACTTTCGTACTTCTTTCACTCATTACAATACTATTTGTTTCTTGTAGTAAAGCAGCAGACACACCTATCACCCAAGAAACAAACATTCAAAGTGAAAAAATAAGTTCCGGAGGGATTCTACAAACAAGTCGACCTCTGGCAAATCCAGATAGCCCAAGTTTTAGTGAAATAGATATAGATTTTAGTCATGAATATGATAAAAATGTCGCTCTATCATTTCTTGGAGGGACGTTTTTTGATATAGAATCTGATGGAGAAAAAGAGTTTATCATTACAGGATGAGCAAATCAAAATGACTGAGTATTTACTTATAAAAATTGAGAAATTATAGATATAACTGAAGAATCTGGAATAAATAACCCACTCCCAAGTTATGGAGCATATAGTATAGATTTTGACGAAAATGGATATGATGATCTTTTTATCACTCGACAAGACGGTGTCTATTACTATGAGAATACTGCTTGAAAGTTTCGTGAAACAAAACTTAATATCACGTTCCCAAAAAATGCAGTCCCTCTCGATATAGATTTCGCGGACATAGACTGAGATAGTGATCTTGATATGTATATATCTACTTTTATTACTCCTTCCCTTTTTAAAGCAGCTGTATTCAATAATCCAAACCATGTACAAAAAAACCTCTTATTACAGAATAATGGAAACCTCGATTTTACTGATATAACGGTAAGTAGCTGATTAGAAGTAGTGGCTAATACATTTACATCGAGTTTTGTGGATCTAGATAGTGATGGAGATGCTGATATAGTAATATCCCCTAACACTGATAGCGCTAAAATATTTGAAAATACAGATGGAAAATTTACTCTCGCGTATGAAAGTGATATATATGGCTTCTGGATGGGATTAGCTATCAGTGATATTGATAATGACGGAGATAGTGATATGTTTTTTAGTAATGTTGGAACCAGTATTTCAGAAAAATTCTTACAGTGAGATTCTAATGGAAATCAAAATGTAAGGTCGCAATATCTCTTTCTAGAAAATACTGGAAACATGACCTTCACAGAAAAAAAAGATTCTAGTTTTGATGATCTCGGCTTTGGATGGTGAATTGTTGCTAGTGATATAAACTTTGATGAAAAATCTGATTTTCTTATCATGCAAAATTATATAAGATGGCCAGCTCATAAACTCTCTAAACTCCCAGGAGAACTCCTCATACAAACAGATACTGGTTTTGATGAAAAAATAAAGGATTATAATATCCGAAATAAATCCTATGGTATATCAGCGCTCGTTTGAGATATAAACGGTGATAATTTTGATGATATTATATATCTTAATCTAGCTTCATCAGCAAAGGCCTATATAAGAAACGCTGACAATAAAAATAATTTCCTCAAAATAAATATCCCAAATACAGCTTCATATTTACTTGCGAACTTTGAAATAAAAAGTGGTGAGACATCTCTGATGCAAAAAACATATCTCCCAAAACAATGACTTATGACGAAACAAGACTCAAGTATTACTTTTGGATTGAATAATTATGTAGAGATTCCTGATACTCTTATTATTACATACATGGATGGCACAAGTGAAGAGATAAAACTCAGTGGAGAGAATGTTATCAGCGTACCATAATAATTAATAATATAGTGAGAATTATATGTATATCTCCTATAGCTTGGAGAATGAGAAAAGAAATTAAGTGATATCTTTTTTATATGCTCTATACATAACTCTGTCTAATATCCACTGAAATGGTGAAGCTATATATATGAGTTTACTCGCACTATCTGGATAAATGTTTCTCTTTCATTTTTCTATCCCTCTAAAAGTTTTCTGCGCTATATCAAATACTTTTCTCTGAGATTTTTCATCACAAGAAATCTCTTTGCCATAATATTTCACGTGAGCTGTTGGCATAGGTCATGGATAGACCACACTCACAGATATCTTTTGCCCGATGAGATAGCTACGAAGTGACACGCAAAAAGCTCTCAGAGCTCATTTACTCGCAGCATATCAGAGCGCTATAGGAAATGGAAGCATTTCACTCGCTGATGCTATACATCCAATACTTCATTTTTTATGTATTCTTTTATTTGCAAGGAGTAATCGTATAAGCTCGATATGTCAGAGTGTATTGATGTTCATAAGTCTGCCGTTTTCAGCGCTGCTGTGATCCGTGAATTTTCCACTGAGAGAAATGCCTGCGTTACAAATAACAATGTTATAATTTCCTGATAATTTTTCTAGAAATACTTCATCTATCTTACATATATCTCCCTGAATAAATTTCATATTTTCTCAGAGTTCAGATTCCTGCGTTTCTCACGCTGAAATATCCAGAATATCCACTGCATATCATTTCCCCTGAGCAATAAAAGCCATTTGTTTTCAAAGACCACTCATTCCTCCTGTTATAAGTACTTGCTTCATATATTTTTGAGAAAATGATATAAATTATAGAGTGGAAAAATTATCCATAATATGAGTACCCAATCTAGATAGAGCGTCCTAATTCACTCATGACGATCTATGGTTTTTATAAGTTTTTTTACCGTTTTATGAAGGTTTTTTCAAACAGACCTTTCAAGTCATGATTTAATATGCATAGGAGTCTTTACGGCTCATAGCATCACTATGAGGATTTTGAGTTCTGAGGATTCTCTCTTATACGCTGAAAGTATCTGCGTAGCAGCACTCTTACTCGCGCTATACACGCTCATGTTTTTACTTGGAATTCGCTCTAGGACGCTACTGAGATACACGAATTTAGTATCAGCGTAATCGTGACTCACGAAATATTCTTGTAGTATTTGAATGGGAGCAAGTGTATTTACCCTCAGCTGCTCAGTGAGCTGCTGAGTTTTGAGATTTTCAAACGTTTTATAATACCCTACTCCGGCTGCAAATATAATAATGTCATAAAAGGTGTCAGATATAGATTCTCAAAAAGAAGATATTTGCTCTAACACATTGAGGTCAACGGTATATATACGAGACTTTGGGTAGAGTTTTTGAAACTCTCACTTTTGTCGTGAATCTCTGAGAGTAAAATCTACAATATATCATATTTGTGTATATTGCTCCAAAGCTTCTTTTCCAATACCTGAGCTCGCTCAAATAATACATATTTTTTTCATATTTACCTTCTTCCTCTAAAACTTCATTGCCCTTTTCGTTCTCGTGCTTCTTTCATATATCCTTTTTTTCTTTCTTCTTTTTCTGCGTTCATTTTTTTCTTTTGCGCTTTTGAAAGTGGTGCTGATATAGTTATGTGGTATGGATGAGATTCCATTCTACGTATTTTTTGTCCTGTAAGTTTCTCGATATCCAAGAGATATTCATACTCTTCTTGGTCACAAAATGACAATGCCACTCCTTCTTTTCCAGCCCTCCCCGTTCGTCCAATACGATGAACATAGGTTTCTGCTTCGTTAGAAAGATCAAAGTTTACAACAAACATAAGTTCATCTATATCTATCCCCCTTGCTGCAATATCTGTTGCTACTAAAACCCTAACTTTCCCTGATTTAAAATCTCATAGAGCTCGCTGCCTGTAGTTTTGAGCTTTATTCCCATGAATAGCTGCTGCATTAATATCATTTTTTTCTAACTCTCTCACGATTCTATCAGCTCCGTGTTTTGTTCGAGAAAATACAAGTACTTGTTCCATTTTTTTATTCCCTAAAACGCTCACTAAGAGAGATATCTTATCAGATTTTCGTACAAAAAACACTGCTTGAGAAACCTTTTCTGCTGTAGAAGAGACAGGAGTTACCTCAATTTTTACAGGATTATTGAGTATCTCATCAGCGAGATGAGAGATTTCTTTCGGCATCGTTGCAGAGAAAAAGAGAGTTTGACGTTTTGCCGGAACAATAGCGAGTACCTTTCGTACGTCATTTATGAATCACATATCGAGCATACGATCGGCTTCATCGAGAATAAGTATTTCTATATGTTTTAAATCTATATATCCTTGATTCATAAGGTCGAGAAGTCTCCCCGGTGTTGCCACTAATATATCTACTCCTCTTTTAAGTTTTGCTACTTGTGAGTTTTGCTTTACTCCACCAAAAATAACAGCATGCTGCAAGCTCAGGTTATTTCCATAATCTTGAATGTTTTCCTCTATCTGTATTGCCAGTTCACGAGTTGGTGTCAGGATAAGACATTTAATAGCCTTATTTCTATTTTCAAGTTTTGATTCTCTCTCCAGTATCTGAAGTGTTGGTATTGCAAAAGCTGCTGTTTTTCCTGTACCCGTCTGGGCTGCTCAGAGTACATCTCGCCCTGCTAGTATATGAGGAATAGATTGCTCCTGAATCGGAGTTGGCACCGTATATCATTTTTTTTGGATAGATTTTAGTATTGGTTCTATCAGTTCTAGGTCTGTAAATTGCATTGCTCAAGGTAATAAAAATATATTTCCGGCAGTATACACAAAAACACTATTTTATACAGTAAAAATAAAAGCTTCCTGTAAAATCTATATTCCAACCTTTATTTTTGTGTTCCCATATTTTTTATGAATATCTAAAAATATCTTTTCGAGTTTAATGTTTTTCTCATGTTTCGCGTTATTTTCACTAAATATACTCAGCTGCTTCGGAGTATATTTTTGTAAGTCATGACTCCCTACTCCTGTTGATCTATATATGACTCAGGGTTTGTATATCTCTTTAAATAATTTTTGAAGCGCGCTATAGATCTCTTTTCTATCACAAGTATAGTCCTCAAAATAATGAGAAATAGCATAATGTTCTTTTTCTTTCGTTTTGAGGTAGAGTCTAATATGACGAATTTCATACTCATGAAGAGCCATATCTTCAAACAATCTATCTACATTTATCAGCAGCTTTGACCACAATATTTTGGGGTTACTGGTTTTTTGATCATTGAAACTTCGAGTTTTAACGACTGATTTCTTATCAGCATTACTTGAAAAATTCATAGAATTTACCCCGTTAAGCTCAAACCAGAGTCAAGTAGCATTTTTTCCAATAATTCTTTTAAAATAAAACATACTCTCCCTGGAAAAATCATAAATAGTCTTAATATGAGGAGCCAACCTTTGTTGGTATCAAAACCCTACAAACGGGATATCACTTACCGGCATATCCTGAAACTGATCATAAACGATCTGATTATCCATTCCGATAAAATACCCATAGGGTTTACGAAGCTTTGAAAATATTTTAGCTCGAAGTCGAGTCGTAGAAACTCAAAATGATACAGGAACACCTATTTCCTGAAGAATCTTTTTTTGTAAGTATTGCACATACTCCTCTAAGTTCATGCCAAGAGACTCAGGAATACCGGTAAGTTCTACAAATGCTTCATCAATACTAAATACTTCTACCTGTTGGGTATGCTCTTTCAAAAATGCCATAAGTTGTTTAGATATTTGACCATAGAGTCTCATATCTGGACTCAGCGCAACAAAATCTTTTCCAAGTATTTTTTTAGCCTCCCAAAATGGAACTCCAACTTTTACTCACAATGCCTTTGCGCTATAACTTGCAGCAATTGTCACATCCTTTCCAACACATACATGCTTGGTTGCCAGAGATGGATTACGAAATACTTCGCAGGCCACAAAAAAACTATCACAATCTATATGTGCAAATGTCTTTTTTGACACCTTGAACTTCATATTAGTATTTTCTAATAATACTCACCAATACCCCAAATACTTGAAGTTCCTCTTTTGGATAAATATTCATATAGTTATCATTTGCAGCTTGCAAGTAGTCTCGACCTTGCCCGTCTTTTCGCAAGTATTTTATCGTATACTGGTAATCTATGTTTGCGATAATTATATCCCCCTCCCTTGGAATTTTAGCCTTATCTACAACAGCAATATCTCATGGAAATATCCCAGCATCAATCATAGAATCACCCTTTACAGAAACTAAAAGAGAAGAAATAGGTTTCTCTATTATGTAGCGCTCTAGGTCAACACTATAACGAGATTGCTCCTCTGCTGGGGCTGCAAATCATGCCGTTACACTTTCATACACATCGTATATTGTCATCTTGTATCTATTATATACTAAATATATACTTATAGTATATACGAAAGTATAAAATGCAATACAGAATAAAAAATCTACTCCAAGCAAAGTATATAGTACTAAAATATAGAGTGAAGTCTTGTCAATATACAACCGGCTCCATTGCTTTTAATCCGGTATACGTATACTAACGAAAAGTATTTTTTAGGTTCACTCAATGAGAAATAAATCTATCCTCGGTTTTACGCTTGTGGAGCTTATAGTAGTCATCACTATATTAGCTATTTTATGAACTATAGGGCTTGTGAGTTTTAGTGGATATTCCAAAGATGCACGTAACTCTAGCAGAGTATCTGATATGAAAGTTATACAAAAAGGACTCGATCTCAATATAGTTAGTTTTTGATTTGTCCCTCTTCCTGATGACAGAATAGCTATAAGCTACTCTGGTGGTACAGCCTGGAATCAGTGATACTTTGGCGAGAGTGCTCAATCAAGTATCAAAAGGATTACGAGCATCCCCCTCGACCCTATTTTTTCCGTTCCTTATGCATACTCTGTTGTAAATAATCGAAGGTATTACCAACTCTCATGAGTATTTGAATGAGGGAGTGTTTTTTGAAAACTCTCATCTCCTTTAGCAGAGAGTTACGCTATAAGTAATACTGATTTTACGAGTTACAATTTGTGAAACTACTTAGATTATGATCTCGTCGTAATGAGTGGGTCAGAGTGTCATGTTATAACAACACCAAGTATCATGCTCAGTGATATCCCTACATGATGAGTGTTAGAAAATAATACTCCATATAACTATAGCTACTCTAAATCCCCTCATATCGCAAACAGTTATAGTTGATCTATCGAAAACTCCAACAGCGCTACTTGATTTCAAAATTTAGAGGTTTATTCTCAGTGTGATATTAATAGTATAAGTGAACTGCAACTCTATAACGCTCAGCTTTCAACAGCATATCAAAATTTTGCAGGTGAATTAAAGTTTCAAGAACTCGTATTTAATTCAAAGTCTAATAGTTTTATGCTGGGGAGCGCTCTCTCTCTTGAAGAGAGATGAATCACGGTGAGTAAAGATGTTTTAGATGAGCTTATATTTCCAACTCCATTGCAAACCTTTACAGATTCTTTTACTGATAGTGACTCTGTAGCCTTAATAGGAGGACATACAGCTGATGGCTGAGGAATATGGCTCAATGTCCCTGGATGAGATAGTAGTTCTTATTCTATTTCTGGAAATGAAGTATTAAAAAACGATGCTACGGCTAGTAAAATATATCCAAGACCAAATCCAGATATTATTTCCAGTGACTATATTATGAGTCTCACCATTGTTGATTTTGCTGGCTGACCTATTTCCCTCTATCTCAGATACATAGATAATGACAACTATTACAGGGTGGAACTGAGATCCAACTGATATACTATATATCAAAATATCTGATGAACAGAAACATCTGTAAGTGATGTAGTAGAAGTTATCAATCCTTGAAGTGAAATAATATATTCAGTTGAGGGAGATGATATAGATCTCTCTATTGCATGAGCTCCAAAAGGAAGCAATGTTTTATGATGAATAAATACGCGAGGTAATCCAGTGATATGGATGGAAAACTCAGGAGCTACAATAGATAATTATAGTCTAATCTACAAATAAAATGCCAAGAAGTTTAGATGACATTATAGAAATATTTTATGGGATATGGTATAATATCATAGATCATAAAATGATATATATTACTCTGTTTCTATTTTCGATGTGATGAGTATATGGGAGTTATACGTATTTTCCTGAATATTTTCGTTTCGAAAATCAGGATCAGCAACAAGAGCAATCATGAACATGAGAACTTGCGCAAAACAATAATATTCAAGATGAGCTTGCTCCAGAAAATATAGAAAATACTGATTCTAGCAGTATTATTCCTCAGTGAGATGCCAGTGAAGATGTTCCAAATACTCAAAATATAAACCCTGAAACAAACACTCCTGTATCTTCTGGAAATTCTAATGGGTGAGATGGTCTACAAAATATTAATCAAGATCAGGGTATAACTCCCCCCTCAACTTCAGAGCAAACGGCTACATCAGAAATAAATATCCCTCAAGATACTCCTACTAATACCCCGATTCCAACGCAAAATAATACTATTGTACGTACTCCCACTCCCAATACACAAAACAATCAGCCTACAGGAAATACAAATAATCCTGAAACAGGAGCTACTACCAGTTCTACGTCAACGAGCTGAGGAACAACTTCTACCAGTTCTACCTCAACTTCAGGTGGAACAACAAGTACTTCTTCTGGATGAGATACCAGCACTTCTTCTGCCAGTTCTTCTTCTACAAGCTGAGGAACAACAAGTACTTCTTCTGGTGGAGATACTTCTACAAGCTCTACTTCTACTTCAGGTGGAACGACAAGTACTTCTTCTGGTGGAGATACGAGTACTTCTTCTACAAGCTCTACTTCAACCTCTGGTGGAACGACATCAACCAGTACTTCAAGTGGTGGAGATACTTCTACCAGTTCTACTTCAACCTCTGGTGGAACAACAAGTACCTCTTCTGGATGAGATACGAGCACTTCTTCTACAAGCTCTACTTCTACTTCAGGTGGAACGACATCAACCAGTACTTCCTCTGGTGGGGATACTTCTACGAGCTCTACTTCAACCTCTGGTGGAACGACAAGTACCTCTTCTGGATGAGATACTAGCACTTCTTCTACCAGTTCAAGTTCAACGAGCACCTCCTCTGGTGGAGACACTTCTACCAGCTCTACTTCTACTTCAGGTGGAACGACATCAACCAGTACTTCCTCTGGTGGGGATACTTCTACGAGCTCTACTTCAACCTCTGGTGGAACGACAAGTACTTCTTCTGGATGAGATACCAGCACTTCTTCTACCAGTTCAAGTTCAACGAGTTCTACTTCCACGAGCTGAGGAAGTACTAGCACAAGCGCTTCTAGCTGAGGTTCTTCTACAAGTTCTACTTCTACCAGTTCAAGTTCTAGTACCAGTTGAGGATGAGAAGCACCGGGTGAACCTATAGATGATAGTGGAAACAATAATGGTACGACTGCATGAAACACAGGAGCAGACGGACAACCAGTTGAAACAGTTGTAGATGAATATGCTGAAAACGATGCTGATTTTGATACTGGATGATGAAATTTCGTTCCAATCAAAGTAGTATCAGTACACTCGAGATCTCCTATCAAACCAATTCCTGGGATGTGCCCAAGTTGATATTCACAGTTTTGAATTAATTCAAATATCTTTAGTAATACGACTGTATTTCTTCCTTATAATCAAAATGGGAATAATATGAGTCTTACAAATGAAGTTATAAATAAAAATGGGAGTAATTATTATTTCAAAATTTACAATGTAAATGGTGTAAAAATTGCTTGAGTTATCTACCAAATAAATACTCCATGAATCGAATATCATTGGGCATTTACTATCTGTTTACAAAACTAATTATGTGTATATTTTGTGATATCGTCTCATGAGCATCTCCAAGTTGGACTATCTACCAAGACGAGCTCGTAACAGCATTTTTTGACTACTTCCCGGCTAGCTCTGGTCACCTGGTTATAGTTCCAAATCAGCACCACGAAAACATCTTCGAAATACCAGAAGATACCCTTTCTCATCTCGCAAAAGTATCAAAACGTATTGCAACTATATATAGGGATATACTCTGAGTAACAAACATGAATATTCTCCAAAATAACGGTCCTCTCGCGTGACAAACCGTGTTTCACTATCATATGCATATCATTCCAAGAAGTGAGTGAGACAGCGTGCAGTTTTGATGGAAAAATGAGGAGAGCTTGAGAGAGAATTATGATGCGTTGAAGGAGAAATTATCTGAGAAACTAAAATAAGAGCAGCTGAGCTGCTCTTATTTTAGTTACAGCTTAAAAAGATATTTTATATATGCAGGTCACTCTCTAATAATAGAATATATATCTCTCTTCTCAAAGTATTTTGGAGCG
>JAWUVV010000049.1:0-10902 GCA_034112165.1 Candidatus Altimarinota bacterium
TAAAGATCAAAATCTCTTTGCTCTATTCATAGAATCAGAACTTGAAAAATCAGGTTCAACTGCAAGGCAAACATTATGAGCTTGAGGATTATTCATTAATGAGCAAAAAATAGAGGACTGACATTATGATTTTTCAAATGATTTTATAGATGATAGATTCTTACTTATCCGAAAGGGAAAGAAGAATTACAGAATTATTCTTAAAAAATAGTAATAAAAGTACTCCCTTTCAGGAGTACTTTTATTATGGCTCATATATTTCAATTTCTACGATGTCTTCTTTGATATTACTATTTGCAAAATCTGCTCTGAGTTTAACCTCATAGACTCATGGTTTTTTATAGCTATGAGTAGGATTTGCCATGGTAGAGATGTTTCCATCTCAAAAGTCCCAAAAGTACTCTACTATTTGCCCGGCACTTTCAGCGGAAGAGAAATCAATTCATTGAAAAATAGGAGCTCTCTTAAGACTTGGACTTATACTAATTTCTTGCGCTGCGGGGAGGAGTATAAGTTTTTTCTCTATAGAATAACTCTTTCCTGTTTTTCCTACTACCGTAAGTTTGATGGTATAATCCCCAGCCTCTTTGTATCTATGTCATGGGTTGATAGAATCTCTTTCTTCTACAACTCAGTTACCATAATCATATATAAACTTAATTATATCATCATTTTTAATAAAACTTTTAGATGCATCAAAACGCACAACTACTGGAGCATAGTTTGTATCATACTCTAGTTTTAAATCTAGTATTGCTTCTTTTTTTACTCACAGAACACTTATAAATTCTTTTAAAGTTATTATATCATCAGCATTTTTTATATGTTGAAATGAATATTCAACCACGAGCGTATGAGTTCACTGGGTAGGTATGTCCCAAGTAAATACCCTCTCAGTCCCATCTATATTTCCATCATTTTTAGCATCCCAACGAACTTCCTTGAGAGAGTAAAGCCTGTTTACCGGTTTTATGTATTTTGTATCTAGTGTTAAGACTGCGGGGATTCATAAATCATCTATAAAATATTCATTAGATGATTCTTCGTATAGAATGTCTTCAAGCTCATCTCAGTTAGTATCGCTTATAAGAAGTCAGGCTCGTAAATCAATCTTCTTTTGGATTGTGATTGTTTTTATAATTTTCTCTGATTTTCATGTGGAGTCAGTAAGTGTAACTTCTATGATTTGATCTCAGTAATTTTTAAAAGTATGTTGTATGATCGGAGAGTTTGTACTTTCTCATACTTCTGCGAGGCTTGTATATGTCTTATCTTCTATTTCCCACTCAAAACTATTAATAAAACCATTTGCAAATCATGTTGTTGGGTTTTTTACATTAAAAGTAAAATCTAATTCTTTTTCTAGGGATTGTGTATATTCGATGTCTCATGAAATTTCAGATGCCTTCTCTGCAGCTATAACAAATACTTTATCTATACTTTCATCAACAGTAGTTCCATTGATAATTGATACTCCTACAAATACGTCTTCAAAGAATATTTTTCAAGGAAAAAATATGTATCACTCAGCATCTTCTTCATGAGTCCATTCTGGATATGGGACATCACTGTTATCTGGAGTAGCGGGTGTTTTGAAATACCACTTTATTTTTCAAAGGTTTTCTAAATCACTTGCATCAAGTTCTAGGTTTTTTCATCCGTTATTTGTTTGTTTTTCCACGATCTTTACCACATGTGAAACAGAAACTGCAGGGATATTAGAAATTTCTTGTTCCACTTCACTCCCATTTATATCTAAACCTATAGTAGTTACTGAGATTTCATAATTTCATTTTTCTTCAAATGCTTTTGTTATAGTAGGAGTGAAAGTTTCTATAGTGTCTCATCCAAAGTCCCAAATATATTTATTTATCTCTATACCTTTTGATTTTTGACTGTTTTGGTAATTTTCTAGATCAAACTTGAGCGTTACAGGTCATATAAGATCTTGAGTTTGGGTAAGTATTGCTTGAGATTCTTGGAAATCTTCACTTATAAGAAGATCATTATCAAATATTTTTAGATTTCCATATATCTTTTCTTGCCAATTTGGGAGAGCCTTTATCCTCTGATCTATTGTCATCCATGATATTCCAACGACAAATGTAACAATGAGTAGCATTGCTGAAACGAGCCCATACGTAACTTTTTTTCTTTTAAGAGTTTTTTTTGTAAGGAAAAACTTGAATAGGGCAAATGATAGAGCTCCACTTGCTATAAATAAAAGTATAGAGAATATAATATTCACCATTTTACTAATGAATGTATTCACATCATTAATATTGATTCATAAATCTATAAAAAACTGAACATCTTGAACATCATTCGCGTTCATAACAATAAATGCAATAAAGGCACTTCAAAGTATGAGAGACACAAAGAGAATGGCTCATAGGAATCAAAAAATAGTAGAAAGGGATGTTTTTTTAACCTGTTTTTTTCACTTTTCACTCAGGTCTTCTTTAGATTTTAACCAAATCTTTTCCCCGTTTTCTCCTGGAGCTGTTTTACTTGCGATTTTGAAAGTCTTACTCCCAATCTTTATAACTCATTTTCATTCTTGACTACTCACCGTATCTTCTACTGTGAGGCCAGTAAGTTGTTTAATTTTAAATAGTATACTGGTATATACAGGAAATTTGATATAACGAATATCCTTATCTATGTTATCCTGTTTAAATGTAATTTTAACTTGAGTATCCTGAGGTTCTATAAGGATATACTCATACTGTTTTTCATCACTGAGCGTGATAATATTTTCAAGGGAAGCTATATTTATATCTATTACTTTTTGTTTTTCTACTATTTTTTCTGAATTTAATATTCAACTCTCACTTGAATTCTCTACTTTGCTTCAACTTCAAGATAGTCACTCCGTTCCTTCTTTCACTTGTCCCTTTTCAAGAGAAAAAGGCTGCATTTTTTCTTCCTGTGTATTAGAATCTTCTATACTATCAAGTATATCACCCTCAGTTTTTGCAGCTGGTGCCTGTATAGTTTCTAGAGTATCTACTTCTTTTACAGGCTTAACTGCTGGCTGTGGAGACTGAGAAACTGGAACAATAGGAGCTTCTGGAATTTTCACATTTCATAAAATATCCTCTCATTGTAGTTTTGGAGAAGCTGGTTTTTCCTTAGGAGTATCCTGCGATTCTGGATCAAGATTGAATTTTGTTGGGTCAAAAGGTGCTGACATGTATCTGTTTTTAATCCCTCCTCCTCCGATACTTTCGGGAGACTCCCTTTTACAAAGGGAGAGTTTTTAGGAAGATATATAATATAATCTCTTTTATAATAGCATATAATTTAAAAATATCATAGAAAAAGGCTTGACGATAATGTATAGAATAGAGAAATAAACTTGATTATTCTTTTTATACTCTCATCTTATTTTTTTTGGTAGATTCTTTTCTAAAACCTTTTTGTGGTTGCGCAAAGAGAGGATTAACCTTTTCTGCAGGCTGAGCTGCTGGTGTATTTTGATTCGCATGAGGAACTTGAGAATTCATATCCTCTATATCAGTAGATTGTACCTGGAGTTTTGAATCATCAATTCGTTGTACTATGATTTGAGTATCAGGATTTATAGAGAACACAGCTTTTACGGTTTTGAATTCAATCTCTCAGAGTAAATCCTTGAATTTATCAAAAGCCTTTTCTTTGTAGACCATAAGAGGTTGTTTCTGTGCGTATCCTACAAATGCTACTTGCTCTCTGAGTTTACTCATTCCATCTATATGATTCATCCAAAGCCTATCTATAGCTTGAAGCATGATTCTTTTAATAATTTCATAAAAGGCCTCTTCGCTTGGAGCTTCTGATTTTAGTGCATCAATTTCTTCTACGGCTCTTTCAGCTATATAATCAGCAAGAACACTATCTCAGATAATTCCTGAAATATCTTCTTTTTCTAGTAAATCATCTATAATATTTCTTCATAAATAATTATGAACACTCCCTATGATTTGAGATTTTTCTACGTTTTTTCCTCACTTTGCTTCGAGAGTGAGAACGTGTGATTGAACATTTTTATAGACCATATCTTTGATACGTTTCTCAAGAGTCTCTCAATCGTTTCCTTGTGTGAGTAGAGCGTTACGACGAGCGTAGATAATCTCTCTATGCTTATTGATAACGTCATCGTATTCTAAGACGTGTTTTCGACTATCAAAATGATGTCATTCTACTTGTTTTTGTACTCCTGTAACCTTACGAGTGAGCATTCAGCTTTGCGTAAGAGGCTCGTTATCTGGAAGAGCAGCAAACATAGGAGAGTTAAATACTCCAAAGAGCTTATCTCCTCCAAATATACGCATTATATCATCGTTTGGTGATATAAGAAATTGTGTCATACCAGGATCACCTTGACGACCAGCACGACCTCTCAGCTGATTATCGATACGCCTTGTTTCATGTTTTTCAGTTCCGAGAATGATGAGTCAGCCAAGCTCTTTTACACCAGCTCAAAGTTTAATATCTGTTCCACGACCAGCCATATTTGTCGCAATAGTAACCGCTCATTTTTGACCTGCAGCTCCAACTACTTCAGCTTCTCTCTCATGCTGTTTTGCGTTGAGTACATTATGAGGTACCCCAGCATCAGTAAGTTTCTCAGAGAGATATTCAGATTTATCAACAGAAACCGTTCAAACAAGGATTGGTTGCCCAGATTTATGTAACTGTTTAATATATTCTACGACATACTCAAATTTTCCTTTTTCATTTTTAAAGAGGAGATCAGGTTTATCGGCCCTATCAATAGGCCTGTTTGTAGGGATACTGAGGGTTTCTAAGCTGTATACTTTGTAGAATTCTTCTTCTTCTGTTTTTGCAGTACCAGTCATGCCACATAACTTCCAATACATTCTGAAGTAGTTTTGAAATGTAATACTGGCAAGAGTTTTGGATTCTTGTTGTATTTTTACTCATTCTTTTGCTTCGAGTGCTTGATGCAGACCATCTGAGTAGCGTCGACCAGCGAGAGCTCTCCCCGTATGCTCATCAACTATCATAACTTCTTGCCCATTTACTATATAATCCTTATCTCTGATATATACACTCTGAGCCCTAAGAGCGTTTTCAATATGATGGATATCATTATATCTGTCAGATGCATAAATATTTTCTACTCATAGTATGTCTTCTACCTTTTTTATACCAGCGTCATTGAGAGAAGAGGTTTTTGCTTTTTCGTCTATTTTATAGTGCGTTCCTGATTGAAGCTGCTTTGCGTATCCTGCAAATGTGATGTACTTCTGAGTTGGCTCATTATCAGGCATCGAGATAATCAGAGGAGTTCTCGCTTCATCTATAAGAATCGAATCTACCTCATCTATAATAGCGAAGAAACGTTTTCCCATAACCATATTTTTAGCCTCAACGGCCATATTATCTCTCAGATAGTCAAAACCAAGTTCATTATTCGTAGCGTAGACAACATTTTTACTATATGCCTGCTTTTTGACACTTCTATCTTGATTGTTAGAAACGACTCACACACTCAGACCTAGTGCGTTATACAATACTCCCATTTCCATAGCATCACGCTCTGCAAGGTAGTCATTGACTGTTACAATATGTACAGGATATCATGAAAGTGCATTGAGATATGCTGCAAATGTAGCTACAAGCGTTTTTCATTCTCATGTTTTCATTTCTGCTATGTTTCACTCATGAAGCGCAAGCCCCCCTATAACTTGAACATCATAGGGTAACATATCCCAATGAATGACTTTTCCATTTTCTAGAGTATGGTCTTTTCCTGCAATCAGGCTACAAGTTCTTAGCCAGAGAGCTCAAGCTTCATGTTTTATGCTTTCCAGGCCTTCTTTGATCGCTTTGTTTCCATCCTTAGATCCAAGTTCTATTCCAGCAAAACTCGCAATGATTTCCATATTTCGTGCCTGAATATCTTCAAGCGTCATTGAAGAAAACTGTTGTTCGAGTCACCTAATTTTTTCTAAGTCTTGCCCGTATTTTTTTATTTTTTTTGTGTCCGCATCTCAAAAAATGCTATTTATAATTGAGTCTATCACGTAAGGTTTGATTTAATGTATAATTTGTGTTTATTTTTTGTGATAATATTATATGAAAAAATTTGCAAATGAAAGCTTTTTTACTAGTATTTATGCTAAGATTTAGTAATTAAAATATGATATATGAAATATATTTCCTTGATACTACTTATAGCTTTTACCCTAACTTTAAGTGGGTGTTTCAGTAAAAACGAACAAATGAAAACTTGAAGTGGCGCTGATCAAGAACAAGAATTATCTAATGATGATAATCTGCAAGAAGAAATTTCAGATGAACAAATAGATACGAATCAGCAAGAGGTAGTTACTTCTCAAGATGATCAAAACACTTCCCAGGAAACTACAGAACCTTTGGAAGCTGAAATTAAAAATGAGAGCTCAGCAAGTGGAGCAATAGAGGGCGAAGAGTTAGAATCCTATGAAGAAGATTTAGAGGATTTATTCAGAGATATTCTTGGTGAGTTAGATGATGAATCAGCGAGTGAGTAATTTTGATACAGTTCAAATACAAATCGAAAAGGGGGGAGAAATTTCACCTTTTTTATTTCTTTCTCCAAATTTAGAGCTTCTCCATTGAGATGTATATAATTATATACTCGGATTATTGAAAGAAAACAGTATAGATTTACAGAGTCTATTTCATATTTCTGATTCTCCTGAGGCTATAAAGATAGAAGAAATAAAAAAGTTTCTTAGCGTTTGAGAAATAAAACCACGATTTGCATTCCAAGTATTTTTGATAGAAAATATTTCTCGCATGACTACGCAGGCTCAAAATAGCTGTCTTAAATTTTTTGAGGAACCATGAGAGGGGAATATTATTATTCTCACTAATAATTCAGAGTCGTGAGTACTTGAAACGATACTCTCACGGGTTCAAACTATTTCTGTTTCAAAGAGTTCTCATGACTGATATAGTGAGTTTTATTATGATATGATGTACTCATATATAGAGCAACAATCAGACGAGATAATCAGATATATGTTTTCAGCAAAGCTAGAAAAGACTGAATATGTAGAGTTTCTCAAAGCTCTTCTCGAATACATATCAAAAAATCGAACACACATCTGACTTCTCGATGAAATCCATGAAGATATTAACGGGATTCTCAAGAATAATTTACAGGGAAAATATATAGTAGATAAGTATATTATGAAGTTATCGAGTTAGAAACATTAAAATAGTCTTAAATTTGGCTTTTCCTTGAGGAAGAGTCATTTTTTGTTATAGTAGAGGAAATAATTATTTAGAATAATACATGAATATTACTGAATCACAATTAAAGGATATCGTTCATGAATGTACATCTCATCCAAATGAAACTGAATGGATAGAATTTAAGATGAATAATTCTGAATATAATCAAGTCTGAAGAAGAATTTCGGCACTTTCTAATAGTGCCTGTCTTAATAATAAGGAATATGGATTTCTTATCTATGGTATTGAAGATGAAACTCACAATATAGTTTGAACAAGTTTTTTACCAAAAGAAAAAAAAGAATGATGACAACCATTTTTATTTAAGTTAGCAAAAGACCTAAGTCCTGAAAGTTCAGCTCCTATTGTTGAAATTTTATTGTATTGAGAGAAAAAAGTAGTAGTTTTTATAATTCCAGCAGCAGTTGATAGACCTACAAGTTTTTCAAATATTTCATATATAAGGATTGATTCTGCAACACCAAAATTATCCGACTATCCAGACAAAGAGAGAAAGATTTGGAATAACGTTTATAATAAGAATTTTGAGAAACAGATAGCACTTTCTGGTCTATTAGAAAAAGATATATTTGAATATATAGATGTAGATAAAACTTTAAATTTATTAGGAATTAATAATATTGAAGATCCGTCGGAAGTTTTAAAGTTTTTACAACAATATAAGATTATTAAAAAATCTTTATCTCGATATGAAATAACTAACTTAGGAGGACTACTTTTTGGAAGGAAATTATCATTTTTTAATGGTTTAACTACTAAGTGACTTCGTATTGTTGTTTATGATGGAATTGATAAATCTGCAAATCATAAGTCCTATAATGGAGAAAAGTGATATGCACTTTGATATGAAGAGGTATTAAAGTACATATCTTTACTGACCCCTTCTTTTGAACAAGTTGTTGACGGAAAGAGAGAACAAATTAACTCATATCCATCAATTGCTATTCGTGAGTTTGTTGCGAATGCTTTAATCCATCAAGATTTAAGCATTTCAGGGATATCTCCTATTATTGAGATATATAAAGACAGAATAGAAATATCGAATCCTTGAACCCCTTTAATAGAAGTTGATAGATTCATTGATAATGGAATTGCTAGAAATGAAGAGTTGTCCGAATTAATGAGAAAAATGAAATTTTGTGAGAAGCTAGGAAGTGGTGTAGATAAAGCTATTATTGCAATTGAAAAATTAAAACACCCTGCTCCAAAAATAGAGACAACAGAAAATACTACAAAAGTAACATTATTTTTATGAGAGAATATTTCGCTGTTAACAAATGAAGATAAGATTAGAACATGCTTTTTCCATTGCGCTATAAAATATATACATAATGATTATATGACAAATGCTTCTCTGAGAGAGAGATTAAACCTTCCAGATACTCAAACATCATCAGTTTCACGTATAATAAAAGAAGCCATTGAGTCTGAAAAAATTAAAGTATTTGACCCAAAGAATAAAGCTCCTCGTCACCAAAAATATATTCCATACTGGATTTAACTTGCTGGTAACTTGCTGGGAATGCTATTATTATTTTATATTCCCTATTCTAAGGGAATATCTAACTTGCTACTAACTTGCTAAACATGTCTCAACACATCCAAAAATACCTCGATGAAGTTATAAAAAAATACAATACCAACGAATCCCGAGAAATGGCATATCGTCCAGCGCTTCAAAACCTCATTGAGTCAATGAATCCAAAACTCAATGCAATCAATGACCCTGCTAGAATATCTTGTGGAGCTCCCGATTTCCTCATTATGGATGCTAAAAATATCCCGAGAGGATATATAGAGGCAAAGGATATCACTGCAAATATCCTTGATGACAAGAAAAATCAGGCTCAAATAGCAAAATACTTTGATGGCGAGCTCTGATATAACTTTATTCATACTGATAATATAGAATTCAGGTTTTATAGAAATGCTATATTAGTTGAAACCGTATGTATTGCAGAAATACAAGATAAAAAGCTTATCGCAAAACCAGAGAAATTTGAAAAGCTTGAGATGCTCCTAATAAATTTCTTAAGCTTCAAAACGCAAACTATTACCAGCTCGAAAAAACTCTCTGAGATTATGGCGGGTAAGGCTCGGATGATAAAGCGAGTTATTTATATGACGCTTATAAATAATAAGGACGTGCAAACGGAGGTTCATAATCAGTTTAAAATTTTTAAAGAAGTACTGGTACATGATTTAGATGAGACCAGTTTTGCTGATATCTACGCGCAAACTATCGTATACGGGCTCTTTACAGCTCGTCTTCATGATCCCACACTCAAGACATTTGACCGTGATGAGGCTGCCAGGCTCCTCCCAAAATCAAACCCATTTTTGAAGAGATTTTTCCAACAACTTCGTGATGATTTAGATCCAAGAATAGAGTGGATTGTAGATGACCTCGTTGAGGTATTTCTTGCCTGTGATGTGAAACAGCTGCTTGACTGATATGGGAAAACTACAGCTCGAAACGATCCAATTATTCACTTTTATGAGGATTTTCTCTCGATGTATGACAAAAAGCTTCGAAAAGCAAAATGAGTCTATTATACTCCGGAGCCTGTAGTAGACTTCATCATCAGATGAGTTGATGATATCCTCAAATCTGAGTTTTGACTCGCTGACGGACTTGCAGATACCAGCAAGACCACTATTCAAGTAGAGCAGCCAAACAAGAAATGAAAACTCATCAAGGTAGACAGGAAAGTCCATAAAGTCCAAGTCCTCGACCCAGCAACAGGAACAGGGACATTTCTCAACGCAATCGTGAAATATATACACGAAACACGTTTTTCAAGTATGTCGTGAGTATGGAATAGCTACGTAACAGAGGATTTAATACCAAGGCTTCATGGTTTTGAGTACATGATGGCATCCTACGCGATGGCTCATCTCAAGCTCGACCTCACGCTCACAGAAACCGGTTACAAACAAGACGATAAAAACCCCCAAAGACTTGGGATTTATCTCACGAACTCGCTTGAGCAGGAGCATACAGATACTGGTACAATCTTTCAAAACTATCTTGCCCAAGAGTCTATCGAGGCAAATCATATCAAGCGAGATACTCCCGTGATGTGTATTGTCGGAAATCCTCCGTATAGTGGAGAGAGTAAAAACACGGGAGATTGGATTATGAAACTTATGGAGGATTATAAGAAAGAACCAGGAGGGAAAATAAAACTCCAAGAGAGAAACTCAAAATGGATTAATGATGATTATATGAAATTCATCAGACTGTCTCAGCATCTCATAGAAAAGAATCAAGAAGGAGTTCTCTGATTTATCTGCCCACACGGTTTTCTGGATAATCCTACTTTCAGAGGTGCTCGCTGGAATCTCCTCAACTGTTTTGATACTATTTATACTATCGATTTACATGGAAATTCTAAGAAAAAAGAAGTGTGCCCTGATGGAAGTGTCGATAAGAATGTCTTTGATATTCAACAGTGAGTCGCTATTACTTTTTTCATAAAAAATAATACCAAGAAAAAATGAGAACTTGCGAGGCTGTCCCAAAAATCTGAGCGTAAGCTCAGATTTTTTAGTATCCGTGAAAATATACAGAAATAATTCAGAGAAATGAGAAAAACTTCTCTATGCAAGCCTATGAGAGATGAGTTTCTTAAGATTATGAGATAA
>JAWUVV010000050.1:0-19889 GCA_034112165.1 Candidatus Altimarinota bacterium
CCAAGACATGCCCCAAAAGCAAGTGACCACCATAGGAAGTTTGCCTCAATTCACTGTCCAGTATAAAAGTCTATTAAACTTGCTACCACAGGAAGCATAACTGCCGTAAATGGTATATTATCAAGAAACGCAGAGAATATAGCAGATATCCAAAGTATAGCGATTGCGCACACTAATAGATTATCACCAAATGTCGTTTGTATTTGAAGCGCTACGAGATCAAGGAGACCTGTATGTTCGACAGCCCCAACAATCATAAATAGGAATATAAAGAACCCTATTACGAGCCACTCAACGTCACGAGAAAATGTTTCGTGAATTCTTTGCTCCATCATCTCCTTCGATTCATGTGATTTTCAGAATTTTCTTCTGATAAGTCTATCACGAATAAGCATGAGAAGTGCCGCTCCCATAACAGCCGGTACAGCTGCTGGCATATGAAAGAAGCCATGTAAGAAGAAGAATACAATAACAAGAGCAAGCACTATAAGGGAAGCAATAAGAAGCTTTTTATGCTTAATCTTATACTTTTGCTTCATATCTTTGAGTGTTCCATCAAAGTCCTTAATCTTTTTAACTTTTGCAAGTTCACCTCTCATCATAAAGTACATAGTAGATGCTATGATGATAGTCATTACAACGACTGGAAAACCTAGGTTTGTGATAAATGCGTTGAATGAAAGATTAGCGTATGAACCAATCATGATATTTGGTGGATCTCCAATAAGCGTTGCGGTTCCTCATAGATTTGATGCTATAATCATAGGGATTACGAATCTTACAGGATTTATTTCAAAAATCTTTGCTATAGATATCGCAACTGGAACTATAAGAAATATAGTAGTAACATTATCTAAAAATGCTGAAAGAATAGCAGTAATAAAGAAAAAAGAGAAGAAGAGCATCACTATATTCCCTCTTGAATATTCAAAAAGTTTCACGGCTAACCACTCAAATACTCGAGTTTGTGAGAGTACTCACACTATCATCATCATTGATACAAGTAAGGCTATTACCTCACCATCTATTGCTCCAAATGCTTGCTGCAGATTTAAAAACTGTAGAGCTGGTATAAAGTGCCCAAAAGTATAATTTAAAAATAACAGAGACGCTGCAATAAAAAACACCACTAAAGTGCGGTGTACCTTTTCTGTAGCAACAAGGGTAATAACAAGAAACATTACGAGAGTCATAAATATGCCTGATGCTATACTGAAAGCGCTCGAACCATGCTCTACAATATCTGTAGATCCTGACGCAAATACTCCAGCACACATCGCTCCACCCAAGAGCGCTCAAACAATAATTTTTCTAAGTCGTGATCGTCACGTTGATTGGTCTTCCATAATAAAAATGTATATAAAAAATAAGACCTCGAAGTTGTAGTCAGAACAAAAAAAAAGTCAAGTTTTAAGCTTTATTTAAGACTTGACTATAACTTTAGATGTTTCTATTTATACTATCTAAATATATTTATTAATTATCAGTAATAGTACTTCAACTCGCTGTAGCTCTTGGATTTAAAAGTGATTGAAATTCTGTTATCTTTCTATTTGCCTCATCAATAGCATCTTTCGTAGAATCATACGTATCCTTTGCTTGATTGAATGTATCCTCTGCTTTTTGTGCTCATCATCTCACGCTATCAATAGTATCTTTTGTAGTTTCAACTCACTGGACTACGGTATCTTTTAAATCTAGAGCTCAACTTTTAAATTCTTCTAAGCTTGGAATATCAGTTATAGCACTATCAAAGTTAGACTTTGTCCCTCTAATATTTTCTGAAAATCAAGGAATTCATAAAGTGCTGTCGATACTGCTAGCAGTATCGGGTGCTACAAACACTGTTATACCATATCAGATTATAGGTATGAGAAGAATGAGAATAAGTTTTATAAACATTTATATTTCGTCAGAAAATAAATCAGATGCCTTATATCATTTTTGCTGAAGATCTTTGTGTAAATCTAAAATAATATCATCTTTAATTAGATTCTTTACCTCAATCTCTGCATCAATAACGCTAAGGTCTCATCACATTTTACCTTTCAGAGCATTAAGTGAGTTTTTTATTTGTTCAATTTTATCAGCTGTAAAGCTTCATAGTTCCATTTGAACTACCTCTGTTTTTGCCATAAAGTGTTTATCACAACCAGGACAGTGCATATCAATGTTCACTGTATTTCCTGCTGCGCCTACTATATCTATATTTTGCTCACTAATATTTTTTCAGCTACAAAAAGGACACGTATAGGATGATACGAGATTTTCGACCATGTTCTTTAACATTCCAAAGTTCATATGTTTGTAGTTATATATAAATACTTTATTTTACGCTCTTAGGTAAGAGTCTTGTAAGTATTTTACCATAATCTTACATCTGTTTCAAAACTTTTGATATTCTTTGGATTGACTTTTCTCTTCCAAATATATATACCAACTCGAGAGCTCATGGGGAAAATTGTTGCATAGAAAGAGCTACTCTTACTGGCCATAGCACTTGCCCGTTCTTCATCTCTTTTCTAGAAATGATATCAATGAAGGCTTCTTTTATATCTTCAGGGGATTCTAGAGATACTTCAGTATTTTTTAATAATTCTAAAGCTACTTCTAGTGATATTTTTGCGTCAAAAATAGAGGTGACTTTCATCTTTGGATTTACTATTAATTCAATATCAAGATCCGCAACATCCTCAAGAAAATACTGCGTGAGTTCTTTAAATTCATTAAATGTCTTCATTCTCGTTTGAAGTTCTCAGAGTATTTTAAGAATAAATTCTTCTGGGAATTGTGATATTTTTTCTAAATATTCATTATCATAACGAGATAAATACGTCTTTATTTTGTTCCATAGAGTTGGTAATTCATATTTTTTCATATATTCAGCATTAAACCCTGCCATTCTTTCCTCTTCAAATACGGCTCACGCTCTATGAACGTCTGAAAGTTTAAATTTTTCTATAAGCTCATTCATAGAAAATATTTCTTGCGTGGTCTTAGGATTCCATCAAAGCAAAGATATATAGTTGAGCATTGCCTCAGGAAGAAATCATTTTTCTAAAAAGCTCTCAACAGAGACGTCTCAGGTACGTTTTGAAAGTTTCTTGCCACCAAGTCATAAAAGTGGTGGTACATGAGAAAATCTTGGCATTTCCCATCAAAATGCATTGTACAGTAATACATGTTTTGGAGTAGACGGAATCCACTCATCTCCTCTAATAATATCAGTGACTCCCATGAGATGATCATCAACCACCACAGCGAGGTGATACGTTGGAAAGCCATCAGTTTTCATAAGTACTTGATCATCAACGTCTTTACTTGGTATAGTTATCTTCCCTCTCACTGCATCGTCAAACGTTATTTCCTGATTTTCTGGTACTTTTAATCTAATAGTAAAAGGACTGTTTGCATCTAATTTTTCTTGTATTTCTTCAGGAGTGAGGTATCTACATTTTTTATCATACTTCGTTGGGAGTCAGAGAGATTGTTGCTCTTCCCTAAGCTCAGTGAGTCTCTCACTACTACAAAAACAATAATAGGCATGGTCACTTTCTAATAGGATTTTTACATATTCTTGGTATATATCCAGTCGCTGTGATTGAAAATATGGTCATTTCTCTCCAGGATTATTTGGTCCTTCGTCTGGAATGAGTCAAACAGAAGCTAATACTTGCATAAGATTTTCTACACTCCCCTCTACAAATCGTGCCCTGTCTGTATCCTCAATTCTCAGCATAAATTTTCCATCATTTTGCTTTGTAAATAGGTAGTTATACAGCACTGTTCTCAGGCTCCCAATATGAACAAATCCAGTAGGACTCGGGGCAAAACGTGTTACTATGCTCATATGTCTTTCATTTATGTTGTAATATAGTTTTAAGTATAGAAAAAACTCACTATTGTGCAAGAGTCGTTGTCATAAAAACAAAAAGCAGCCCAAAAGGGACAAAGCATTTTTAGTTATATCTAGATATTTATTATATTTTATCCAACACACAGAGATTAGTCAATTCTATTTGTCTGACTTGCATAGTGGATTTATATTTTTTCTGTTATACTATTAGTATGATAGTTGTTTACTCCTCACTCAAAACCTCTATCCTGAATCCTTTCTCCTCAAGGAGAAAGGGGCTGCAATTTATATGTAGCTTCATCCTCTCCTTTAAGGAGAGGAATTGAGGTGAGGTTTTATTTTAAATTAATACAGTACAAATGGCACAACAAATTACTTCACAAAAAAAACAAAATACCATTATTTCAACGCTTATTCCTACCGTAATAGATAAAGTAGGAGGACAAGAAAGAGCCTATGATATATATTCAAGACTCCTTGAAGATAGAGTTATATTTCTAGGGGAAGGAATTGATAGCGCAGTAGCAAATACTGTAATTGCTCAGTTACTCTTTCTTGAAAAAGCTGATCCAAAAGCTCCAATTACTATGTACGTTAACTCTCCAGGAGGACACGTCACAGCTGGTCTCGCTATCTATGATACTATGCAATATATTAAATGTCCGGTAAACACAGTTGCTATGGGACTTGCAGCAAGTATGGGGTCAATTATACTCGCTGGTTGAGAGGCTGGAAAAAGATACGCTCTCCCACATGCTGAGATTATGATTCATCAGCCACTTGGTGGAGCAGAAGGGCAGGCAACAGATATTATGCTGGCTGCGAAGCATATTGAAAAAACGGGGATTATACTCTATAAAATTCTCGCAAAGCATACAGGTCAAACGCTCGATCAAATCTCAAAAGATTGTGACAGAGATAACTTTATGACTGCGGAAGAAGCACTGAAGTATGGCCTGATAGATAAAATAATAAAAAACTAGTAGTAAATACAGTAAAAAAACTCTCAATTAATTGAGAGTTTTTTTGATAATTCCATATATATGTTACACTATATTTAATATAAGTAATAATTACAGTGGCTAACTTAAATAATACATCATATGATAAAGTGTGAGAAGGCTTTTGATATACTGTTACATGAAACTGAAACAAAGTTATTAAAACACCTAGAAATCAATTATCTAGAATATTAAATGATGAAAAAGAAGCATTAAAGACTCATCAGGACTATCTATGAGAATCAATCCCTAGTACAGAATTTAAACAAACAAAAGGTTGATATGAAGTTCATCAAGATTTCATTCGATGAAATCCAGTAGATTTGATGACTACAACCAATGATAAAGTCTTTGAATTACTAGATGCTTGAATTAGTATGCAAGAAAAAGAAAAAATTCTCTTTGATGTATTTGGATTAGAATGAATGGTCCGTCTATTTAATTATTATTTTAGTGATACATACTTATGAAAGGCAAAAGATATTTCGCTTCCTATTGCTGCATCTATTCTTCAACTTATACATCATTTTCCAAAAGAAAAGCTTGAAGAGTTAAATAACGATAAAACATCTCCGTTTATTGTTCCCAATATTATAGAAGAAGATAATTGAAATGTAAAGTTTGTAGATATAGAACATAGAGAATTAATTTCACCAAGAAGTATCTCATCATTAAAAAAATACCCATTAAACTTACTATGAGCTTGGATTACTAAAAAAGCACTTACCGACGTCCAAAGAAGAAGAAAAGAATAGAAAAAACTAAATCTAGATCTAGATATTTAATCACTATACTTTTCCAACAACTGTAGTATCTGAAAATCTCATTTGAGTCACTTATAGAGCGTAGTAGTCCTAGGAGTTCCTGAACCAAGGATAAGTGGTATATCATAGAGTTGAGAGAGTCTTTGCGCTACATCAAGGCTATGGTATCTTGGGGCACTATCTGAGATATAACTGCTATCATGTTCTTCGTCTATGATAATACATCAAAGATTATTGTATGGGTAAAACAGGCTACTTCTGGTTCCGATAATTATCTTTGCATTTCAACTATGAATATCCATCCAATATTTTGCTTTTTTAGCAGCCGTGACTCCAGAGTGAATTATCAGGACATCATCTCAAAACATAGCTTGTATTCTCTCCCCTATCTGACTCGTAAGTATAATTTCTGGTATCAGTAAAAGGCTTTGCCTTCCAAGTAAAATAGCATCTTGAATGAGTTTCATATATATCTGCGTTTTACCACTTCCCGTGACACCGTATATGAGGTGGTGGAGGTGATTTTTTGTCGTTATTTTTTTATAGATGTCACCTTGAGGTTCTGATAATATTATTTCAGGATTTTTATATTTGTATTCTGAGACTTTGATTTTTCAAAGGGTCTGTTTTGATATTTTCTCAAACAAATTTCTTGGGAAGAATAAACGTAATGCGTTATGAATGGGAGTAATATAATAACGAGCTAAAAAATCTACAAGTTCGAGTTGCTGCGGGGATAAAAATATAAACTCTTCACCATGATTTCAAATAATTTCTTTAATATCTTCTCTTTTACAGTTTAGCTGCTTATCAGAAACCTCCCCAAAACATATTGCCAATTGAGTACTTTTTCCGTATGGAATTTCTAAAATAGCCCCCGTTGTATATTTTTTTTGCTCGGGAGCACTATAAATAAGCCCATATGTGTCAAAAGACTGATTAAATGGGATAACTCTATAATACATAGCTTAATTTATGAGACGATAATATCTGAAACACTGACCCCTATTTTTTCGAGAGCTAAAAATAATATATCTCTATTCTCCGTTTTATTCAATGTATTTTTTGCAATACTAGTTTTCGTAGAAATACTTAATATTTCTCAGCTGATATTAAATATTGAGCCCTTGAGTGTCATACTCAGAGCAGCTTTTCATCAGTTTTCTTTCGTAGCAGTTGTAAGTTTATTCACATCTATATCACTAGATGATTGTCACATTGATTTTATACTTGGAGCACTACTTCAAAGAAGACTTGAGCTTGAGGTATCTATTGCAAAAATATCTTCAGCAGAAGCCACCATATCATCTTGTGTCTTTGGTGCAACTTGGGTTACTTTTTGTGGTTTTACTATAGGAGCTTGTATAGGTTGTGTTTGAGTATTCTGAGAAATATTTGTGTGAGCTGGAGGTGCATATGCTGAAATTATTTTTAGAAGTCATATCTTGTAGGTCATCACTTCATCAAAGCTATTTTTAGATTTCATCAGCATATCTGACAGCATATCCATAATATGAATATTTCAAGATATATCGTCCCCTCTTTGCAGCATTTTTATACTATCATTTTGAATACTGGAGAGTATATCTTTAAAAAATATCTTGAGGTTTTTTCCATTTGTAGATATTTCATGAAAATCAGTTAAAACAGAGCTGTCACGAGCTAATAGTTTTACTATAAAAGATTTCTTTTCATCTTCACTCATAATTCAAAGCGTGTCTATGATATGAGTATAAGAAATACTATTATCCTTCACGAGCTGTTCAAAAAGACTTACTGCATTACGCATTCACCCTTCTGCAGATTTTACTATATACCCATAACTTTCATCATCTACTGTAATTCATTCTTGCTCTGCAATATATGCAAGTCTGCCCTTTATTTCTATATTTGAAAAGTTTTTAAAATCATATCTCTGACATCGAGAAAGTATAGTATCTGGAACTTTATGAATTTCCGTTGTTGCGAGAATAAATTTTACGTGCTCTGGTGGTTCTTCAAGTATCTTTAATAGTGCGTTAAATGCTCATTTGGAGAGCATATGTACCTCATCAATAATATAAATTTTATATTTTGACTGTGTTGGCCTAAACTGAGCTTTTTCTATAATTTCACGAATATTATCTACTCCGGTATGACTCGCAGCATCTATTTCTATAACATCGATGAGATTTTCATCAGCAAATGATTTACAGATACTACACTTTAAATCTGGATCTCCGTCTATTGGAGATTCACAGTTAATAGCCTTTGCAAATATCCTTGCTGTCGAGGTCTTCCCTGTTCCTCTTGGTCACGTAAATATATATGCTCACACGGTTTTACCCTGCGCTACTGCGGCTTTGAGTGTCGACTTAATAAATTCTTGCCCAACGAGCGAGCTAAAGTCTAGTGGTCTGTATGTGAGATAGAGTGCCATTAGTATCCTTTGTTAAAATCTATAGTATATATTAAGTCTTCTCCATTAATATAGTGTTTATAATTCTCTGTAAATATTTCTCATAGAGAATTAATATTACTCATATTTCCAGATATATGTGGAGTGATATACACATTATCAAGATTCCAAAATTTTGATTCTTTCGGGAGCGGTTCTTCTTGAAACACATCTAATACTGCTCATCAAATCTTCTTTGTTTTTATTGCGTCAATCAAATCATCTTCATCAATGTTTGCTCATCTTCATACATTGATAAAAATAGAATCTGGCTTCATTTGATTAAACATATTTTTATTGATAATTCACTGGGTGACCGGTGTATTTGGAAGTACAGAAACCATATAATCTAAATCAGATAAAAATTCTGTCAAAGTTTGATGAGTAAACATTTCATCAATATATTTTTTAGGTTTATCACTTGTCGAATATCAATACACTTCCATTCAAAAAACTTTCGCTATTTCAGCTATTTTGATTCAAATTGATCAGGTTCATAAAATTCATATCTTTTTTCAAACAAGCGAAGGATACTGAGTCTCTGACCATACTCTATTCTTTTGATGTTCTAGGTTTCACAGTATATTTTTTTCTAGCATTAACATATATCAAAATACATATTCTGACATAATTGGTCAGTATACATCTCGAACATTTGTTAATATATAATCTTTTTTAAGATTCTCATTATTTAAAGCATCAATTCATGCAAAAGTAGACTGTAACCATTTTAGCTTCTCTGCTTTATTGATATATTTCAAAGTAACTTTTGGATTTCATAAGATTATTTCAGCATCTACTATATGTTTTAATATTTCTTCTTCGCTTTCTGGAGCATAAATATCTAAATCATCAAATTGAAAGTTCTCAATAAATTCCTTAAAATCTTTTTGTTCTTTTGTTAGAATAAGAAGTTTTCTTTTTATCATAATTTTACTTAAAAATATTATTAATTTTCTCTTCCAAAGATACTCAGTCTTGCTCAAAAAGCAACGTATGAACTCAGGTATTTTGTACGGCATCAATATGCGACTGCTTATCATCTATAAATAATATATCCTCTAGTTTGGTATCATGAACTTGCATAACATACTCTATATTTTCTTTTTTACTACCCGTATCATAACATAGGAGTTCCATAAAATATTTCCCTAGATTCAAATTTTTAAAAATCATATCTAAACTCCTCTTTGGGAGAGATGTATTTGTAAAAAAAAAATATTTTTCATGATTATTTTTAATAAACTGAAAAGTTGTTTCTATAAGTGAGACACTAGATTCTTGAATAAGTAACTGAGTATTTATTTCACTCAGAACTACATCTCTATCAAAGGTTTGAATTTGATAGATTTTATCAAGCAAGAGAATTCTATTGAGACCAATTCAAAATATATCTGGAACTCAAGGTAGAGAGAACAATCAATGTTTTACAAGTATTTCTTGGATTATTAATTCTTTTGAAGTTCAAGAGTCTGTTATAACTCAATCTATATCGAATATGATAGTTTTTTTCATTATTTCATAATAGTATTATCTTCTATTTCCTCTAGCATTTCTTCTACTATAGTTCGCTCGTGCCACTCTATTATTCACTGGTTTGTAATAAGAGCATGCTCATCTCATTTTCAAGCGAGAAGGACTATATCATCTTTTTTAGCCATCACGAGAGCGGTTCTAATAGCTTCTTTCCTATCTGGGATAATCCAAAAGTCTTCTCACTGTTTTCTATCTATCCCAGGAAGGATATCTTTTATAATTTTTCCAGTATTTTCCGTGTAATCATCATCCTGCGTTACTATCACGACATCTGAAAGTCGAGAAACTACTTGTCACATAATTGGTCTTTTGCTGGTATCTCTCTCTCCAGTACATCCAAAAACTGTAATGACTCTTCCTTTTCATTTCATCTCTGCGAGAGTTCACAGAACATTTTCAAGAGCGTCAGCTGTATGCGCGTAGTCAATAAATACTGAGAAACCATCCTTTGATTTTACCTCCTCCATTCTTCCTGGAATCACGTGAATCTTTGGAATAACTTCTTCTATAGTTTTTTTATCAATACCAAGAGATGCAAATACTGCAATGGCTGCCAGTATATTTGAAACATTAAAATCTCATCTCAGCTGGGTTTTTATATTTAAATCTTGTCCTGGCATACTCACTCTAAAACTCATAGAGTTCTTAGTATTTATGATATCTTGCGCTTTTACATTTGCATCGTATCATCTTCCATATGTAAAGAGTGAATCATAGGTTTCTGCTAGAAATCGCTCTTTATAATCACTTTCTGCATTAATAATACCAGTCTTTTTTACTCATGGTTTTCTCTGATAGTACATGAGTTTTTTAAATATTTGGAGTTTTGTATTTACATAATCATCCATGGTTCTATGTAAGTCTAGATGATCCTGAGTGATATTTGTGAGGACACAAATATCATAATCTAATCCCCAGATTCTATTCATTTTAATGCCATGACTTGCCGTTTCTATTATAGCAATGTCACAGCCTTCTTTTTTTGCGACTGAGAACCATCTTTGGAGCTCAAAAGCGTCTGGGGATGTCATTTTAGTATGATTGGTAAACATCTCATCACCAACCATTATATTTACGGTTGTGAACATAAATACTTTTGCCCCACTGGCTCTGAGTCACTCTGCAATGATATTACACGTTGTAGTTTTTCCATTCGTTCCAGTCACTCAAATAATAGTCATTCCCTTACTTGGAAAACCATATTTAATATTCGCTATGATAGCTCTTGCAAGATGATATCCAAGCCTGATAGGATTATCCAGAGAAATAAGAGATTTTAATTTTTGGAGCATAATTTTTTGGGTTATTTGTTTTCTTTTTCTATTATAGAATATTTAGAATTTTACTCAAATATAAAAAGAGTACTTTTAAAAGGCACTTTGCAAGTCTAACATCTGTTTATAGAATCATTTTTCTTTTACAAGCTGAGCGTGTGTTCCTCGCTCTTTTATTTTTCATCAGTCTATCACTATTATGTCACCCGCGTGTTTTACGGTTTGGAGTCGGTGAGCTATCACGAGAACCGTTCGGTTTTGAAATAGATTATGCATGGCTTGCGTAATTTTTTGTTCACTGATACTGTCAAGTGCGCTGGTTGGTTCATCGAGAATAATGATTTTAGGGTTTTTGAGGAAAATCTTTGCGATTGCCAGACGTTGTTTTTGCCCACCAGAAAGTCTTACTCCCCTTTCTCAAATTTCTGTATCTAATCATTGAGGAAGGTCATATATGAATTCACAGTTTGCGAGTTGTATGGTAATTTCTAAATCTGCATCCCTAATTTCCTCACTCACTGCATACAATAAATTTTCTCTCACAGTTCCATCAAAGACGCTGGGTTCTTGCGTGAGATATCCTATATCTGTATAATAGCTTTTAAGTGAAACTTGTTTCAAATTTTGATCATCTACACATATATCTCAAAGGTCTTGCCGAATATATCCAGCTATGAGCTTCACAAGTGTAGATTTCCCCCCTCAACTCGGTCAAACGAGTGCTGTTACTTTATTTCCAGAGATTTCTAGGTAAAAGTTTTGAAAGACTGGTTTATTATCATCATAGCTATAAGAGATATTTTTCAGCTCTATTTTTCCATCCTTATGAATAAAATCTTTTCACTGCTCATATCACTGAATTTGTGGAGCAGTATCGAAAAAATTCCACATATTTTGTACTTCAGCAAACTCTTTTGTAAAATTCTTAAGAAAATCTAAAGTATTCATAAATACTTTTTGCATCATAATTATGGCTCCAGACAGACCCGCAATTATGGCAAGACTGAAACCTCAATCAAAATATAACTTTCAGAAATAAATAAAAATTATATAGAGTAATGCAATTACAATAATTGGTCCCAAAGCGAAAAACGGGACCATATAAAACGACATCTTTTTATTGTAGTATATTTGTCATTCATTCATTATGGCTAATTTATCAATTTCGACATCTATCTTTTTGCTCTGTAATATCTCGTTTTTTGCCATAATAATCTTCACTAAATTTTTTGACCATAAATTATCAAGTTCAATTCTGTTTTTTCTCAGTTCAACTACGTAAGAATTTAAGAACAAACCTATGCTTATAGTAGCAAACAGCAAAAATATTAGTATAAAAACTAATATAACATTTACTTGAAGTAATAAATAAATTGTAAGTCCTAAAGATAATATTATATTAACTCATTCCATTAATAGCTTATCCATAAGACCTGCCCACATTTTGATACCTTTTGTCATGATAGCTATTGATTTTCAAGTACCTATTTTTTCTTGAATATTCATATCAAATGTTACATATTTTGAGAGATACTCTTTTTCTATAGTCTTTTTAAATCTATTATAGGTCATAGACCACCAATTATGAATACATCATAAAATAATAAAAAGTATTCAAAAATAAATAGCATACCTAACTAATGTAGGTGTGAATGTATCTTGTAATCAGCTTTCAAAAACTGCCGTTATATCTTGAATAAAAAAAATAAATATTACTCAAAATAACCCCTCTACTACAAAATAAACAATTATTTTTAACGAATCAATTTTATTGTGTTTAATAATTTCAAAAAATCGTTTACTCTTTTGCCAAAATGTTTGTTCTATATATTTTTCCATATTTATTTCCTATCTTCAAAATAAAAATCTTCCTGCAGATTATCATAGTTGTACGTTTCCCCGTCTATAGTGAGACGAACTCAAAACTCGGGGATTCCTGGTTGTTTAAAGAGTGTAGTAGAATAATTCTCACACTTTGGATTTTCAAGAATATAACTATTTTCATATATTGATGTCTGTGAAAGCTCTGTATTGATAAAAAATTCGAGTCATTTACGTCTCCCGTAATCTACCACCTCTGTTCCTACTTTATCATTTATTCTAGTAGTGCTTGGAATTATAACTCTGACATATTGTCTATTTCTTGCTGCTCATTGTATTTCAAAGAGATTTGGGGAGTCTAAGGTATATTCACGCATAAAACTCTCTATATCATCCCTACGAGTTTTATTCATACCGTGTGTTGATCGTATTTGAAAACTAACATCATATTCACATGAATCAGCTTGAGACTGTACATCAATAACATAATTTCTTTGCATATATCTATCAGATTTATTCCCTGAGAGTGATGTATATACTGGATAAAAATGATCGAGACTTTGAGTATAATCTATAAAACCATTGACTCAAAAATCAGTGAGTATTGTATTATGCTGCTCATTAAAACTCCAAATCATGATATCTCTACTATTGATGTCATGAAACATCGTTTGAGCATAGTCAAAATAATCTCATTGTTGAGTCAACTCTGAAATAAACACTTGCATGAAATCAAAGAGAACCTGTTTAGGAGTTCCTAGTGTTCATTGTTTAAAAGTTTTTGCTTCAACCGCAAGAGACATAATTTCAGAAAAATTCTTACTCGTAATCTCTATATCTAGTGGCTCAAAATATACGGGACCTGTCTTCTCTAATAAGTGTAAAAGAGTATTTTGATTAATATAAATTATTCCGTCAAGGTTAATACCAGCTCTATCAGTAAAAAACTTGATTGCGTTAGAAGAATCTCATAGATTTACATAATAATTTGCATCTCGCAGACCAAAGGTATCTGTCAATTCTGATATTCACTTTGGAGCTGGAAGCCTCTCGTAATCAGCTTTTTTAAGATCCCACTCGATTGCATATACGTCTTTTTTTTGAAAGAGTTGTACTTTTCATCTAAATATTTCTAGTAATCACATACTTCCCATAAATCATCCTGTAGGTCGTATCTCATCAGCATTTTGAAAAACGATAAGATATCTTTTACGAGCATCATGTCATAGCATATTCAAAAAATCTGGGAACTGCTCATTCAATCCATTTGAGAAACTCAGCATCTTTTCTAAGTATTCTTGTCATATATTTTTTTGCTCCCATATTTGAGTATTTGGAAGCCATGAGATGCTTTGATACTCTAGGAGGGCTTTTGTAAGTGAATCCTCTACTCATAATAGGTTTGGAGATATATTGAGAAGGAGCTGTGTAAAATATATATTTTTTATATCCTTGCTGTCCACATATTTATTTGTGTGCGAATAAAGAGCAAGAGAATCATCTAATCATTTACTTATATACCTCCCCCCAGAAATAACATGTCATACTGAATCTATTTTTTCACCTCAAAATAACCGAAATGGAACAAATAGAATATCTGCTAGTAAAAGATCAAAACGAGCATTATTAATATTTTTTTGAACCACTTCAAGCGAGCTTACACCTTCTTTTAAACTTAGTATTTTTTCATATCAAGCATTCACTCTATTTTCTATAAATACCTTAGATGTTATGGCATAGAGTCATAAAAACATAACAAAAAATAATCCTAGTGTAACTGGGTGAAATCATTGTACATATGAACCTACTCTAGATATTTTATATCAAATATATTGACTCAGAGAAAATTTACTTTTCGACGTAATATATATATCACGCATTGAAAATATTTTTGAAAAAGCAGATTTTTTTTCTAAAGCGTCAAAATGCTTTCCTGATTTTTTTTGAAGTTTTATTGAGTACTCTTTTGCAAAAGAAATAATACTCCCTTTTCAGGAAGTTATCTCATCAATGTGTTTACTAGTTGCCTGGCTCACTTTAGGAGAAATCACTCTTTCAGGATTTCTAGTATCAACGCTGGGGTCAAGTCACTGGGCATGTATATCTTTTATTTTTTGCACGCAAAACATTTCATATAAATATAGTATATAATATAACCCTATAGTAAGCAATACCAACATTTTTTACAAAAACTTAATAATTCTTGTCAATATTGCATATGGTCAAATAGAAAATTTCGCATTTCACCAATTTATATGCTATTATTTTCCTATACATTTACAAAACGTTATGAACATACTAGATATATTTTCAGCCATTTTATCTATCGCTGAAGCAAAAAAGTACTCTGATGTACATATAAATACAGGGAATCTACCTATTATACGTGATGCAAATGGAGATATTATTGAAGTGTGAGTTATTCGTAGTAACTCATGAGATATTCAGGTACAAGCATTGAGTAATATCGATGTCACTACTGTGATACAACATATTCTTTGAGAAGAAAACTTTGAAAAATATAAAAAAAATCTAGAAATTGATGGTTCATACCAACATGTAGGATGAGTACGATACAGAATTAACTGTTATAAAGATTCCAATGGAGATTCTATAGCACTGAGATCTATCCCACATGAGATTCCAACTTTAGAATCTCTTTGACTCGGAGATCAAGTACGGCAAATGTGTGAAAAATCAAAAGGTTTAGTACTCGTTACTGGTCCAACAGGATCATGAAAATCTACAAACCTAGCTTGAATGATTGATTATATCAACTCAAATTTCAAGAAACATATTATTACTATTGAAGATCCTATTGAATTTGTATTTAAAAGTAAAAAGTCTCTTATAAATCAAAGAGAAGTAGGAATTCACACCCCAAGTTTTGCAAGTGCTATGAAAGCGAGTTTAAGAGAAGATCCAGATATAATAATGATTTGAGAGATGCGTGATCCTGAGACGATCAAAGCAGCTATAACCCTTGCAGAGACAGGACATCTTGTGTTTTCTACGCTCCATACAAATGATACGGTTCAAAGTATAGATAGAATTGTGGACGTGTTTCCAGCAGGACAGCAGAGTCAAATACGAATGCAACTTGCGATGAGCCTGGTAGGAATTATAGCTCAAAGGCTTGTTCCAAGAGTAGACAAAGAAGAAAGAATAGCGGCAAGAGAAGTACTTATAAGTAATGACGCTGTTAGAAATCTCATTGTTACCTGAAACACGCATCAACTCTATTCTGTTATAGAAATTGGTCAAAAACAATGAATGGTACTAATGGATAATTATCTCATAGCGCTCTATAAAAAATGAATTGTAAGTAAAGAGATACTCCTGAGTTATGTACGAGATAAAGAAAATGTAGAACTGCTTCATTAAGAATACATATGATAGATTTAGAAAACATAAAAGCATCATGACATTTCACCCAGCTTATTCTTAAAAGCTGAGAAGTGCTTTTTAAACAGTGAGATATAGACGAAAATCTCTATATTATTTATGATGGAGAGCTTTCAGTTCAAAGGTCAATTGAAACAAAAAAATGAGAATTTAAAGAGCTCTGACTCATATGAATATGAAATATAGTTTGAGAAGCCGCACTCTCTCATAGTGAGCCTAAAGAGGTACAAATAATAGCAAAAAGAACTACTCTATTACTTAAAATTGAGTGAAAAATAGCTTTTCCTACATTTGTAACAGCCTTTCCAAAAGATGGATATAATGTACTTACTACTATTATCTCTATAGCGAATACTCGGCTATTGCGATCAAATAGACAACTTACAGCCAACTATGAGGTCAATGTCGCAATATCTAAAATAAAAGATATTTCAATTACCAGTATATATAAACTCTTACTTATATTTCAATCTATACTCTGCGTAGATCAAATTATGTATTTTGAAAAAAATAGAGTTATGGATTGCTATTATAAACTCCGATATGATTCAAAAAACACATCTTGTATTCAAAATAAAATATTAAAATTTGAAAATGAAAATCTTGATGTAAATGTCTTACAATCTGAATGAATACAATTTTCGAAAAATTTTCGTAGTGTTGATTTAACACTTTGAGATGAACACTATTGATTCCTCGTAATGGGAAGAGATGATAAAGATTTTCATGAGAATGAAGAGCAGCTACTCACAAATACAGCTTGAAGTTTTGTATGAATCATTCATCAAAAATGAATCATTGATGAAGCGAGAAATAAAAATTATATTAAATCTGCATTATAGAGAGAGAAACTCTCAAAAAAGTTTTGCTTTTTTATCTCATTAGCTCATAATTGGCTTGAGATTGTTGCAGCTACTCATGAATCATCGATTTAAATGTGCAATGCGATAGTAAAACGGCTCTCATTTTACATTTTTACCATTGAAACATGGAACCAACAAAAAAACTTTTTGTTTGAAGTCTTTCATGGGGATTGTCATGGCAAGACCTAAAGGAAGCATTTAACGAGCACGGTGAAGTAGTATACTCTAAAGTTATTACTGATAGAGAAACTGGTAGATCTAAAGGTTTCGGATTCGTAGAATTCGATACTATCGAAGGAGCTAGCGCTGCTAAAGAAGCTATGGACGGTGCTGAACTTGACGGAAGAGAAATCAAAGTTGACTTCGCAGAAGAAAAACCAAGAGACTAATTCTCTGAAACTAAAAAGACTCTCAATAAATTGAGAGTCTTTTTAGTTTCTTATTTCATTCAAATTACGCCTATTTTACTATTTTCACATCTGCAACAAAGTATTTTGGATCTTCGATAACATTGATATCTATGATTTTCTCAGCATTTTTTATCTTGGTTCTACAATCTGGAGACAAGTGTTTCAAATGAAGTTTCTTCCCGGCTGTTTCGTATTTCTCAGTAAGTGAGTTTATAGCCTCTATAGCAGAGTGATCCATTACGTGAGAATCTGCAAAGTCTATGATAACTTCTTTGCTATCTTCTGGAATAGTAAAGAGTGTTTTAAATTTTTCAATAGATCCAAAAAACAGAGGCCCATTGAGCTCATAGTGTGTTGTATTTTGCTCGTCAATATAACGTTTTACAGAGATGTCTTCTGCTTTTTTCCAGGCAAATACAAGAGCGGAAACAACGACTCCAGCAACCACCGCAAGCGCTAAGTTATCTGAGATTACCGTTATAGCCGTCACTATGATAATTACAAATGCGTCACTTCTCGGAATTTTTGGAAGCATTTTAAATGTTGGCCAAGCAAATGTCCCTATTACAACCATAAACATCAGCCCTACCAGAGCAGCAAGAGGTATCAGCGCAATATAACTCGTCGCGAATACTATGAGGAGTATGAGGAACACAGATGCTGAAATTCCTGAGATTCTTCCTCGTCATCCATTTGATATATTAATCATTGATTGTCCAATCATAGCACATCATCCCATAGCACCAAAAAATCAACATACTCCATTTGCGAGTCATTGCGCTATAGATTCTTTATTATTCTTCCCTCTTGTTGTGGTTATTTCATCTATAAGGCTCAGCGTCATAAGTGACTCCGTGAGACCTATAATTGCGAGCATCAGAGCGTAGGGAGTAATAATCATCATCATTTCAATAAATGATACATCTATTTGGGGAATGTAAAATACAGGGAAACTTCCTACTAATCCTGAATATCCATTTTCTGCTAAGTAGGTAGCAACCGTTCTCACCTCTCACAGCGCTGGGATAAATGCTGCTAAGAGTGTTACTACAACTATAGCTACAAGTCCAGATGGAAGTGATTTTGTTACTCTTGGAAGAAATTGAATTATTCACATAGTGAGGAGAATAAGTCCTAGCATTATGAGCAGCTCTATATTTCAAAGCCAGTGTTCCTCAACTTTAAATTGCTCAATTTGTGCAAGAAATATTATAATAGCCAATCCATTCACGAATCCTATCATCACAGAATGTGGGATAAGCCGTACAAGTTTCCCAAGTCCAAAGAGTCCAAAAGCTATCTGGATCACTCACATAAGTATCAAGGTTGCAAAAAGGTAATCTACACCATATGTGACAACGAGCGCTGTCATAACTACGGCGAGCGCTCCAGTAGCTCCAGATATCATACCTGGTCTCCCTCAAAATATAGCAGTGATAAGTCCCACTATAAAGGCAGCGTGGAGACCAACCATGGGATTAACCCCCGCTACAAAAGAAAACGCTATTGCTTCAGGTACCAGGGCTAATGCTACAGTGAGACCAGAAAGGATATCTGTTGTAACTTGGTTTTTGTCTGAAAGTTCTTGGAACCATCATTTCTTTTGTATATAAGAAAGCAGCAGCATAAAAAATATTTATATGTATAAAAATAGACACAAAAATAGCAGCTCAGGATGAGTTGCTATTTAAATAATCTGATATTAGAATGGAAGATCCTCTACAGAGATATCATCTCCACCTCCAGAATTTTGGTTTCATCCTCCAGATGCTTGTCCTCCTTCTGGTTTCCAGTCATTGAGCGTAAAGTAGTGAGTATCACCATATTGCCCTGCTTCTTTTCTTTTAGACATCGTTACGTTTACGTATCCTTTTTCATTTGCATACTGAGTTAATTTTTCAATATTGAAACTCATGTTAAAGAATTCTCCATATTGACCACTTATTGACTTACAACTTGTCCCATCTATATATGTTTTTGACATACTAATATTTATTAATTCTAAAATATAATCTCGATTATGAGAAAATTTTTGAGAATTGCAATCAAAAAACTCTTAGAAATATCTAAGAGTTATTGAATAGAACAATATAGTGGGGTTTTTAAAGAAAAATTTGAATACTTTAGTAAGAATAACTTTCTTGTTGAAAGACGGCTATTTTATTATATTAATGATCGTGGCCATCTCAATCCACATGATTATCCAGTTCTAATGTTTCTAGCTCAATACCTCCTAATACATCAACTTCATGATGTTCAGTTTCATGTCCATGTCAGCCTTGTCATAAATAGCCTTGTGCAACTACCCAGTAAAATCAAAGAGATATTGCTAAAAATAGTAAGAATCAGACTCAAGTATAAATGAGATGAGTCTTTTTAATGAAACTGTCTTTTTCTAGTGAGATATACGCATATACAGATATAAGAAATCAAAGTGGTACAATCCAAAGACTTCTATCTGGAGAATCTGGAAAGTGTTGGAGTCCTCCTGTAAGAGCTCAAATAGCTACAGCTAGAATTGA
>JAWUVV010000051.1:0-11126 GCA_034112165.1 Candidatus Altimarinota bacterium
CTTCGCTAAGGGTATTAAATTTTTATATCAAAAAAATCGCTATTTAAAGCGATTTTTTTACTGAAATTTAATTAGCGCACCCTAGTGAAGGAAGTGAGAAGCGAGATGGTCAAATATTAAGTGCTAACATACCTTATTCCTTAAAATATATACAATATATATACAAAAGGTGTATTTTTACTACATGACCACTACATAGTCTTTTCCCCTGTATCTAGGGAAAAGTGAATCAAAGTATTACTCCAATGGTCCATTTTACTACAAGAACTCCTTATGAATTAAGCCCAATATGGGATATATTCTTTTGGTTTATCTCATACCTTAATCTTTCCTTTTTCTTTAGCTTCATTTATAATCTTTGTAGCCAATGGATAATTGCTTTCTGGTATATTAAAACGCTTCCTTAGAGTGCTATTACTCATCCTGTTAATTCAGAGTACATACTGTAATGTGCAATGTTGATAACAAGCTCTAACCCTGTCTTCTGGAGACATATGCTTGAATTCCTTAGGAGCGTATAACGTCACCTTAGTAAAAATTTCATAAGTTTCAAATTTAGGAGCTGGTAGTTGATATACCTCTATACTTTCTAAAGCTCTATCTACTCAAGAACCACTCTCTTCACAAAATCATAAGCTTCTCATCATTTTTGCTAAATCAGTATTTCTAGACATTGCGGGGTGGTCGATAAATCTATCTATATCTATTAAAGGAGCTCATGGATTAATTATCTCTATTCTATTAGGATATATTTCAATAACGGAACTGGTTCATGTGATTGAAAGGTCTTGATGTATAAGAGCATTCGCTATGAATTCCCTCAGAGCAATCTCAGGATATCTAGTTGTCTTTATACGGAGAGCTTTTGTGATTTCTTCATTACTTCAAATCTTATTCATAATATAATCGACTATACTCTCAAATCACGCAGCATATCACATGATGAACTCTTTTTCTTCTTTTCTTTTTGCCTTGCTTAATCCCTCATAAATAATTACTCTTATTTTCTTTCTATCAATAATAGAAAAATCACTCAAATCATTCGCGAATAGTATAGCTCAAAGAACTGTAATATTATATGTTTCATCTTCATTAATAGTAACTAATTTATCTTGGGACATTTTTTCTAGGAATAGCCTCGTCTCGGTTGGAATTTCTATTTTCTTAAGACTAAAATATTTACTATAATCTAAAATACTCAGGGCCTCTGCTGTAGTTACGTTCTCAGTAGCGATAAGTTTCTCGAATGTAATACTTCTGTTGTTATTCCATATTTTTTTCTGAAGTTTAGGATGATTCTTTAAACTTGTCGTTCACTCAGAAAGTCTAACATATGGTACTCAATTAAACTCTATTGGTTGATCTATTGCAGGTGAAACTTTCACTATAACAACTCTCTTACTATCTACCTCCTCAGCTATAAATTCAATATGAGGAAAAGGCTTCAAAACTTGAGAAAACCATATTTGCAAAGGTTGCTTTCTGACCTTGATTGTTTCATGATTAAATTTAGTTCATACAATATTTTTCTTATCATCTATTCCAAAAAGTAGATATCCATGATTTACATTTTCAAGGTTTGCAGTATTAGATAATGCTGAAATATTTTTTGCATCCCTTTCTGAATCAAAGTTTTCTTTAAATTCTACATATCATACTCCCTCATTTTTCCTTAATAGGCTTTCTAAGAGTATTTGAAATTTATTCATATATTTTATATTATACCAAAAATACTTTCTATGATAGATACTACTCAATTTTCACATTAGTTCAAATCCACTCTCCACCCATCACTTTTTCGGCATTTCTTCATCAAAAAAACCGCTATTTAAAGAGGTTTTTTATCGAAATTTTATTGGAGCACCCTAGTAAAGGAAGTGAGGACTGAGATGGTTAAATATTAAACTTAGCTTGCTTCTAATATAAAATACTCTTTTAATATTTGGTATCCTTCTTCTGTCATATTGTATGTAAAGTTTTCCATTCATCCTGTTTTTATATTATCTCAAGCTCACAATATAAGATATGAATCTCTGAAATCTAGAAAATTTTCACTATGTAATATACCTTCACTTAAGGATTCTAATGCTATATCAAAACTTCACCCATTCTGAAGAATCCAAGTTTCGATACCAATTCATCAAAGTCATCATTGCCCATTTTCTCATACTCATTTTTTGTAGACTCAGAGTTCTTGAAAAAATTCTTTTGCATAACGTATATTTCAAATCACTTCTCTGAGTTTTCCTTCTCCATAGTTGTCTCTAATATAATTTAATTTCATCATAATTCAGTCATGTGCTTCTAGATTCATAACTTCAGGTCTTCTATTAATAAAAATATCTATATCAATTTTTTCTCAATTATATTCAACTCAAAACATACGTATTTGTAGTCCATCTCATTGTTCATATACATCAATACTATCAAAATTAAACTTTGATGTGATATTGTCACGTATATCTCATATACGTTTCATATCAGATAAAGAAACTTGCAGGGAATAATCAAAATCAAAATCCCTTGCCAAATTAGTTCACCTTCAAGTCGATCATGTATCATCCATTTTTGCTCTGCTGATATCGTTTTGATAGTCACTTGTATGTCTTTGTATACCTAAATCTGACACACCATCCAATACTGTATTTTTTACTCATAAAGAAATTCATTGAATATGTTCAAGCTCGTCCAGGGTAGGAATTACTCTTGATATTCCCTGACTATGCTCACTATTTTGTATAAGTCCTATTATTTCACTATCTACTCATTGGTTAATTCCATAAAAAGTTTCTCTATATTTCTGGAAATCCTCATATGTAAATAATATTCTCCCATCATTATCTACAACAGGTATGTATAAATCTTTTCTTGCAAGTTCAAAAAATATACTTTGGAGTCATGATCTAGAAAAATCACTTACCTCCACTATCATAAAATCTATTTCTGAAGAAGGCAATCAGCTCCTTATTAAAACTTGATTCTCATGTGGTCAACCATAATACCTCTCAAATTTTCACCTATTTTCTCTTGTAAGTCACTGCATGTAATTATCTTGATTTGAGTGAAAAAATTGCCCTCTATTGCGAGTCACAAATTTAATATCTCAATAAGTTCTGGAAACTCCTAATCAAGAAATTAGTTCATCTATTCTTGAGCCTTGTATTTCTTCAAGATTATGAGAAAAAGGGACTAAATCTTCTACTTTGTTAGCTCATAATAAATCTCAACTCATAAAACCTCCGTTCAGTATTCCTCTCAATGCATTACTACTCGCTCAATGAACTACATCTCAAGGCTCTAGTCATAGATGAGTCACTCCTTTAGTAAAATGAATACTCCTTTCTGTCACTGTTCTTGATACATCTCACATAACATCCAAAGCATCATCAATACTATCAATCCCAACTGGGTTTAAGAGGTTTTGAGCTAACATTCATGTAACATCATCAAAACTTGTCTTTCATGTAGCTAAGAAAATATTTTCTAAATATTCATCTAATGAATTTCATTTCTCTACAGTAATTCACAACTCTTGTAAAAGTTGTCAAATCTTATCAAAAAATACAGTTAGCTCTCACAGTTCTATCTCAGATAAGTGAGATCATGATTGATACTCTCGAGTTAAATTTTTTCCTCTTTGTAAAAATAAAAAATAATCTCTTAAGTTAGAATCTCACGAATAAATCGCATTTCTTAATGAATCTCGGTACAGTAAAAACATACCTCTTTCATAATTATCCATATTGGCTAACAAAGGAGAAGTACTATTTCTTCAGTTTGATAAAATAAATTCTTGGAATCTTCACTGGGGATAAAGCACTTCTATAATTCTATGGATTTTCCCAACACGAGGTAAATTATTACGAACAAATATATCACTTATATCATCTACCAATTGACGTGGATTTTCATATTCTAAAATCTTAGGAATAAACCCCCCTCCTATTTTTTGTAACTCAATACTTGGAGAGTTTTCAAATTTATCCAAGACATAAATAAGATCATTTCATACATTTCAAAATACATCCTTATTTCTTTTAAACAGTTGAAAAATATCTTCCGATAATCCACCTTGGATAAAAGAGAGTATGATTTCATCATTTAGAATAGGACTTCTTGATTCTCCTATTTTTAAAAGTAGAATGTTTCATATTGTTTTGCTTGTCAATACGCTTCAAATACCTGCTGAGACTTCTATTGATTCTATTAAAAAGTCAGTTCAATAATCTTGAAGTATTCTACTTATATCAGATCAATTAATATCTGTTTTATCTAAGAATTCTCATATTTTATATAATACTCATATATCGAATACGTTACTTCCAAAAAGCTCTATTCAATATTCTCTTCCAAATCAAGATATATCTATTCATTCATCTATCATTATAGCTAATCATTTTGAAAAATCCTTTCTAAATAGACTTTGTCTCCATTCGTTATATATATGAATCAAATTACCATGAACTAAATCTTTTCAACGTAATATTTCAATATCTTCATAGTGAAAATATTTAATCGCATCTAAGTCTAATTCACTACTCGGGATTCAATGATTAGTTAATTGTCGAAAATTAACTAATTCACCTGTAGTTATGTCTCCTCTTTTCACACCTTCAACTAATTCGTATGAAGGCCTTAATCACATTTGTTTAAAGGCTAATATTGTATCTTTCTGTTCAGTAGTTAGTCAACAATACATGTCTAAATTTCCTTTTTGAATTAAAAATCAATTAATGTGTAAATCACTTATATTAGCAATATCTAGATTTGAAAATGATTTTATATCAATCCCTTTTATTAATTCTTCATTTTCTGTAATATCCAAAAAAGACCTGAAATTCAGATCAGGTATTGTTCTGTGTAAAGTAGTTATGTTTCTAGTATCATCAATGCTCAATCATAAAGATCTAAATTGAGGGATTTGAGTTTTATCTATCCTTATTCAAGCATTTCTTAATATAATAAATCCCTCTACTTCAATATCCGTTATATTTACTAATTCTAAATCTATTAAATCAAAAACTTCTAAGTTATTCAAGTTCCCCTCATCTATTAATTTGGATATTCTTCAGATTTGTCCTTGAGAAATATTCATACCTCTTAATACTTTTAGATCTCAAGAATTGACTTTCACCCCTATTTCTATAAGAGAGAAAACTAATGGGTATTGCTCTATAGTTAAACCTGATTCTCTGATATGCCTTTGAATTGCTTCCCTCGTTCACAATTCTTTTGATTCATCAAGACTGTCTAAAAGTTGATTTTGTAAATTACCCCTTTCCCTTCGTGTACTAATAATAGAAAGAGCGTGGTTCATACTTTGTAATACCTCACTACCAGTAACTTTAAATCTCCTCATTAAATTACCGAGTTTTATTGTCTTAACTGCTAGTGTAACTCATGGAATCAATCATAAACCTGCTAAGATATTATCTATCATAGTTTTCTCCATATGATACTCCTGAGGAACAACTCAAGCAGTTTTTAAAATCTCTAATATAGTTTCTTTATTAGAAAACACATCTGCAAGGTCTATCCCAGCTCATAAAAAATTTCAAACTATAGCTCATGCAGCTGTCCCAGCTCAAGGGACAACAGATGCTAAAACTGCAGGTCATCATTCTATAGCTATGTGTCAAGCTATACCTCACATAAACCAGAGCATTGCACTCCGTTCTATTGCTTCATCTTCCTCACTGAGGAGTGATATATCTAGATTATCACTGACATCCTGATATTCACTTACTGTATAATTTGTATCTGCATACTCATATCACATAAACATCATTCCATAGTCTTCAGAAATTCCTGAGATATTGTTTCCATCTAATAGATTGGTTTTCATATACTGAAACTTTATATCAAAAGTATCTATATCACTTTGAAGAAGCATCTCTTCTAATGTTTTACACTCTTCTTCTGATTTTCCATTTACTCTATCCCACTCAACCCTTCTTTCTACTTCACTTTTAAAACTTGGGTATAGTGACTCCTCTCTTATAGATTCAGATGAATAACGAAGAAATCATTTTATAGGTACAATCAAATTTGTCCGAATATCTTGAAAATACTCGCTTATAGCAGCGTTTATAATCCATTTCACTTCTACGAGAGATAAATCAGGATTATCCTCTATCTTTTGTTGCACTATTTCATCTATACCAGCTATTTCTCATTGAATAAGAGTTCACATATGAGTAGTAATTCTTGCATATTCTTCTTCTAAAATACTAGAATCTTCAGGAAGTTGTAATTCTCTAGAGATATAACTTTCAATATCTCAAACTGCTCTTACTATAGATAAATCTAGTCAACCCTGAGAAAGTGTTGCTTCTAAATCTTCTGGTATGGAGATTCATAAATCTATAGCATTATATGGATGTTTTTCTGAGAGTTGTAAGATTTGAGTTTGAATATCTCAACTAAGACCTGATTTTTCTAAATGAGGAACAACATCCCTATGAAGGAACTCTGCAAGTCTTCAATCTGTTTCTTGCCTGATATCTCCACAACCACACTCAAACGCATCTCGAAGCTCTGTTTTTTCAGCTTCTGAAAGTTCTCCATCAATTAAGATAGATCATTCTGAATTTTTTCTAAATTCGTTTGATGTATTAATTTCAAATCACATTACTTGAAAGATATATATAATCTCTCTTTATTTTCTCATAAATTAGGCGTTTCTGCAATATATTACGATTGACATTTTAGTATTCAAAGATGAATCTCAAAACATTCTCTCAATACCCCTACCCAAGAAAGTGAGAAACAAAAAAATCCCTTTATTAAGGGACTTTCGAGGTTTTTTTAAATTGGAGCGGGGGACCAGGTTTGAACTGGCACACCCAAGGGTTGAAGCCTTAGTACACTCACTCTTTTATGTTACCCCCGCAAAATGTAGCCCACAGAGTATATAGACGGTGAGTAAAAGAGTCAAATTTATTTTTTGCTTTTCATGCGTATTATCCTATATTTTAAGTATTATATTTGTCACCAAAATAGATATGGGTTTTACATTTGTTTACGAAATTTTTCAAAGGCTTTCTAGCGAGGTTATGTGAGCATTGGAGCTCTATGGGGTCACGTGAATGAAGGCTATTATGATACTCCTTATTGGAGCGGTTATCTCTTACGGGATATATAGAGCGACCCTGTATGTATTTTGGAAATTTGGGATAGTAGATCGTATCAACTGATTATGGGATGGATTTGAGGAAAATACAACAAAGATTGTAGATAAAACTCCAAATAATAACCAGGCTACTCTAGAGATTGAAAAAGAAAAAAAATCTGAAAAGCCAAAAAAAGTGAGATATGATAAAATAACTGCAAAAGCATTTTCATATTATGTATTCCTTTTATTTTTTCGTTGGGCTGTTGTTGTTATTGGGATAACGGAAGTTGAGAGATTTATGCAAGACTTGCTAGCCTATCTCCCAAATCTCTTTGTGTGAGTGGTAATAGGGTTTTTTTGAGTCCGTTTTGCCAACTCGGTTCATGATATCATCTATCAAGCGCTCGAACTGACAAAGGATAAAACATCAAAAATTATCGCAATGTGAGCTAAGGTAATAATTATGTTTTTTACACTCATGATTATGCTTAACTACATCCAAATAGTGGATGAGTTTATTATAAACGCATTGTTTCTAGGATTTATCACGACCCTCACTATTTCCCTTGGACTTTCATTTTGACTTTGAGGAAAAGATATTGCTCAAGAAATTTTAGAAAGCTTTAGAAAATAAAACTATTCCTTAATAAATAACTCTTACCTGAATCCTTACTCTTACTAAGAGCAAGGGACTACAATGTATTTAATGCAGCCTCTTTCCTTTAGACTTAAAGGAAAGAATTCAAGATAGGAATATTAACAAATAAAATTATGAAACAAGACTTCCTAGATTACATCCGAGAGACTTTCAAATTCCCCAGTGAAGAGATGAAGGAATTTGAGATTGCGCTGAGTAAGCCACTCAAAAAAACACTGCGAGTAAATACGAATAAAATCTCTGTTGAGGACTTTAAAGTGGTAGCAGAAAAAAATAATTGGAGTCTCACGCAGACATCTCTATGAAACAATATGTTTTATATTGATAGAGAGGATACTTCACTGGCTCTAGGCCATACTTTAGAGCATATTACGTGATATATGTATATGCAGGAACTCGCTGCCAGCAGTAGTCCGTTTTATATGTCTGATGATACCATTGATGATGAGGATTATACGATTCTCGATATGTCAGCGAGTCCAGGATGAAAGACAACGCAGCTCGCTGAATATTACCCAAACTCACTTATCATCGCAAATGAGATAGATAAAACACGCATGAGACAGCTCCATGAAAATACAGACCGGCTCAGCACTCAAAATGTATACGTCACAAATTTCGATGGGCGACATTTTAAAAACTATCCTGAAATTTTTGATAAAATCCTGCTGGATGCTCCATGTAGCTGAGAAGGAACAGCCTACAAAACAGACGATGCTCTCAAATATTGGAATCTCAAAAATATAAAACGGATCGCAAAACTCCAATACCAACTATTAGAATCAGCCTTTATAGCGCTCAAGGTTTGAGGAGAACTTGTATATTCTACCTGTACTCTCAATCGTCTCGAAAACGAAGATATCATCAATAAACTCACTGATAAATACGGAGATTACTTTCGTATAATTTCTTTGGCTACTCCCCCTCAGCCCCCCTCAGGTGAGGGGGAAGCAAGTGATAACTTGCAGGGGGAGCATATTATTAGGGCCTGGCCTCATAAAAATAATACTGGCTGATTTTTTGTAGTGAAGTTGGTTAAAAAACAAGCTATAGAAGATCTCAAAGTAAAAACTGGCTTTCAAAAAAATACACAAGGATTTGAAAAGCTTTCTAAAACAACTGAAAAAACAGTAACAAGCTTCTTAGAAAATATTTTCTGACTCTCTCTTCCCGGTAAATTTTATACCTACAGAAATGAAATCTACTATGGAGAAAAAAACATAGATTTCTTTTGGGAAAATTTCTTTCTCTATAAAGCTGGTATTAAAGTGTGAAAAATAGACGATGGGGTTTTTGAGCCAAATTTCTTTCTCGGAACGCACTTCGCTATATTTGAAAAGAGTACTCTCCCCGTTAATAATGAGATGATTCAAACGCTCTATTCTTGATGAGAAGTAACCATGGACGAGCAATGGCTGGATGGCTATTACCAGATATATAATGATGATATTCCAGCTGGCTGCGTAAAGATAAAGTCTGGGAGTATGAAGAGTCTTCTTGAGGGGAGATTTATGAGAAAGGTCTAAAACTTGAATTATTAAGAAAAATCATACAATATTCTCTATTTATTCCTCTCTTGAATTCTCTCCTTTGAAAACAAAGGAAAGAAGCTCAGCTTGCAGCCCTTTTCCTTTTTGATAAAAGGAAAAGATTCAGATAAGGAATAGCGTATAGATAGATAATAAAAATATGCAATATAAAGTCTTTGGCTGCAAGGTCAATAAATACTACACCGATCGTTGGCTCAACTCTGAGTATCTCTCTGATAAGACAGGGACTTTTGTTGCGAGCTGCGTAGTTACCGACAGCGCAAAACGTAAATGGGTTCGCTTTGTAAAAAAAGAAGTTGAAAATATATCAGAAAATGGAAAAATCTTTATTTCATGATGTGGAGCTTTTAAAGATGGGAAAGCGCAAAGTGATTTCTTTGATATATATCCTGATCTCAGGGAATTCAGAAATAAAATTGAAGTATTAGATGAAGCTCCAGCTGAGGAGGTAACACTCACTCAAAAACCTCACCTCAACTCCTCTCTTCAAGGAGAGGATGAAATCACAGCCTCTCTCTCCTCTAAGGAGAGAGAATTCAAGAGTGAGGTAATACAAAGGGAGCAAAAACCTAAAATCGATCTCTCAAAGCTCAAATCAGCGCAGCAAACACAGATATATACAAGAAAATATCTCCTCATTCAATGAGGATGTGATAGTTTCTGCACGTTCTGCCTTACGGTTCAAAAACGTGGAAGACATTATTACCGGGCAGCTGAGGATATCATAGAGGAAATCAAAGATTATGAGGCAACAGGATGAAAAGAAGTCGTTCTAACTGGTGTCAATCTCTCAGCCTGGTGACTTGAAAATACACATAGCATCGATAACTTTTCAAAAGACTTAGTAAAAAATTGAGTGTCATGATGAGGATCAAAATTTGCATGACTACTCAGAGAAATACTAGATAACACCTCTATTCCGAGACTCAGAATCTCTTCTCTTTGACCTGAGTTTATCGATGATAATGTACTAGAAATTTTAGAAGAGGAAAGAATCTACCCACATTTTCACTTTTCAATTCAGTCAGGATCAAGTAATACATTAAAATCTATGGCTCGTCACTATGACTGAGAATACATGAGAACACTCCTAGAAAAAACGAGAAATATTCAAAGAAAGGATGGAGTCGAGGTATCAATTGGAGCTGATCTCATCGTTTGATTTCCATGAGAAAGTGAAGAGGATTTTCTAGATACTTATAATCTTGTGAAAGATTTTAGGATCACAAAAGTACACGCATTCCCATTTTCAGCACATACCATGTGAGAATCAGTTCCAGCTGGAAAATTTAAAAACCAAGTTCCAGAACATATAAAAAAAGAGAGAATGAATAAACTTATGGAGCTATGAGACACGGTAAGAGAAAACTTTAAAACATCTCAAAAGTGAAAAGTTCTGAAAGTATTAGTTGAAAAGGTATGAACCCCTAAAGAAGAGACCGGTCTAAGAGACCGGTCTCAATGAATGCTAGAATGGTCCGGTTGGAGTGAGAATTATATAGAATGTGACCAGTCAAACTTTGAAATTATTGCAGGAAAAATAGAGCGAAATAGTATTTTAGTATGAAAATATATTTAATATGATGAAATACATAGTTTTTATTATATCTCTTATTGGTTTAGATTTTATTTCAAAATACTGGGCTGAAAATATACTAACAGGAGAAATAGTAATTATTCCAAATATACTATCATTTCAATATGCTCAAAATATTGGAATAGCTTTTTCTATTCCCCTCACTTGAATCCTACTAAAAGTTATTACTGTGATTTTGATTTTTGGGATATTCTGGTATTATTGGAA
>JAWUVV010000052.1:0-53320 GCA_034112165.1 Candidatus Altimarinota bacterium
TCGAATCTCTCCTATTGTTTTATACTCCCTAAATACGCTGCATTAAATGTTTGTAATCTCCCAAGGAATTCATCTGATACATCATTTCCATCTGCTATAATCAGCTGCAAGTTCTTGAGACTTGCTAGTTTTTTAAAGTCTTCTTCATCAAGTTTATTATTTGATACATCCAGCGTTTTCAGCTCTGTAAGTTTTTCTATCCCATCGAGCGTCTCAAGCTGATTATTTGCTACAGATATAAATTTAATTTCAGCAGGATATTTTATATCTCAAAAGTAAGTAATAACATTATTATCTGCTATAATTCTTAATAATTTAGAATACTGTGAAATATTAAGTACCTGTATAGTATTGTTTGAAATATCAATATTTGCAATTTCTTCATCACCCGCGAGTCCATTCAGACTTACAAATCAAGTAAGCTCCATATTAGAGAGGTTAATACCCCTGTTTTCGCTCGTGTACGTGCTCATTACAAATTCTTGCGTTAGTATGTCTTGGCTCTCTTTAACTCCTCATGAGCATGAAGTTATAAGTACTAAGCTCAGTAAAAGAAATCATATTTTGTTCATAGATATATATTTATAGATAATACAATGATTATAAACTAGTGCGCATAAAAGGCAATTAATTATTTGGAGACCGGGGGCATTTGAGACCGGTCTCAAATATCAGGTCAGGAAGTTTGGAGACCAGTCTCGGGAAAAGCCGGCTCCTCTCAAAATATAAACACAAAAAAACACCCACATATAAATATGTGGGTGTTTTCAAAACTATCCGAATAGTTCTATCAGATGAGCAAATAACAATTAGTTAGTAACTGTATATTCACCTAAATCAAGAGTATTATTAAGTTTTACTGTAGTAGTATTAGCACCGTTGATAGTATAAGTTACACCATCTTGAGCTATATCAAATGTATTACTTGATGTAGCAACTCTGTCTATAATAATTTCATAAACTTCGTTACTATTACCAATTGAATCACTAGTTACAGAAACAACTATTTCATTAGCAGTATCAGTAGCAGCATCAAAGTTAGCAGTACCAACTGTTAGACCAGTACTATTTTTAACAGTAGCAGTTTGACCAGCCATGTTACCAGTATATGCAATCTTAAGACTTGTTAGTTCAGCTTGTACAGCGTCACCATTAGCAGTAGTATTATTTCCACCAGCAACAACGAGTCTTAATTTAGCAGTTGTATTAGTATTAGATAATACAGCAGTGATACTTGGAGTAACAACAGCAGATACTATATCAAGAGTTTGAGAAGGTGCAGCAACTGAAAGATCAGCAACAACTTTACCTGACTCATTTCCTTCAGCTTTAGAGAGAGCAATGTTAGTAACAGTAAGACCTGTTTGAGTTTGTCCAACAAGGTTTCTACCGATATTAGCAGTGTTTAATCTGAGAGCTAGTTCACCAGTAGTTTCTGGTAGAATAAGAGCAGTTAGGTCGTCGAATATAATAGTTCCAACACCCATATTAGTACTAGAGATATCTGAGTTAGAAGCAGTTCCAACTACAACACCATTGAGAAGAATATCAGCTGTAGCAACTGAACTCTTAAGTGAGTCAACAACAGCAGTACTTACACCACCAAGTGTGAAAGTAACAACTTCAACATCAATAGTTTCATCGTTAGCTCTCACATCCCATGAAGCTATAATTGATGCGTCTCCAGCAAGACCAAGCTTGTCGAATTCATTATCAGCATTAGCAGGATCTAGGAATAGAGTAGCAATAGTACCTGAGTTAGTAACAGCAATAGATCTGTTAGAAGCAACAGGAAGAGTAACAACTATATCATCATTTTCATCGTCAGTTATACTAATAGCAGTAAGACTAGCTCTATAAGCAGAACCAGTAACAGCATCATTACCGTCAACTAAACTAACTGTAACAACGAATTTTTGTTTTCCATTAGCAGGGATCATTACATCACCCATATTGCTGAAAGTAACTGTTCCTAAGTTAGAAAGAGAGTCACCATCTAGAAGGTTTGCAGCAGAAACTGAATCCTTATAAAGATTAACAAGAGATATTTGTTGTTTTGTAGCAGCAACATTTGTAGCAGTTCCAGTAGTAACTGGAGCAGTAATAGTAATTGCACCAGTAGAAGTTAAAGTAATTTTATCTCCATTTGCAGTAGCAGTAACATTAGTAACATTTGCAGTAATATTAGCCGCAAGAGCTGCAGCAGTAGTAGCAGCAATAGTTGTAGTACCATTAACATTTACTTGATATGAAAATGTACCATTAACATTACCAAGCTCAACACTCGCAGTGAATACATTAGAAGCTAAAGGAGTCGCTTGAGTATACTGACCAGCAGGATATGTAATCGTAGTAGCTGGGATTGTCATAACAGCAGCAGCGCTCGTAGCACCAGCAATTTGACTTGCAAGAGCAGTAGCTACCGTAGTAGTAGTAGCACCAGATACAGCTGTATATGTGTAAGTAGTACCATTAACAGTGATGCTATACATATCACCAAGAGTTGGAGCTGTATTAACAGTAACTGCGATAGTTTGAGTAGTAACAGGAGTAGTTCCATCTACAGATGAGATAGAAGGACCTTGGTCAGAAAATAATGCTACTGTTAGTTCGTCAACTGTAAGAGATGAAACTTGTTCAGCTTCAACTTCAAATTCAAATGCAACAACATTATTAGCACCTCTTACTACATCAATTGATGGAGAAAGTGATAGAACGTTAATTGAAGCACCTGATTCAGAACCATCAATAGAGTTAAATGATAGACTCGAAGGAGTGATATCAATTACTCTCTCATCATCTGTAGTTTCGTTAATAACAATGTCATTAATTGCATTACCTGAACTATCTTCAGTAGCTAAATTAATAGAAACATCAAAACTGATGTTATCAAATCCATTGATATCTTCAGCAGTATCAGCTCTGATCATCCACGTAGTAGTACCTTCACCAATGAGAGCATCAATGTTAGTATCAGCGAATTTAACAGTAGCTGCTGTCAATGAAGAAGCATCTAATGTATATGAAGAACCTGTTTCCATGTTGTAGAGTTCAACTTCAGTAAAAATACTAGAAGGAACAGCAGCAACTGGACTGATAGATCCAACAGTAGTAGTAGCAGCGTCAGTCATTGCGATTTGAGCAGCAAAGTCAGCAAGTTCAAGACCATTTCCAGAAAGGTTTATGATTTTGAAAGTAGCAAGAACTACGTTATCTTTATCTTCTCTAATTTCATCAATATCTGATTCAACTTCGATAAATGTTAATTCACCAGCTTGGATAGTAATAGATGGAGGGTTAAATCCAGCAATTACAACTCCAGCACCGAAACCAAATTTAGTAGAGTTTGCAGTAACGTCTAGTTTAGCGTCAATCCCAAAAGAGATAATATCACCAGCACCTTCAATTACGTCGGCTCTCACTGTAAAGTCAACATTTTTATCTTCTTGTATAAGAAGACCATCTAGGTCAAATGTAAGGTAGTCACCTGACATCATAGCAGTAGTAGCAACTACTGTGTTTCCCATAAGAAGTTCGAAGTTTCTTAGGTCATCTTCAGCATCTGAAGAACCTTCGAAAGTAATAGATTCAACCATTACATCTTCGTCGTTATCACCTTGAATTTCAAATTCAAAAATATCAGCAGCAACTTCTCCAAGATTTGGATTAGAAACAGAACCATTATCAGCGAAAGTGATAGAAGGAGCATCAACTGAACCTATTCTCATAGTACTCCCTCTAGTTCAAAGACCAGTAACAGTAGAGTTAGCAGTAACGTCAACAAGTTCTAAAGCGAACTCATCAGATTCAATACTAGGGTTTGATGCAATAGTTGGTACATCAACAACAACCATAAGTGTTACTGTTTCACCAGCTTGGATAACTATACCACCATTATCAATATTAATTTGAGCAGTAGTATCATTATCTTGGTTGTCGTTTCTTGCGTTAGAAACTCTTCCAGCAGCTGTAAACACAGCAAGTGCACTAAGAGTATCAGCGTCTGATAGTCCTGTTCTTTTTACAGAAACTTGACTCACAGTAACATCAGAGTCTCCAGCAGTAAAGTCGAATGCTGCAGCTTTAAGACCATTAACCCCACCAGGGATAGTAGTAGCAGCAGGGCTCATTGGTGAAAGACTTACTAGAAGCTCACTTCCATCAACAATAATTGGATCAGTTGGATCAACTGGATCAACTGGATCAACTGGATCCTCTTCACAAATTCCTAGAAGGTCACAAAGTGGATCCTCCGTAACAACTTCACCATCCATGTTGATAGCTTCAGCAGCCCATATGAACATTTCAGCTCTTGTAGCTGGAGTGTTATAGTCTGAGAATGAAGTAGCAATACCCATAGATACAGCAGCATCTACGTAACCAGCTCTCCAGTCAGCATTATTATCTCTTTCTAAATCTCTTCCTTGGAAGACCATTTTAAGAGCTTCGATTTTTGACACAAGATCACTTGGTCTAAATCTAGAATTTCCAGCAACAAGACTGTTAGTCAATGCAGTTTCAGCATATTTACATGCCCAATCAGCAGAAGTTAGGTCAGAAAATTGACCTGAACAGTTATCAATTACAGCAATAGATGAAAGATTCATCATTACCTTAACAGCTTCTCTTCTCGGAAGGTTGTCTCCAAGTCTGTAATCAGCAGGATTAGCAGATTGATCAACAATTATTCCAAGAGTAGCAAGCTGATTAGCTGCTTCCACTCCAGAGAGTGCAGCAGAAACTCCAGCGATAGGTGTTACCATAGAAAAAACTATAGCAAGACCAGCAACCGCTGAGGTAGCTTTCTTAACAAAAGTACTCATAAGTTTTACGAGTTACAAAATAAAATCAATGCGTCTGAACAATGAACGGTTAAAGCCTTAACCCGTAGTCGTAATGCGCACAACTAGGGAGTTTAATATTCAACCTACCTATAAGGGTAAAACACTAAACTCCCTACTCGTGGCTGTATACAGCTGCGAATGGGGCCTTAAAAAGCTCGGGTCATATTAAGGACCAAAAATACGTAGCAAATAATATACTATTTCTCTCTGAGTGCAAACTCTCAGTGCCTCATTTCACTGATTCTTCACACAAATCACGTGTTCTTCAGATTTCTTCACACAAAAATACGTGAAAAGACCGATAATAAAGTAGGGAACGCAGATCTGCGTTCCCTACTTTATTATCGTTCCCTACTTTAATTACCGGTCTCAGTTTTTAAGCTTAACTTTGAGAAACAGTATCAGCCAAGTTCATAATAGGCTGCATGATGGCAATTGCGATAAATCATACAACGACCGCTAGAAAGACTATAATAAATGGTTCTAAAAGCTTATTAATCGTTGCTGCCATATTGTCTACCTGTTCATCGTAGAAGTCAGCAACCTTAATAATAACAGTGTCTAACTTGGCTGACTGTTCTCATACCTGAATCATCTGCACCATAATGTCTGGAAAAAGGGGGTCTCACTCCAAAGATTCCCACATTTTCATACCCTGACGAACATCTTCAAGTAGCAGTAAGATTCTTTGCCTGTACACCTCGTTTCACACCGCGTCAGAAACTATCTTGAGTGATTCAACTACTGATACTCATGATCACATAAGTCCTGAGAAAACTCGAGAAAACTTTGATAATACAACCTTTTGAGTAATAGCGCCGAAAATTGGGATTTTTAATATCAATTTATCAAAATTATATTTTCAAGTTGGGGTATTCTTCCAAAGTAATATAGAAACATACCCAGCAATGACTGTGAATATCATAAGATACCAATAGTTCACAAAAATATCCGACATAAATATAAGAGCCTTTGTAGTACTTGGGAGAGCCGATTTATCTTCGAATATTTCCAAGAGGTTTGGTACGACTACTATCATCATCACTGCAATAACCCCAACAACAACTAACATAATCATCGCTGGATAGATAAGCGCTGATTTCATCTTTCATGAAACAGATGCCATTTTTTCTACTTGATCAGCCAATCACGTTAATACTTCATTGAGTTTTCAGGTTTTTTCACCAGCTCTAATAACTCCAATTTCTGACTCTATAAATGAATTTGGGTACCTATCCATACATTCAGATAGGTTCTTTCACTCCTTTAATGAGACCAGCATTTCTCATAGTATTTTTTTAAATGCGACGTTTTTTTCTTGTTTTTCTAGCACAGCAATTCACTTTATAAGAGACATACCTGCGTTGAGCATAGTAGACATAAGTCTATAAAAAATGATTTTTTCCCGTACCTTTATTTTTTGAAACCCTGCAAATATATCATTGAGACGCCCCATAAAATCCTTTTTCTCTTCAGATTTTTTACCGCTATTTAATAGAGCGTCATCAGAGACAATTCCCGTCTTTCCCTCCTCTTCTCATAATATAATTATATCCTCCATAATAATGGTTTACTACTAAATTACTCCTCGTTTTGTGTTTTAGAAACTCTGTACACCTCCTCAAGAGTGGTTTGTCATTGCAGGGCTTTTATAATACCGTCTTGCTCTAAGGAAATCATTCCATCCTTAATTGCTTGCCTGTTGATATTAAATGCTGAATCACCTCTTAGAATCATATCTTTTACTCAAGGGCTAATTTCTAGCATCTCATACATACCTACTCGACCTTTATATCCATTTCATTGACACACATCACATCAAACTGCTTTGTAAAACATTGGTGATTTCATTTTTTCTGCTCCAACCCTATCAAGCAACTCTTCTTTCGGAGTAACAGATAATGCGTGCTTTATATTCTGAAGTGTCGTCTTATCTATTTCACTCAGTGGTCTTACTACTTTACATTCATCACATACTCGTTTCACAAGTCTCTGAGCAATAATAATATTAAGTGACGCTGGAATCAGAAATGGTTGTACTCACATATTTAGTATCCTCGTAATGGTTTCAGCTGCATTATTTGTATGGATGGTCGACAGCACTAAATGTCATGTCAAAGATGCTTCGATGGCTATATCTACGGTTTCTTTATCACGCATCTCTCATACCATAATAATATCTGGATCTTGTCGCAGCGCGGTTCTTAGTCCATTTGCAAAGGTATATCAAATACCAGGCTTTACTTGACTCTGACTAATACCGTCTACTTGATTCTCGACAGGATCTTCCAGCGTCATGATATTAACGTCAGGAGCATTGAGCATGGTAAGTATAGAATAGAGGGTTGTTGATTTACCAGAACCAGTAGGTCAGCTCGTGAGAATAACTCCATTAGGAAGGCCGATTGCCTTTTCTAAAAGTCTTTTATTTTTTCACTCTATTCCAAGCATTCATAGCTCAGGAATCTTTTTACTTTTATCTACGATACGCATAACTATCTTCTCTCAATGAACCGTTGGTAGGGTAGAGACGCGGAGATCTAATGGCTTTCAAAGTATCGTTTGAGAAATACGTCCATCTTGAGGGACTCTAGATTCATCAATTTTTAGTTCTGAAAGTATTTTAAATCTTGCAATAATACCAGAATGAAGAAAGGATTGATACTCTAATATTTCCTTTAGTTCCCCATCAACTCTATATCGCAGTCTTACAAAGGAACTCAGAGGTTCAACGTGTATATCTGATGCGTCTCATAGCACTGCGGCAAGAATAATCATATCACAGATCTTCTGTATATTGTCTCACTTATAGACCAGGGTTTTTAACTCTTCTAGTATTGATGTGTAATCCATATTTTATTTTATAAGTATTTTCATCTGCTGCTCATAGGCTTTATTAATTTTTTCTAACTGCTTATTGTACTGCGTAGCACTATCAAAAGTCTCCTCAATCTTATCACCTTTAGCGCTTTCTTTTCGTAAAGTAGTAATATCTTTCTCTAGGGCTAAAACGAGTGTTTCCAGGTTTTGCAAAGTTTGTATAGCAGTCAGCTCTATTGAATTTGAGTACTTATACCTTTGGCTTAGGAACTTTTGAGTGTTGCTTTGTAATAATGCTGAGAAACTTGTATATTTTTCAAGTAACTTATTAATATATGCTTGCATTTTATATCCAGGAACTCCCGCTACATAAAACTGCAACTCAACATCCATTTCGTACTTTTCTTTTCATTGCAAAGTTTTCATTGCAAATATAAGGGAATCCGTTGTTTTTACCGATGAATTAGGGTATTCATTCAGACTCAAGGATACAATATCTGCCAGCTGATTCTCATATATATTATAATCTCAAGAACTTTCTGATCATTCAATACGTTTACTTATGAAATTATCATTTGGAACTACAAATCACTCATCAGATATTGTAATTTGCGCAACATTTTCAAAATAATGGAGAAAGTCTACCATGTCTGATTTTCTTCAAACAAGACTAAATGAAAGTGGAATAGCGAAAATATTTTCTTCAAGTAGATCAGCTGGTCATGAAGTATTGTCTATTTCTTCTTTGTCTACATTAATAATATCTCAAACTCAGATATCTCCCTCATAACTCAGGTTAAAACTATAGAGGAGATTCTCTATATAATTAATAAAGTAAAAGTCTGTGAGCGTACTATTTTCACTATTTTTATCTTCTTCACTCACTTCATCTCAGAATATCGTATCTCCTGATGAATTGTTTCAGTTATAAGTAGGAAGAAAGACATTTAAATTCTTATCTTTTTCTAGAAATTCCTCAGATTTTTTTATGTTTGATATATCTTCCCTCACGCTATCAAGAAATGCAATATATTGAATAGATCCAGTATTAGTAAAGTGTGCCTCGTAAAAATCCTCAGTAACATTTTTTAACAACACCCTTGTATAATCAGTCTCATCTCAAGAAAAGAAATAATCCTTCACCTCACTATACGCTAATCATTGTATAAGAGTCGTATTATACTTATCATATATCCTTCATAGCTCTTGTTTTTTGATTTCTATTTCGCTCATCTTAGGATATGCAAATATAGCAAATACTCATAAAAGTATGAGGAAAAAAATTCCACTAAATATTACAGATTGTATGATTCATTTTTTTATTCTTTTTGTAAGTTTCATGTTTTTTTAGTTAATTTCAAGAGAGGTCTGCGCGCTGTAACGTAGGCTAAATTCAAAAGACGTTTTACGAGTATAAGGTCAAGACTGAAAGGTCTCAGAGCTATAAAATTCAGGTTTCTCTATAATAGTAAATGGGGTCAACGAGTACTTTTCTAGGAAATTCAAAAAACTACTTGCTTTAGATATTGATGTTCCGCCTCAGCGCACTGTTTGTAGGAGTGTATTTTCAACTCTTAAAATATCCGTATTCCAATCAGAAGAGAAACTATCACAGCTCATTGAGATAATATCTTCTATGATAAGAATGTCATAACAGGTAATTTCAGATTTATCTGTAGACGAAAATAAATCTTTCATCTTATCAAACTCACTTAATATTTCCAAAGGCTTAAGGCGTGTTTTTCATTTATTTAGTAAAAAATCTACCTTTTTAGAAAGATTGTAATTCTCTAAACTATATGTATCCCCTAATAGAGGAAGAATCAACTTGCTCTGTTCAAGTCATATTTTATCTAGTTTGCTCGTATATTCTTGCAGAGAAGGTGTAACTCAATAACAAGTACCTGGATATATCGTCTCACTTCCTAAAAATAGGGAACAAATAGGATTCAGAAAACTATACTCTGTTTTTTCCTTATTATTTTGAATATAAATATATCAGAAACATGAGATGACAAGTAGAAAAAGCACTATATTAATACTAAGAAGAAAAGAACTTATCTTTTTCATATAATAATAAACATCTTTTTCATTGTTTTTATCATTTTTTTCTAATTCTGTTTTTATGTCTTGGGAATCAGTAAATTCGTCAAAAATATTCTCTGAATTTATATCGACATTACTTTCCACTGAACTGTCTCACGGCATAATATGAATAATAAAGGTATAACTAATATAATACTAACATATTGGCTTTCATTTATCAATGCATTGAGCTTTACAATCTAAGTATATTTTTCTTTATTTATTTTGAGAGAGTAAATCAAGGAGTTTATCACTTGTAGTATAACGGATTTTTATATCACTAGGAAAGCTTGAGAGAAAGCGCTCTCACCACTTAGTGGTATAGATTCTATCATCTAAAAATACAACTATTCCGGTATCTTTTTTCGTTCTAATAAGTCTTCAAAATCATTGCTTTAATTTCAATATTGATTTAGGGATTGCATACTCAGCAAAACTATCTTTATAGAGCTTACTACGAGCCATAAATATAGGATCGCTGGGTACCGCAAATGGTATCTTATGAATAATAAGATACTGCAAATCTTGCCCTGGAATATCAATACCCTCCCAAAAGGTGTCAGTTCATAGCATGATTGAATTACTTGGATTCGCTTTGAAAAATTCAATTTGCTTATGCTTACTCCCACTTATTCACTGCGCTAAGAGATGTATCTTGTCTCGCTCTAGCTCTATTTTCAGGCTACTATACACTTCTCTAATAGAGAAAAAAGCAGTAAATAATACGAGTGTTCGTCCTGAAACGATATGAAAAAACTTTCACAGAAATTCTGTCAGTTTTTGCATATTATTTTTTACACTTCCTAAATCTTGTGGAATGCATAAAAGAGCCTGCGTGCTATAATCAAAATCTGAAGGAAGTACTATTTTTTCAAAGTCTTGCGTTTGAAGCGTAGCATCTATATAAGAAAAAGTATCTTCCATTTGCAAGGTAGCACTTGTGAGCACAACACTTTCAACGTTTGACCATAAATGACTTTTAAGAAATTCTCATGGGCGTAATAAGGTTGTGTGAATTTGAGTTCCATAATTATCATCGTGACTCATATAATAGATGTTTTTCTCAAAATCTGGCTCTAGCAGAACATCCGTTAGAAATTGCCTAAAAAATACTATTTCTTGCACCTCAGAAGAGAAATGTAAGGCCTTCTTTTCTCAAAGTCCCGTAATGCCTTGACGCAGGGACTCTAAATTTTGAGATACTTTTTCTGCCAATACAGATACTTCTGGATGATTTGTAAAAAAGTCCTCTCATATAAGTAAATTTTTATATTTTGTATCGAGTTTAAACTTTGAAAATATTTCTCACTCAACAACAGAAAAAAGCTCAGCACTATCAAACAAGACAGACTGTTTATAAATAGCTGATTTTTCTAGTGCTAGGCTATATTTTAATAACTTTTTTTCAATTTTCTCAAGAAGTTTCTGAAGCTTTTCGAAAGACATTATCTTTTTGAGAGACTGCGTTACTATATCTTCTAATGAATGTGCTTCATCCAAAATAAGGTTCTTCACTCCTCATAAGAGAGATCACTCAGAAACAATATCTTGAAATAAGATATGATTGTTTGTAATAATAATATCTGAATTCTTCGCTCTCTTTCGAGCTTTCAAAGCAAACTCAATTTCTTTATATGGATTAGCTTCATCAAATATGAAACTATTTCAGGCATGAATATCACTTATATAACTAAACTCTTCCCCATAAAACTGAAGTTCATCAAGTTCTCAAAATTCAGTTTTCATACTCCAAAGGAATATCTTTAAAACAAACGATATTTGCGTAGTAGACGTGATATGTCCAGAGTGAAGAAATTCTAAGAAACTAGATATTCACAAATAATTTCTTTTTCCCTTTAACTTTGTATAGGTAAATGCATGTGGAAAATGCTCACTGAGAAAATCTAGATCTTTATAATATATTTGATCTTGAAGGGCTTTTGTACTCGTAGATATATGAACTGGTTCTTTAAATACAAGCGCGTGTTTAATGGCTGGTAGGAGATACGCAAATGTCTTACCTATTCCAGTAGGAGCCTCTATCAATATCTTGCCTCACTTAGTAAGGTTTTTGTCGACTTTGTCTAACATAATCTTTTGGCTACTCCTGAGTTCAAAGTCAGGTATTTCTGTAAGAAATGACTCTATATCAATGACAGATTTACTCTCTATTTTGTCAATCTTGACTTGTAGGCTTTTCTGCAGGACCTTTTCATACGAGACTAAAATATCATCAAATGAGTCTATTTTATCTGGTTTCTCTAAATACTCATCACGAAGTATCCTTACTCAACTATCTTGGCAAGAGCTAAGATAATGCCAAATAAGTTGGGTGTTATCATTATACACTCATTGCAATTTTCAGATGAGTGCTTGGAATAATTTCCATGTTGCAATAGTATCATCAATCGCTCTGTGTGCATCAAGAAGTTCTATTCAAAATACTTCACATAAATATCACAAATTTAAAGACTTTTCATCAGAACATAAAATATTAGCCAAAAAGAAAGTATCTATATATGGATTTTTTGAAGTATCAATATCGTGAGATTCTAAAAAACGTACGTCAAAAGGAATATTATGACCAATAAGTGGAAATCACTCAATAAAATCTTGAACATCATCACTTATTTGATGAAACTTCTTTGCATTCTTCACATCATCGTCAAATATGTTAGTAATTTGAGATATAAGGACTGGAATGTCTCTTTCAGGATTTACAAAACAATGAAACCTATCTACCTCACTAAAGTTCTCTCTATCGATTTTAATAAGAGCAAGCTCTATAATAGCGTCGTCTTTTGCTGACAATCAGGTTGTTTCTAAATCTAGTACTATAAACATATTTCTGGGTTTTAAGATATTTAAGCGCAACAAACTTTAAAAAAACTTTGCTCTGCAATATAGTGCCGCTATAATTAAGCATATAGCTTATTAATTAGTCTTAATGAAGTTTTTACACTCATACATTATCATATGCGCAATGCTTATGAGCGCAAATCCAGTTTTGGCTATAAATTACCAAGCTCCTTTCAGTGAAACATCTCAAAAATGACAAATTAATTCTTCACAAATGTCTGCTGCAAAATTATTACAGGACTACGTAGAGAATTATAAAACTAAAATCAACACACTCCATGTATCTTATCATTGAGCTAAGAATATTACTATATCAAATTTCAATTTTCAGATTTCCAACATATCTAAGAGTCTTTCTGATATACAAAATAATAAATATTCATCACATGATGCTGGAAATATTATGTCTCGAATTGTATCTGATCTAAAAACAATAAATACAAGAATGAAAGTATTCTTAGAGCAGGAAAAAATAACCCACCAGAAACAGTTACAAGAAAAGCAACTTGCTTTATCAAACATATGAAATCAAATATCAAGAACGCTTGATAACTTACTATTATCTGTAAGTAATAATCTCTTAAAACAAAAAGATCTTTCCAGTAAAGAAAAGAAACTTGTGGAAATTCTTATTGTACTCAGAGAGCAAAACAATAGAATGAAGGCATTTGATGGAATTACCTTTGAATCACAATCTCAAATGGAGCAATACATAAAGGGACTTATTTGAACAATCAGAATAGAGTTTTGAAAGATTAAGAATCTCTAATCCTGTAATCAGATACTCTTAAAAAGCCGAGTCTTTTCATCTTTATTGAGTTTTTTAATCTCTCATTCCTGTAACTTCTCTAATTGAAGGGTTTGAATTCGTATTCTCTTGAGTTTCTTTACTTTAGATCATACTTCTTCGACCATTCTACGAATTTGTCTATTTTTTCACTCAGTTAAAGTGATAGAAAACTTTCAAGCAGCGAGTCTGTCTACTTTACATTTTTTGGTCATTTTTCATAGAATATCTACTCACTGACTCATATCTAATAGCTGCGAATCTTTAATGGATCAAAATGTTTCTACGACATATTCTTTTTCATGTCCATATTTAGGATGCGTGAGATAATTTGTCATTCTCCCATCATTCGTAAGCATAATGAGCCCTGTAGAGTCCATATCTAATCTTCAAACTGGAAATACTCTCTCTGGAACTTGTATCATGTCTATAATTGATTTTCCATCTCTCTGAGCACACGTAGTTTCAATACCTCGTGGCTTATTATACTTATAATAGACAAATTCTTGCCGAGACATTTCTGCTCATTTTCAAAGTGTTACTACATCATTTTCACTATCAACTGATTGTCAAATAGATGCCTCTTCTCCATTTACAAATACCTGTCCAGCAAGAATATACTCCTCAGCCTTACGACGAGAGCAAATACCTGCTTGGCTCATATATTTTTGTAGTCTTACCAATTCCATACTCATGGTTTATGTTTTCTTATACAACTAAAAGATTTCATTTTCTCATTATTATTGTCATGTAGCAAAGACAATCTAATACTTCCAACTTCACATACGAGAGTATTCACACATTTTCTTGTTTCCTGAATATCCTGCTTTGAGTTCTCTTGTACTATATCGCTCCAATAATTACAATAGTTTCATAGATAAAAATAACTGAATATCTTAAAACTAAAGTACACGATAAATAAAACACTGAGAATCAACTTTATAAATACACTTAAGCTGTTTATTCGAATCATACTCTCTGTATATTAGGTAATAATTTGAACCTCATTTTCTAAGTGTATTCAGAACTCGTCTTGCACTTTACTTTGAGCAAGAGTAATAAGCTTTAAAAGGTCGTCATATGTTCCGCTTCCATCATGCATGAGAAAGTTTGCATGTCGGTGAGAAAAATATGCTCCTCCTATTTTCTTTCACTTAAGACCAACTTGCTCTATCAAATATCCAGCTGATTGATCTTTACTTGGGTTTTTAAAAAAACTTCCACAACTATTTCATTTCGGCTGCTTATTTTCTCTAAAATCTATATTATCAACATCACTATGATATTTTTCTACTTTAGTGCTGAGATCAAAGCGTGCTGAAATTAAAAAATATCTCTTCTCCAGTTTTAAAATAGAAGTTCTATAAGAAAATTGCATATCAGATTTATGAAGAATTTTTCTTTGTCCATTATCAAGATCTAATACATCACAGCTTATAAAGTTATTTTCTGTTTCAAGCCCAAAGCATCATGCGTTACCATATACAGCTCCAGCAACACTTCATGGTAATCCAATAAATCTATGCCATAAGTCCTGTTTATATTCTTCTTCTAACAATCCTGCGATATTCCAAATAGACTCTGATCAATAACTTTCAAGTATTTTACTGCCCTGATTATATGTCCATCAACTCAGTGAATTTTTAATAACAATCCCATTGTACTCATCAAAAGCAAAAAGCATATTTGTACCTCATGAAATCCATAGTATATTTTTATTTTCTTGTTTTCACCAACTAATAATCTCATAGAGCTTATCTATGTCTTCAAGATTCGTAATCTCGAAAAAATATCTAGCGAGTGCAGGAGTCTTATAATTAGATAACTGGGAAATGTCTATATGTTCTAAAATGTCCTGCATAGATTAACTTTTCTTAAAATTATCTAAATATTTTATAATAGCTTGTCCAGTATAACTTTCCTTGCAATTTTTTACATCCTCAATGGTTCATGCAACAAGCATTGTCCCTCACTTATCTCATCATTCTGGTCATATGTCTATAATATGATCAGCATTCAGTATCATATTCATATTATGCTCTATTACTATAACCGTATTTCATTTGTCTACAAGAGAATGGAGTATATGAAGAAGCTTTTCGATATCTTGAAAATGTAATCCTGTTGTTGGCTCGTCTAGTATATAAATGGTTTTAGAGCTTGAGCGCTTTGAAAGCTCACTTGCCAGTTTAATACGTTGCGCTTCTCATCATGAGAGCGTCGTTGAAGACTGTCATAAACCAATATATCCTAGTCATACTTTATCTAGTATGTCCATAATCTTCATTATACGTGGATGAGCATGAAAGAATCCTCTTGCCTCTTCAACTGTCATAGCTAGTATGTCTGCTATGGTTTTTCATTTATATTTTATCTCGAGCGTCTCTGGGTTAAATCTCTTTCCATCACATGACTCACAGGTAGTATAGACAGGGGGAAGAAAGTGCATTTCTATCTTTTTAACTCCATCTCAATCACATTCTGGACATCGTCCATCTCGAGTATTAAATGAAAATCTTCCAGGGGCATACCCTCTTAGTTTTGCATCATAACTTTGAGCAAATACTTCTCGAACGAATGTAAATACTCAGGTATAGGTAGCAGGATTAGAACGTGGTGTTTTTCAAATAGGAGACTGATCAATTACCAGAACTTTATCAAAATTTTCTGTGCCCGTTATTTCTCTATGAGCTCAAATAGTCTTACTGGCTCTATTAAGCGTGTTAGCAAGGGAACTTGCAAGAATATCGTTTATCAGTGAAGACTTCCCTGAACCAGAGACTCCTGTTACAACCGTAAGATGTCAGACAGGGAAGTGGACATCTATGTTTTGAAGATTATGATGTGTCGCTCACAAAACAGAGAGCATTTTTGTTTTTTTACGTTTGTCTGTTTTAAGTACTACCGTTTTTGCTCCACTAAGATATGGTCAGGTAACAGAATTCTTGTTATTACATATTTCGTCGAAGGTCCCTTCCGCAATAACCATTCAACCATGGATTCAAGCTCAAGGGCCTATGTCTATTATATGATCACTCTCACGCATAATATCCTCATCATGCTCTACAACTATAAGAGTATTACCAACATCTCTTAGTTTCTTTAAGTTCTTGATAAGCATATCATTATCTCTTGGATGAAGACCTATCGATGGTTCATCAAGAACATATATGATTCATTCTAACTTCACTCATATCTGAGTTGCAAGCCTAATTCTTTGAGCTTCTCATCCAGAAAGTGTATTAGCCTTTCTTGAAAGTGACATATATGATAATCAAACCCCCTGAAGGAACTCTAATCGCTCTATAATATTTTTCATAACTTTCTCTGCAACCTTTTGTTGCTCAGAATTTAAAGTGAGCGTTTCAAAGAAATGCTGAGAAGCTGTAATATTCATATTTCATAACTGTCCAATATGTTTTCCACCTAAGAAGACACTCAAAGATTCTCTTCAAAGCCTAAATCCATCACAATCTGGACAGGCAATGTTTGTAATAAAATCATCATAGTTTCCACTCTCCACTCAGCCGTCATAATATCTACGAGTGAGGGTTGTAATGGCTCCTTCAAATTTTGAATTATAAGTATTTTTTCGTCCACTTTCATTTACAAAAGATACGCTGTATTGAGTTTTTCACGTTCAATGCATGACCATCTTTCGCTCTTTTTCGTTTAATTCACTATATGGAACATCGAGTCTTATATTATGTTTTTTTGAGACCTCCTGTATAAGCGCAAGAAAGTAGTTCCCAAATCATGGGGCCAGTACCGCTCACTCTAAAAGTGTTAAGTTTAGGTTTGTAATTTTTTCTTCAAGGAATACCATTTTTTCTCATAAACCATGACAGTCAGGACAAGCTCAATGATGAGAATTGAAAGAAAACGAAGATATAGTGAGTTTTTCAGGTACATGTCCACAATCACTACATATAAATACCTGCGAAAAGCTCTTAGTTTCTGGTGTTTCTCACAATATCGTTACAGAAATTTGTCCATCTCAATTTCTGTATGCTACAGCAATACTATCTTTTAATCTCTTTAAATCGGAACTTTCAGGGTCAGAAATATCCTTCACAACAAGTCTGTCCACTATTATCTCTATATTTATATCTCCTATAGGAAGGTCAAAATCTGCATTCACATTATACTCTATTCCGTTTATCATAAAGCGTATAAATCCAGCATCAAGAACGTGCTTCTTTATAACCTCTGGAGTAAGCTCTGTTTTATTTCTGAGAAAAGGACAACTTAAAAAATACTTTAATCCTTCATCAAAACTTGAAATATATCTCGTGATATCCTTAACAGAATCTTTTTTGATAATACTGTCACAATCTATGCATCGACGTTCTCCGATATTTAAATACAAAAGCTTATAATAGTCATAAATCTCTGTTATCGTACCAACTGTTGATCTTGGGTTTCTATTTGTCGTTTTTTGATCTATTGAGATAGTAGGAGATAGTCCCGTAATTTCGTCATAGAGCGCTTCATCCTTTCCAGAACCTACAAACATACGAGCATAACTCGAAAGACTCTCTAAGTACTTCTGTTGTCCTATAGAGTATATGGTGGCAAAAGCTAGAGAAGACTTCCCAGAACCGGATAGTCATGTTATAACTGTCAGGGTATTTTTAGGGATCTTCACATTTATATTCTTCAAATTATGCGTCCTCGCACCCCGGACTTCTAGAAATTTTGACATAAAAAAGGCTTAGAATTTACTAAGCGCTTAGTTTACTCAAATATAGGATTATGCAAGGATTATTTCTCTCAATAGAAAGCTTTTATAACTATCTGTTCAATTTCTGATTTAAATGCTCTAGTAATCTCTCTAACCTCTGCTGGTGTACTTTTATTGAAAAATAAATTAATCTTACTTATGGGCTGTATATCATCTGGCATAACAGAACGTCATACTAATAATTCAATCTTATATTTAACATTTACAGATCATTTTACTCATGGTACACTTATTCCCATAGTTCAATCCAAATCTCCCTTCAAATTTATTAAGCGAGTATTACATATCACTGTATTTTTTTCATTTAAAACATATTCGGCAGCTGTTTTTATACCTTCTCAAGTTTCTAAAACTAAATTAGCTATTTTTTCTCAAGGATAATTTGTTTCAAAATAAATGCAGCTAAGACAAGAGGTTCAGGCATTAATTAAATCTCAACACCCTTTACATTTTTCTAAGTCAGCTGAAGCCTCTGCATTCATATTTTTTAAAATTATATTATATATGTTTATATACTACACTATAATAGTAAAATACTCAACTAATCGCTCGCTAGGACGATAGCTCTTACATTTTTATATCATTTTTTCTGTAAGTACGATGCTATTTCTGCGATTGTAGAGCCAGTCGAAACAACGTCATCTATGAGATATATAATAGTATTTTTATTACTATTATACCTTCAAAGCTGAAAAGCATTATCGAGGTTATGTGCTCTCTGAGATTGAGAGAGGTGACTTTGCTGTTTGGTATATTTTGATCTCTTAATGAGAGTGGTATCTACCGAGATTCCACATACTTTTGACAGGTTTTGAGCAATCTTTTCACTTTGATTATAGCCACGCTTCCATCTTCTGAGGAAATGCATCGGAACAGGAACTAAAACAGTATTCTCTGTTTCTATATATTTATTGAAAAACATATTGTGAGGAACAATAAGATCTCTGTAGGCTGGGTATTTATTGTAATATTTTGCATGTCTCAGGAGTCTTTTTATTCATCCATTTCTATAACGAGTTAAAACTATTACTTGCGTGAGAGGGAAGTGTTTTTGACAGTCATTATGGACGTTAAAATTTTCAGAGTGTTTTTTACAGACATAACAATATGGCTTATATTCAGCAATTTCATCATTGCATTTTGGACAAAAAAAGTGTCAGAGCTGTTGGCAGCTAAAACACTTTTTTTCAGTGAAGAGTGATATAAGAAATTGGAACATTTCTTATTTTTTAAAAATTTCAGAAAGACTTTCTACTCAGAATCCAGTCATCCCTTTTGGCATTTTTCCATATGGATCTCATTCATTTATAAATGCTCCCGCTATGTCTATATGTGTATACTTTTCATCATTTACTAAGAAATTAGAAAGAAATGCTCATCCCATTGATGCCCCTGCGAATACTCCTCTATCGAGATTTTTATAATCCGCTATATCTGATTTTGTTTTATCCATGAAATGATCTCCAAAGGGAAGTTCTACATATTTCTCTGTATTCGTTTTTGAATGTTCTAGAAGTGTGTCTAACATCACTCTATCTGTCCCCATAATACCTGCATATCTAAATCCTAGTGCTACCATCACAGCTCACGTTAGTGTTGCTATGGTCATCATCTTGTCTGTTTTATAATTTTTACCAAGATAGGCTATTCCATCAGCAAGTACGAGTCTTCACTCTGCATCTGTATGAATAATCTCTACTGTTTTACCAGTGTAACCATTAAGTATATCAGATGGTTTATATGCATTAGAAGAAACTACATTTTCAGCAAGGGAGAGACATGCTACAATATTTTTGTCTACATTATGTCTATCTAGCTCCTTCATAAGAGCAAAAGTCACAGCTGCCCCTCACATATCTCATTTCATATCATACATGAAGTCTCCTGGCTTAATTTGATTTCAACCAGTATCAAAGGTCACTCCTTTTCAAACGATACCTTGTACTGGTTTCTTCTTGTCTACAATATGCTCTAAAATTACCATACATGGCTTGTTATCACTCCCTTTTCCAACTCACTCTATAAGTCAGAGTCATTTTTTTTGAATATCTTTGTAGCTTAAAACTTTCACCTTAATATTTTTGAACTTTGTTTTTTTCACAATATCAGCAAATATTTCGGGTGTGAGGTCTGGAGCTGGAGTCTCTCATAGATCTCTCGCAAGCATAATGTTTTCTAAGGTTTTTTTACAATCTATTAAGGCGTTTACCTCATCTTTTTGACATAATATCTGAGTAGACTTTATTTTTTTCTCCGTTTTATATCTTTGAAAACTATACCTTGAAAGTTCGCATACTCTCATAAGTAACTCTAGATTTTCATATGTATCAGATATAAGACATAATTCATCTCACAGTTTTGGAAGATGTTCTCATAGAAAAAGAACCTCTTTTTCTTGACTGATTTCTTTACTCACCAGAACGATAAGATTCTTGTACTTAGTGCCTCATAAGAAATAGTCTTTTTTAGATGATTTCTTTGATCCTAATGATTTTTTAATATCCTTTAGTATGTTGGCATCTAATTTTAAAAATAGAAGGCTAGAGAGGTCTTTTTCATCTTTAAGATAAGAGACTATAAATTCAGATTTTATTTCTGAATGTTTTGATATATATGTAAGCATTTTTAAGAATTGTTTTTACGTAAACTATAATATATGAAGAACAGGTATACCGATTCTCATAAAAGCAGAAGTCATACAGCGAGTATAGAAATTTCATTGAAAAACAAGAATGTTATCACTCAAATGAGATTGACAAGAACTGATATAATACGAAAAAAATACCTATCAAAGTCATAGAATGTCTGCAATTTCCTCAATATGTATATAAACAGAAAGCTCAGGAAAAAGTATATAATAAATAAATAGGTATTTCCGTATGTCCCTTGCAATAATAACATATACAAGAAATGTCAAAATGAGCTTATTCAAATAGCTCAAGCACTCAGGGCAAAATAACTACAAAAACGCTTATGAAAGAGGAGCATAAGTATTGAAATACAAAAAACTCCTATTGAATACATTATGAACTGTTCTGATTGAAATATAACCAAAATAGCATAAATAACTACGGATATACCCCCAAATAGAAGCCCCCAAGTTCTACTTGCATATTTTGATATAAAAAAATATTTTTTTATATAGTCCGTAAAAATTAGTAAGAATGATCCTAATATTCCTGCAATAATCCCGAGTGAAGAAATATCTCATGAAAAAATCCATTTATAAAGAGTAGAGAGCTCTAAAAACAAAAATATTATAAAATATTGCTCTATTACTTTTCTATATGCTCCATATTCTTCATTAAAAAGAGTTATACAGAATAATATAAATACTGCGAAAATATTTATTATGTCTATTGAGCTAAATATTTGCGTAGAATAAAAAAGATAGAGTATGTGCTCTCAAATATAATATAAAGAAATAAGTACTAGATTTATGATGATAAGATCTTTTCCTAAAGTGAGACTTTTAGGAAAAAAATATAGTGAAAAAACTATGATATTGAATACTAGAAATATGTATGCAATGTCTAACTCTGGAGAAAAAGAGCGAGTAATAAGATATATAGCGCAGTAAAATAATATCCCTGCAATATAATAAATATAATTTGAAAAAAAATCTATAAAGAAATCTTTTATTTCTCCAGAGCTTGGAATGAACTCTCAAAATTTTGAATGTGCATCAGTGCTATCAATAATTTTTTTTGAAGAGAGTGAGTGTTTATAAACGACCAGGCATGACAGCAAAGAAAATAATATATATAGATTTGCCTCAAGAAATAAAGATCCTACAAAATATCAATTAAAATCTGGCAGCTTAGAAAAAAGAAAAAATATAAAGAAAAAACTTAGCCCTAGGAGTAACAGTAACGCGTACATATTTTTTTACTAAAAAGCTAAAAATTTATAGTAGAAAATATAAAGATAAAGCTAAAAATTACAATATTTATCCCGAGGAGAAATAAATTTTTAGAAGCTGAAAAGATAAAAAACACAAAAATCATAAACAAAATCCCTATAATTGCGGAAGCATTGATGGTATTTTCGATACGTCATATTTTTTCTGCAAATAGTACACTAAAAAATATAATAGAGTATGACACAATACAAAATAATAATATCTTAGAAAGAAAATCTAACGTTGAAAAGAAGGCTTCTATTCATTTACTATAGCCTTTTTTTAATCAAGTATATGATCCTATTCATCAACTTTTTTTTGCTTTTAGGATCGATATATTTTGTTTTATTACTTTTCTCTTGAGAAGTATTTTTTCTTTTATTTCAGACTTTGAAAAAGGATTACAAAATAAAATAATATTTTTTTGAACTTCACGACTATTCTCTTTTAATTTTTCTTTATATTTTTCAAGTAATAAGATGGTCTTTAAAAAACTATATGACTTTGTGTCAATAAGTTCTTTTTTTTCTTTTTTTTCTTTAAGGTCTTTCTTCATCTGATCGAGAGAAAGTTTTCAAATAGTTCCTCTAAAAAACTTTAATATTTTTTTCTTTATATCCTTATCTTCTTCTATAAATTGGCTACTTGATCATATTTTTTTTAGAAGTTTATTGGTTTGTGATACGAGATCTCGAGACTCTTTATTTTTATTTTCTTCTAGAGCAGCTAATTCTATTTGTCATATTTTAATAAGGGCCAATTCTCCTATTTCTTTGAGTTTTACTATATTAGTTGAGGATTTGATATGAATAAGTTTTTCATACACTGTCTCAAGCTTAAGAAGTGTTTCATCTGTAATATTAAATAATTTTTTATTATTAAATATGTTATCAAATTTCCCTATAGCGCTATTAATAAGTATATAGGTTTCATCTAATTTCTTTTTCATATAAAAGCTTTCTTCTGCTTTTGCTTTTTCTTGGATTATTTTTACCTGTTTTTTTTGAAGTTCATATCAGTTTTGTAATTCTAATATTATTTCTTGTTTTTTCTTAGCATCGGTGTGGGCTTGATCTCATTCTGGATATAAAAAAACAATATCATATCAAAGTTCTTCTCTGAGTTTTACATATACTTTAAATATATCTTTTCCAACAATAACTCCATTTTTCATTTCTCCGTCTTTTTGAACTTGAAAGATATACTTTTTTCAAACAATTTCAGCTCATGAAAAATCCTCAATAGATAAAATAGAATATCCATCTTTATGAATTTTTTCTCTTGCGTGAGATTCGGAATCTGCTGAAAGAACTAAGGTATATCTTTTCTGAGATTTTGATGCAACTATTTTATATTTTTGCATTTTTTTATACAGGAAGTACTAGATTTTCTAAATTAAGGAATTGATTATTAATAAAATCACAAATAGCTCGCTCATTTCTATGTGTAATTTCAGTACATTGAATTTCTCATATTCAAAAATTTTCAGCCTCAGTTATTACTTGTTCATCTTTTAAAATTAATGCATTTAATGCATCTTCTGGGTTTTTTCATACTATTTCGCTTTGATTTATGCTCATTATTTTTTCAACTCACATGTTTTTTATAAGTTATTTAATAAAAAGGAAAAACTGTTCATTTCTTTCATTTTCTCACTTGCTTCTTTTTTTCTCATTCATGAAACTACGGCAAAGTCATCTTTTTTGATACTTTCAAGTTCTTTAATCTCTAGTTTTTCTACAAATATAGTAAGATTTTTAAAAAGAGATTCTAGTTCCTGCTTTCAAAGAATATCAATCGCATCTAAATATAATTTTTTCTGATCATCTGAAACATTCAAAGCTTGTACCATTGTTTTGATAAGCTTTTTTTGTTTTGATAAATCTTTCTGTTTTTGTAGAAATGTAAATAACATAGATTGTTTTATATATATACTAGATATAAAATAACATATATTTTAATATTTATCAAAAATAGAGGGAGTTTTATATATTTATTTTTTAACATCGCGTCTCTATCTATAGTAATATATATTAAATTAAAAGAATAGTAGTAATAGTAATAGCCATTGTTAAAAAATATGAAGCCATTAAATAGCTATTTTCTAAAAGTATTTATTCACAATATGAATATGTAATTATCTTAAAATTAAGACAGAGCTAAGGTTTAGATGTAAGTTTTATACAGTTTTTTAACATATGTTTTAAAACGAGTTTTATTTGCTTTTAATGCATAAAACGTAAAATAAAAAATGTGAAACATATAAATATATATATGAGTCATAAATTAAATTTGTAATAAAAATGTTAGAAAATGAATAAAGTTTTAATCACCTTTGTGACATCTTTTGCACTATGAGTAATGAGTTGCCTTTATATAGGGAACTTTGTAGATATAGGATTGTGAAAAAGTTATGAAAAAGTTGTAAGTAGTACTGGATGAAGTCTAGATCTAACTGAATTTTGGGAAGTGTATAACATTATTGAAAAAGATTATTTTTCAAACGGAGAAGTAGAAAAAAAAGATTTAGTAGATGGAGCTATTTCTGGATTAGTAGAATCTCTTTGAGATAAGCACTCTGAATTTATGAATCCGGAGTTAACTGAAAAATTTAATCAAGCTCTTGAGTGAGATTTTGAAGGAATTTGAGCTGTGGTAGAAAAGACTCCTATTTGAGTAAAAGTAGAAAGAATCTTAAAAGGATCACCAGCAAAAAAATATGATGTGAGAAACGGGGATATAATTATAGAGGCAAATACTATTGCGCTTCAAGATTTAGATATCTTTGATGCTGTTGATATAATTAAATGACCTGCAGGAACATCGGTAGATTTAAAGATAATGAGAACCTGAGAAAAAGGATTACTCGATATAACAGTGATAAGAGAAAAAATTCATATTCCTTCGGTTGAAGAAAAATATTTTGAAGATGAAAACATAGGATATATAGCACTTAATATGTTTGGAGAACAAACTGCGAGTGAATTTTCTGCAGCCTTAGATAATGTTTTAGCTTCTGGTGTAGAGGGCCTTATAATAGATGTACGTGATAATGGGGGATGATATTTACAAAGCGCGGTTCAAATACTCTCTGAGTTTATTCCTGAAAAAGAAAAACTAGTACAGACGAGATATAGAGATGACTATTTTAATCAAAACTATTATTCGGTAAATGATGGAGAAATATTTGATAAGAAAATAGTAGTACTGATTAATGGAAACTCAGCCAGCGCTTCTGAAATAACAGCCTGAGCCCTCAGGGAATATGATAAAGCGATACTCCTATGAGAAAAAACGTATTGAAAAGGATCAGTGCAACAACCGTTTTCAATGGATGACGGAAGTTTATTAAAGCTTACGGTAGCAAAATGGTTTACTCCACAAGGAAAAAATATTGAATTAGATTGAATTAGTCCTGATGTAGAGGTGGTGTTTTTAGAAGAGGATTATGAAAATATGTACGATAGGCAATTAGAGGAAGCTAAGATTCTCCTGAAAACATTTATACAAAAACCTACCATAGGTATGGCTATAAGTGAATATAAAAAAGATAAAGCTCTGAGAGATGCTGTAATTGTTACTTGATCATGAGAAACTATTATGATTCGTTCATGAGCGCTTAATACACCAGCGATAGAAGAAAAATAATAGAAAGCTTGCGGAAAAAAATCAATTTCATATATTTAAGCTATATTATTTCCTAAAAAGAAATTATGAATTATATATACACAACAAAGCTGGTTCTTTGAGACTAAAATATGAAACACTATCTATATTTCTGGAAAACAATTTTTCTTGAGGTATAGATTTTTTATAAAATTATATTTCTAAATTTACAATAATGATTCAAAATAACGACCCAATACTTGCTGATATGATAGCGAGAGAAGCAACGCGGCAAGACACAGAAATTGAGCTTATTGCTTCAGAAAACTATGTTTCTAAAGACGTTTTAGAAGCAAACGGTAGTATTCTTACAAATAAATATTCAGAAGGATATCCTGGAAAAAGATATTATGGAGGGTGTCACATTATAGATGAGGTAGAAAATCTTGCAATAGAGCGAGCAAAACAGCTGTTTGGAGCAGAACATGTAAATGTACAATCACTCTCAGGTTCACCAGCTAATATGGCTGTATATATGGGGCTTTTAAATCCTGGAGATAAAGTTCTTGGATTCTCTCTCGATCAATGAGGACACTTAACACACGGGCATCCTATGAACTTCTCAGGGATTTTATATGATATTATTCCGTATTTTCTTGATAAGCAGACTGAAGAAATGGATATGGATGCACTTGAAAAAATAGCGCTCGAAACACAACCTAAAATGATAATCGCAGGGTTTTCAGCCTATTCACGTAACTTAGATTGGAAGAGATTCAGAGAGATCGCAGACAAATGTGGAGCGATACTTATGGCAGATATTGCTCATATTGCAGGCCTTATTGCTGCAGGGGTAATTGAAAATCCAGTTCCAATATGTGACGTTGTAACAACAACAACTCATAAGACGCTCAGAGGTCCAAGATGAGGGATGATTATGTGTAAGAAAAAATATGCAAAAGCTATAGATAGAGCAGTTTTTCCAGGACTGCAAGGATGACCACATGAAAATCTTATTGCTGCAAAAGCTGTTGCTTTTTGAGAAGCCCTTAAACCAGAGTTCAAAGACTATCAGGTGCAAGTTATTAAAAATGCTCAAACACTTGCTACGAGCTTACAAGAAAAATGATTTAAAATAGTTTCAGGAGGAACAGATAATCATCTCATGCTGGTAGATACTTTTATAAGTTATGGGGTAACTGGAAAAGATGCTGAGCATGCTCTAGAAGTAGTAGGACTCTCTGTAAATAAAAATATGGTTCCATATGATACTCGCCCTCCTATGAATCCATCATGAATACGTGTTGGAACACCCGCAGCAACTACGAGAGGTATGTGAATTGAACAAATGAAAGAAATTGCAGATATATTTTCTCTGACAGTTCAAAATCATGACAATCAAGAGTTATTAGAAACTCAAAGACAGAGAGTCTTAGAGCTCTGTATAAAATTCCCAATTTACAAATAGGCCTTCTCGATTGATTTTTAGATATATATTTGTATACTGTAGTTAAGAAATAAGGGGAAAAAGAGCACTTCTTAACCTGCTATACGATGAAAATATTTTCAAACTTTGATACAAAGTTTCTTCAAAAAGTCCTTGAAAAAAAGAGGCAGTCTTTTGCTAAGGAAGATATTCTCCTTATACATAGATCAAAATATTACTTATTGTTTAGAGTAATTCTCAGTTTGATATTATATCTATTGCTTTTAGCAATGATGTACAGTTTCTTTGTGTATATTAAAGCCCCTATAATATTTTTTGCTGGAGGATTACTTATTTGGGTAATAATTGTTTGGTTTAGAATCATTCACAGGCTTTTAAAATATAAATATGACTTTACGGTTGTAACTCCTACATGAGTCATGACTTTTAAGCAAAAGTGAATATTACATAGTGTTGCGAAAGAAATCCCATCTAGAAGAATTATTTCCATAGAGGTTTGTAGAACTACATTTCTATGAAATATATTTTGATATGGAAATGTAGATATTATTTCGGATATGTCCGAGCGTGCGCACTTATGACAAGACGACGAGGCGTCTTGGGTTATTTGAATGACCTATGTAGATAATCCATATGAAATAAAAGAAAAGATTACAGATTTATGCTTTCAATAATTTTATAGCAATAATAATATATTTGAGTATTGAGGGCTTTTGTATAGACTCATAAAAAATACTTCAAATCTTCATGTATGCTCCAAAAGCTTTTTTTACAATTTAAGATATTTTCACGAGAAAACTGGTGGATATATTTCCTTCTCATTATTTCTATATGAGTAGTGTTATTTACTGGTAAGTGAAACATTTATGAAGTATTGTTTATACTTTTTATCAATATTTTAGGTAGTCTCTGTGTTTTAATGATGCAAAATGCATATAAGGATGGAAAATATATGACATGAGCATATTTTTTACTTTTTGGAAATATGTTTTATTTTTTTATAGCCTTTTATTCTGCATTATTTAATGCTGAATATCAATATTTATTATGGCAATTATGATTTCAATTATCCTGACTTAAGATATATTTACTTTATATCTGGGGTAAAACATTTACGTTTATCAATTTACAATTATTGTGACTTATATCTGTAATGACATTAATTGTAGCTATTTTTTTCTTCAAACTATGATTGTACCAAGTAATTCAATCATTTGGATTTGCGGGTGTTATTTTAGGCTTCTGAATGGTAGATGACGTACATAGATATTTCTCAATATTTGTTTGAAACTTTCTCATTACACTAGGAGCTTATATTTGACTCTATATTAATTTTTTATCAGGAGATATATTTGGTGTAACTGTCTCATTTGCTATACTATGAACATCTACTTTTTTGTTTTACCTAAAAATTCTTCCAACTTATATTTCACGATTTAAAAACACATAGACATGTTGACATATATACTTTCTTTCTTCTTATCTATAAGTCTATCATATATATTGATTGTCTCTATTTCTAGGGTATTTCGTAAGTTTGACATACTAGACAATCCTAAAAAATATTGAAAAAAGAGGAAACCAATTCCTTATAGTCTAGGAGTAGTATTTTTTCTGGCCTTTCTATGTATCAGTATTCTTTTTGTAGATATAAACTATAAATTTCTTCTTATTCTCTGATTTGGAGGAGTTATTACACTTGTGAGTTTTTTTGATGATCTTATTTCGCTCAGCGCAAAAACTAGACTTATTCTTCAGATACTTGTAGGAGCAACTATAGGTATTACATCAATTAAAATTGGGTATGTGAGTAACATTTTCTGATGAGTCGTAGAACTAGAAACTTTATCTACCATAATTGCTTGAAAAGAGATATTCATAATTCCTCTTATTTTTACGATACTTTGGTATGTGTTTGTTTTTAATGCGCTCAACTGGACAGACGGGATTCAAGGAAATACCTCAGGCCTTTCTCTTATCTGCTTTTTTGTAATCTTCCTATTAGGACTCAAACTCTATATGACGGATGATTATACTTGAGGACTGGAAAATGCTGAATTTATTATGCAGATTGCTATTATTCTTGTGGGAATTCTTATACCATTTTTCTATTTTGATTATAAAGAAAAAATCCTTATGTGAGACTCGTGAACCATGTTTCTCGGGTTTATGCTTGCTACTCTGGCAATTATTTCAGGAGGGAAAATAGCAACTGTTTTAGCTGTATTTTGAATCTATGCCGTAGACGCAATTTATGTCGTGACTCGCAGATTGATGCGAGGAAAAAATCCTTTGCAGTGAGATTTTACACATCTTCACCATAGGCTTGAAAAAATATGATTTACAAAGAATCAAATACTTACTCTTGTATTCTCTTTGAGTTTATTCTTTGGAGTTACAGCACTTTTTCTTGATAGAACATGAAAAATTATAGTCTTTATAATTATTGCAGTATTTGTAGTATTTCTTTCGTATATTGGAGAAAAAGTAAAAAAGATATCATTTAAAAAGTAAATTATGAAAATAGCATTTTTTGGAACTCCAGAGTTTGCTTGAGAGATACTCTCATGAATCCTCTCCCTCAATCCCTCTCCAAGAGAGGGAAGTAGCTTCATAGATATAGCTCTTGTTGTTTCACAGCCAGATAAACCAATAGGAAGAAAGAGAGAACTCCTTCCAACTCCAGTCAGGCAAGTCTCTCTTGACGCTGGAATACAGGTGATGCAGCCAGATAAAATTAAGAGAAACACTCAGTTTCATGATAGTCTCAGAGATTTAAATTTAGACTTTATTGTCGTAGTAGCATATTGAAAAATTATTCCACAAGCTATTTTAGATATTCCAAAGCATGGCTGTGTAAATATTCATGGGAGTATCCTTCCAAAATATCGAGGAGCAAGTCCAGTACAGGCAGCAATAAAGTCTGGAGACAGTGAGACATGATTGACAACAATGTATATGTCTGCTGGCATGGATGAATGAGATATCCTTAAAATAGCCAGAGTTGAGATAGACAATATGGACACGAGTGAAGATATATTCAAAAAATTTGTACACATTGGACCTGAGCTCTTAGTAGAGACTCTCAGAGAAATTATGTCGGGAGATTTACAGTGAACTCCTCAAGATAACTCTAAGTCTACAAAATGTGGAAAAATTTCTCGCGAAGATGGAGAAGTGTTTTTTGCTCAGCAGAGTTCAGGAGAAATATATAATACTTTTAGAGCCTATACTCCTTGGCCTGGAATTTATACTTGGTATGATGGAAAGAGATTGGTGCTTGAAGAAATATCTTCTTACATAAAACCTCACCTCTGAATTTCCTCTCCTCAAGGAGAGGAGGGCTACAGTATAAGGCAATGATATGCAGTCGTTCCTGAATATGTAAAAGAACTTTCTAAAAACCTGCGCCTAGATCAAACAGATTCTGAGGAAATAGCTTGGGAACTGCTGCGAAATAGAAAATTTCATAATTTAAATTTTCGTCGACAGCATGCTATTGGTAGATACATTGCTGATTTTTATTGTGATGAAAAAAAGATTGTCATTGAATTAGATGGAAAAGTTCATGAAAATAGGAAAGAATATGATGAAATACGAGATGAATCCATTTCTTCTCATAATATTCATGTTATTCGTATTCCCAATGAAGATATCGGAAAAATATATCAAATTATTTATACAAAATTATGTAGCCTCTCTCTCCTCTGAGGAGAGAGAATTCAAGAGTGAGGTTTTGTGTGAGAACTATGAGAATTCATCAAGCTCTCAAAAAACAGATATGGAATAATATGCGCTCACAATAAAATTCTCGAGATTACGCGGGTAAAACTCGAGGGAAAGAAATCTATGGATGTTACGTCATTTGTGAATGGGAATAGAGAGGTAGTTTGATATTGTTTTCAATAAAAAAAGAATCCCGAGGGCTGAAGAGGAACTTTTTAAGAAAGAACAGGAATGACATAAATATTCTACACCATACATATATATATTAGTCAAATATAAATTGTGTTTGTAAAGCTTGAATTATGAGAGAATGTTGCTAGAATAGCGAATAATAACTCTTACCTGAATCCTTACTCTTTACAAGAGCAAGGGGCTACAAAGTATACATACAGCCTCTTTCCCTTGAAAAGGGAGAGAATTCAAGAGAGAGTTTATGAATAAATATCATAACCCCCATACTATGCTGAATATTGCTAAGAATACCTTTAAGGAGATAGTGAGGAATAGATTTTTGTATCTGATCCTGTTTTTTGCCTTTGTATTTATAATTTTTTCTCTGGCCCTAGGAAAACTGACTATAGGAGAATCTGAAAAAGTTATTGTAGATTTTGGTCTTGGGATGATAGAGATATTTGGACTGATATGAGTTCTATTTGTCGGGAGTCAGTTACTATTTAAGGAGATAGAAGGAAAAACTATCTTTCTTATTCTTTCTAAACCTATCAAAAGGCAGGATTTCATCCTTGGGAAGTTCTTTGGATTTTCAGGGACTATATTTTTAATAGTATTATTACAATCTATATTATATATCATAGTTTTACTACTGAGTTGAATTCCAGTAACAGGGCTTATACTTTGGGCTCTTTTATTTACATACTTTAAATTAGAAATATTATTAGCTATAGTATTCTTCTTTTCAACCTTCATGAGTAATATCATGACTATTATGATCAGTCTTATGGTATATCTCATTTCTCATAGTATGTCACTTTTATTAGACTTACTTTATAGAACAGGGCAAGAATCTTTAGCTCAGGCTGGGAGAATCTTCCAACTTTTATTTCCTCCTATGCAAGCATTAAATATTAAGGATGTTATTGGGAGCTTTACTGAATTTAGTTTAAAATTTTTTATGTTTAATAGTTTTTACGCAGCTATGTATATACTGATAATTCTTTTCTTCACAGTACAGATATTCTCGCGTAAAACTTTTGAAGACTAATATTTATGAAAAAACAAGAATACATAGACTTAGGTCTTACAGAGGGATTATCAATCGGACAAATAGAGTCAGTTCTCTGCTCTATACTCGAAGTCACGAAAAAAGAACTCTTTTTATTGCATGATATTTCAAGTAAATATATTTATAAGGTGCAACAGATATTTTTTAAACTCGCATCCTGAGCGAGTGAAGAATATCTCTTAGAAACAGCTAACTTTTATGGGAGAGACTTTTATGTGGATGAAAGAGTCCTTATTCCTCGTAATGATACAGAGGTGCTTGTACGCACTATGTTAAAAAAGCTCCATGAGGATATAAGCATACATAATATGTCCTATATTGATGTAGGAACGGGAAGTGCGTGTATTCCAGTTTCAATAGTGGAAGAAATGCACCCACTTAAATTTCAGCAGGTTTTTGCTTTGGAAATATCACAGGGTGCTATGGATGTTGCATCTGAGAATATTGAGAAGTTTTCTCCTGGAAAGATAGAGCTTCGAGAATCAAATCTGCTTTCATGAATTTTTCATGATGATTTTTCATGAAAAGATCTCACTATTAGCGCAAACCTTCCGTATATTAAAGATGGAGATTATGGAAATATGGATGGTAGTGTAGTAAGAAATGAACCAAATAGAGCGCTCTATGGTTGAGTCGTGACATGATTTGAGCTGTATCAGGAGCTTATCAAGCAGTGTTTTCAGATGAAGCAGGTTCATAAAATATGAGAAATACACCTATTTATTGAAATAGGATTTGATCAAAAGCAGGTAAGTCAAAAATTCTTGCGTGAGATGTGACTTTCGTTTGTGTATTTTCCAGATAGTTCTAAAATAGAGAGAGTAATATATATAAAAGGATTTTAATATATGAGTATAGAGGATTACTGAGCAATTGACGAAGGCTCTGAAGGAGGCAGTCAATCATCAGAAATTTCAGAAAAATATAAAGCAGCTGCAAAAAAAGCAGGTGCTTGAATTAAGCGTACTCAAAAGGATGAGAAAAAGGCAAAAAGATATGATTTTCTTCTCGCAAAATTTCTGGTAGAAATGATTTTAAAGAAAAAATATGATGAACTCCTTGATGAGCTCTTTGCGTGTCTTGATGCTGGTTATGGGACAAACTTTCTCCTATGAATACTCTCGCTCATATACCTTCCAATAAGTGATGAAATTCGAAAAACAAATGGAAAAGAGTTTATAAAATTTAATTATAAGCCAACAACACAGCCAACTGCCTTTGATGATCATGCTCTTGATTCTCAGATTAGGGATCGAGTAAATATGTGGATAGAAGATATGGAATCTGTGGTTGCTCTCGAGGTGTCCTCGATTATAACAAAAAGGACCCTTGGACTCATATTATATGATGAAAAGGTGAGAACCTTTACAAGTAGCGTTTTTTCATTTTTCTTTCAGGAATTGAATATTTCAATAACGAATACTAAATCAAAAAGTTATAGTGAATTTATACTCTGAGAGCTTGAAAAATCACTCAAGAAAAACATGCCTCAACTGCAAGAAAAATGGACGGCAGAAGGGCTGGAAATATAGATTTGACTTTAATGGTCTTCTATATAGAATCACCGGGCAAAAAACTAAAATCAGAACTTGCGAGAAAGCCAGCATAATACACAAAAGATATTAGGCATTGGCATTTAATTTTTTTATACATTTCGACTATGAGCGTTACTCCTTTGAAAAAGGTAAGAAATATTGGTATTATTGCCCATATTGATGCAGGAAAAACTACTTTTACAGAAAGAGTTCTCTTCTATACTGGTAAAATTCATAAAATTGGGGAAACTCATGATGGTGAAGGTACTATGGACTGGATGGAACAAGAGCAAGAAAGAGGTATTACTATTACTTCTGCTGCTACTACATGTTTCTGGAAAGAACATCAAATAAATATTATTGATACTCCAGGCCATGTGGATTTCACTATTGAAGTTGAGAGATCACTTCGAGTACTAGATGGTGGTGTTGCTGTTTTTGATGCTTCCCAAGGAGTTGAACCTCAATCAGAAACTGTTTGGAAACAAGCAGATAAATATCATGTGCCTAGAATCTGTTTTGTAAATAAAATGGATAAAATGGGTGGAGACTTTGATATGACTATAGAATCAATCAAGAAGAGACTTGCTGGTAATAAAGTAGTGGCTATTCAATATCCTATTGGTGCTGCTGATGACTTTACTGGTCTTATCGACATTATTGAAATGAAAGCATATCACTTTGATGGAGATTCTGGTGAAAATATTACTGAAATCGACATCCCCGCAGAGCTCAAAGATAAAGTGGAGGGTATGAGACTCGAACTTATCGAAAAGGTAGCAGAACAAGATGATACTCTTATGGATACGTACTTTGCTGATGGTGACCTCAGCGTTGCGGATATCAAAAAAGGACTCAGAAAATGAGTTACGAATAATAACCTATATGCCGTAGCTTGTGGATCTGCTCTTCAAAATATTGGGGTTCAAATGATTATTGATGCTGCTATTGAGTACCTTCCTGGGCCACTTGATGTGAATGATGGTATACTTACCGTTACTGATATTGATGACATTGAAAAAACAGAAGAAATCAAAGTAGATGTTGCTTCTCCTCTTGCAGCTCTTGCCTTCAAGGTTGCTACAGATCCATTTGTTGGACGCCTTACATTCGTTAGAGTGTATGCGGGTATTCTTAAATCAGGGTCATATGTATATAATGCTACTTCTGGTCAAAAAGAAAGAGTTGGTCGTCTTGTGCAGATGCATTCAAATTCTAGAGAAGAAATACCAGAGATTACAGCTGGGAATATTGGAGCTGTTATTGGTCTTAAGGCTACTAAAACTGGTGATACACTGTGTGACGTGAGTAAGAAATTCCTCGTTGAATCTATGGATTTTCCAGAACCAGTAATCTCCATTTCTGTTGAGCCAAAAACGAAAGCAGATCAAGAAAAGATGGGTATTGCTCTTGGGAAACTTGCAGAAGAAGATCCTTCTTTCAGAGTACGAACAGACGAAGAAACAGCTCAAACAATTATTTCAGGTATGGGGGAACTGCATCTTGATATCATTGTTGATAGAATGAAGAGAGAATTCAAGGTTGAATGTAACGTTGGGGCTCCTCAAGTTGCATACAGAGAGACAATCAAAACAATCGCAAAAGATGTTGAACATAAGTTTTCAAAACAAACGGGTGGTCGAGGTCAATTTGGTCATGTTGTTATGACATTTGAACCATATAGAGAGTTAGATGAAGAAGATATTAAAGATGAACTCAAAGAAAAACCTACTAATAAGTTTGCAAATAAAATTACTGGAGGTGTGATACCAAAAGAATATATTCCAGGTGTACAGAAAGGTCTCAAAGAAGCATATGCAAGAGGTTTCTCTGCTGGATACCCAATGGTTGATATCAAGGCAACTCTGACATTTGGTTCATTCCATGATGTTGATTCATCTGAACTTTCATTTAAGATTGCTGCTTCAAAAGCTTTCCAAGATGCATGTAGAAAGGCTCAAGCTATTATCCTAGAACCTATCATGAAGGTAGAAGTAAATACTCCAGAAGAATATATGGGTGATGTTATTGGACAGATTAATTCAAAAAGAGGACGAATTGAAGAAATGTCAGACAGAGGACAAGCAAAGATTATTGCTTGTTATGTACCACTTTCTGAAATGTTTGGGTATTCTACAGAACTAAGATCAGCTTCACAAGGACGAGCTACCTACGGTATGGAGTTTGATCACTACGAAGAAGTTCCTTCGAGTGTTGCTACAAAGATTCGTGAAGAAAGAGGTTTCAAAATCCCTGAAGACGAATAGTAAACATATATTGACTTTAAACACATAAGTCCGGTCTCAAGTACACTTCTTAGTAACTTGAGACCGGACTTGTTTTTTGCAGCTTGATATATAAAACTTGTATTAATTATCTTTCCATATAGCCCATGATTTTTTCATTCACCATCTTTTCTTCATTCCATAAAATCCCATATACACTGAGTTTTTTCTTTGAATAACTTCCAATCTCTTTAAAAATTCATACAATAAAAGTGCTAGTTTGGAATCTGGCAAAAATGTCCTCAAAAAAATCTAAAAACTTGGCTTTAAAAGCCAACTTCAATTAAAATACTTTATTTTTATCACCTATATATTTTTTAAAAATATAATACATTATTAGTTAGTTTTTATGATAAATATAGTATATTTGTCTACATGAAATTAGCTTTATCCGTATAAATATAAAGTAAGAGACAAGATTTTTTAAGTACTATTTACTTAAATAAAAAAGAAAAACATGGATATTTGAATGCTATCTTTATGAGTACTTTTTTGAATGGCGCTATCTGTAGTATTGTTTTATGTTTGGGAAAATCGTAAAACAAATAATGCAGAGTCAAAATCAGAAAAGATACTCAGCAAAGCGGATAGAAAAAGAGATCATATTGTAAACGATGCTCGAAGAGATGCAGATGCTACTGTTAATGAGGCAAAACAAGAGGCTCATGACATCATGAAAAAAGCTCAACATACAGAAGATAGAATTGCAAAAACAGAAGCAAGAATTATAGAACGAGAAGAAAAAATAGAGCAAAGACTTGATCAGATTGGAAAAAGACAAGATGATCTATTAGCTCAAGAAGAAAATATTAAAAGCCAGAGAGATGAGCTTGAAAGGAAGCGTATTGAACTGGATGGTAAGCTCTCTGAAATTGCAAAACTTACAGAGGCGCAGGCAAAAGAGCTTTACATGAATCAAATAGGTGGTAAATATGAAAAAGATGCAATTTCACTTGTTGAAAAACATAAAAAGAAGATAGAAAAGCAAAAAATTGAAATTTCTAGAGAGATTCTTTTAAAGTCTATTCAACAGTATGCTGGTGACGTAACAAGTGAAGTTACTACCACTATTATTCCTATCCCTAGTGATGATATTAAAGGAAAACTCATTGGAAAAGAAGGGAGAAATATTACTACTTTTGAAAAGAATGCTTGAGTTTCTCTTATTATTGACGACACACCAGATTCTGTATTTATATCTGCCTTTGATCTTTATAGAAGGTACATTGCTAAAAAATCTTTAGAAAAGCTTATTGAAGATGGTAGAATTCAGCCAGCTAGGATTGAGGAGGTCATAAAACAAACAGAATCTGAGTGAGAAGTTCTTCTTAAGGATCTTGGGAATAAGGCTTTGGAAGAACTTAATATTCATAACATGCCAGATGAAATTGTTCCAATTATTGGAAGATTAAGATTTCGAACAAGTTATGGGCAAAATATGCTAAAACACTCAAAAGAGGTTGCTATTATTGCTGAGGCTATTGCTCGCGAATTAGGAGTAGACCAGAAATTAGTGAGAATGTGAGGTCTCCTTCATGATATAGGAAAGGCACTTGATCACGATATTGAAGGGACACATCCTGAAATAGGAGCTAAGATAGGGCGAAAGTATGGACTTCCTGAGGATGTAGTAGATATGATTGAGAATCATCATGGTGAACAGTTTAGTATCTCAATATATGCTGCTATTATTCAAATAGCAGATGCAATAAGTTCAGTTCGTCCTGGTGCTCGTCGTGAAGCGATAGAACAATACTTAAAACGGGTTCAGGAAATGGAGGCCTTAGTGCAAAGTTTCTCATGAGTAGATAAGGCATATGCACTCTCTGCTGGACGCGAAGTTCGAGTATTTGTAAATGCAGAGACGGTTTCTGATATGCACGCACAGAAGCTAGCACAAGAAATAGCTCAGAATATAGAACAAAATCTTCAATATCCAGGAGAGGTGAAAGTTTCACTTATACGTGAAATGCGATGTGTAGAATATGCTAAATAAAAAATTTCAAAAGCTAGTAGAAACAAGTATACTAGCAAAAATATAATATAATTTTATAAAAAGATGTATAACGCAAGTGAATTAAAGGTAGGAAAGAAATTTCTTATGGATGAAGAGCCATATGAAGTTACTTCATATGCTCAAAAAGTAGTTGGCCGAGGAGGGTCGATTATCACTATAAAATGTAAAAACCTTATTTCTTGAGGAACTATACCAAGAACATTCTCAGATAAAGACAACTTTCCTCCTGCAGATATCGCTATGATGAGTTATGATTATCTCTACAGTGATGGGACTAACTATATATTTATGTCTCAAGAAACTTACGATCAAGTAGAACTCTCAAAAGAAACTTTGGGTGGGGCTGAAATGTTCTTGAATGATGGAGATAAAGTGAAACTTCAAGAATTTAATGGAATACCTATTAATGTAGAGCTTGATCCAAGTTGCGCTTTAGAGGTTATAGAAACTCCCCCAGGAGAAAAGTGAGATACAGCAACATGAGGAAAAAAACCGGCTACTCTCTCTACTGGACTTGTAATACAGGTGCCTTTGTTTATTAAAGTAGGGGATATTATTAAGGTTGATACGAGAACAAAAGATTACGTATCAAGAGCATAAGTATATTTACTTTTTTTATGAAAAAAGTAGAATAAAGGTGTAAAATATTTTAATAAAAGTTTACTTTGTTTCCATTTATAGAAATCTTTCCTTGAGCAATTATTTATACTTTTGGTTTGGCTCTCACAGTATGTTTTTTTCTATTCCTTTGGAACCTGAAGAGACTAGCAAAAAGATTTGCGTATAGTTTTTCATTTTTCACCCAAAATATTATTTGGTTTTTTCTATCAACTCTATTCTTCTCAAGACTTTTTTATGTTATTTGAAAGTGGAATGATATGAAGTTTATCAAAGATCCGTTTCAATTTTTTATAATGAGTGATTTTAATTTTTCACTTTTTTGAGCTATATTTTGATTTTTATTAGTACTAAAAGTACTCACAAAAATTGAAAAGAGTAGTATAACACGTTATATAGACGGGATAGTATTATCATTCTTATTTATATTAGTCGTTTGATACATTGGAGCATTCTTTTGATGACAAGTATATTGAAGAGAAACTATGATGAGTATTGATATACTCTATAGTAATGCTTATACTCCAGTTCCATATCAAGTACCAGTTTTTCCGCTTCCTATAGTGTATACACTCATTAGTTTTGTGATATTTTCAGCGATGTACATGTTATCTCTCTTCGTTCATATTAGATGATATATTTGATATATTGGGCTTATTCTCTTTGCTGCCATGATAATTATATTTGAATCATTTAGTGGAAAACAGGATATACTTTCTGTAGTAAGTGTTTTTAATCTTCCACAAGTATATGCCTTGATTCTTATTGTTTGGGCAGGATATAATTTTTCTCAAATATTCATCTGAAAAGAATCTTTATGAAATATCTCAGTGTAGAAAAATATTCTATTAATACTTTATTTACCTACTTTTTAGTAGGGGTATTAGCTTGAATTTGATGATTTAATATTCTTGAAGATATTATATTATCACTCTTAATTATAATGTTCCTATGTATCATAGGAATAACGATCTGTCTACAATTTAGACAGATTTTTTGATTACTTATAATGCTGGTCATTGGAGTAATAGTATGAGTGTGATTTTCTTCTTACAAAGGGCAGGAAATGGCTGTAAATATGACACAGTTAGATGTGTATTATGGACTCTATAATTCTTATCAAGGAAAAGTTGTAAAAGTATATAAGAGAAGTGACTACTATGATGAGTATGTGATTAATATAGACAAGATAGCAGACGAAGTATTTTGACAAGAACTCTTGCATTTACTGAGAGTTCCAAAGAATTTTACTCTAGAACCTAGACAAGTAATTTCTTATCAGTGAGTGATGTACCCACTTCAAGATTTTGATGGTTTTGCATACAAAAAATTTATGCTATCGCAATGAATTTATTTTTCTACTTCGACAAATACTATTGATCATATACGTCATGAGAGAGATAATATGTGATATAAAATGTATGTATTGAGAGAAAAATTATTATGAAATATAGTAGACATTTTTCCTTCCAGGGAGTCTATTTTCTTATGAGGAATTTTATTCTGAGCAAGAGAGAATATACCGCAAGAATTAAAGGAAGATTTTAATAATTCATGACTGACTCATTTTATTGCCGTTAGTGGTTTTAATATTACGCTGTGTATTATATTTATGAGTTATATCTTTGCTTTCATGCCTGTTTATATAAGAAGTGTTTTAGTAATAGTAAGTATCGTTATATTTTCATTATTTGTATGACTCTGAGCTCCCGTTGTTCGAGCTGCCATAATGTGAATACTTGGATATATATTTTTACAGTCATGAAATAGGAGTAATACTTTAACTCTCATAGTCTTTACGGCTGTTGTAATGTGCCTTATGTCTCCTCTTTCTTTGAATTATGATGTTAGTATGCATTTGAGCTTTTTAGCTGTCATAGGGATTATTTATACCCAAGAAATATTTACAAAGATGTTTTCTTGGCTGCCAAGTACCTTTGCTATTAAGGAAGCATTTGTTTTGACTCTCAGTGCCCTGAGTTTTTCCCTTCCCGTTATGATGTTCCAGTTTGGACAAATTTCTCTTCTATCCCCACTCGCGAATATTGCTGTAACCTGGACCATACCTCTTGCTATGCTTTGATGAGCTCTTACTCTCATTGCAGATTTTATTTCTCCTATTATCTGACAAGGCTTATGATTTCTTACTTGGATACTCCTGCGATATGATATTGCCATGGTCGAGTACTTTGGAAATATTGAGTGGGCACTTCTAAGAGTTGATTTTTGAGCGTACTCTAATTATTTACAAATACTTTATTTTATAGTACTCACGTATATCTTAGCCCTCTATCATCTCAAAAAAAAGAATCAGCTTTAGGCTGATTCTCATGGTGTCTCTGGAATATTATTATTCATAACGTCAATATCTCATCAAGTGAGCAGGTTTGCATCTCACTGTGATAATCAAACCTCAACTCTTATTGCCTCAAGCTTTACAGCTGCATCAATGGCTTGTATAGAATTTTCTTTTTGAGCTTTAAAAAAATCTAAAAGCTGATTAAATCTTTCTTGTCTTCATGATACTACTAAGAGTTGTTCAGCCGCTCTTTTTCTATAACGCATTTCTTGTTGTTTTCATCATTTTCCTTGTTCTAGACTTGTAAAACTAAGTAAATCCTTATACGCAGCAAATCTATTACTCACTGGGAGAGAATTATTTTTTATATCTATTGTTATCTGCTTAAATGTTTCGTTCCTTTTAAACTGTTTTCCATCTATTTCAGTATTTAAAGCCGTAATAAATGCTGAATCTAAATCTTTTTTTCTGTCTTCCGAGCTTACGTCTATTTCATTTGAAGTTATATATCGGGCTGATATCATATCAAATGCTGTTTGATCAGTCTCAGAAGTGAATTCTCATTTAGAATTTTGGAATTCTGATAATTCACTTCAAAAATCTTTTGTAAAATTTTCAGAGTATTTAATTTGGTTTTCTGGCTTTTCGGATTCTGTAAGTAAATCAATAACTAGAGTTTTTTTCTCACTAGATAGTTCAGAGTCTGGAATAGTATCTATATCTGAAATATTTTTACTTAAAAGAGTAGTTTTAAGTACTTTTGCCTCATCTCAAATTATTTTTCATTGTAGCGCATAACTATCAATTCGAGGTGAAAATACTCATTCAGTTATTTCTCTTTGCTGCTCAAAATTTCATTCTAATTCTCCTAAGTTATCTCCTCATTGTGATCAACTTAAAATCTCACTATCTCATCATCAAATAATTTCTCAGTTTTCAGCTCATTCAAGTTCAGACATTAAAATATCATCTGGATTAGGCTCATTTGCTTCTGCAACTTTTGCAGCTTCAATTTCTCCAGTAGTTCGAGGCTGTAAATCTCAATACATAAGATCTCTTACTCACTTATAATCTACTCAGTTAGTAGCTAGTTTTGCATCTATTTCATCTCTATCTGCTTCCCTGTCATTTCTAGCTCAAAGTGCCTCTAAACTCTCAAAGGCTGCTGGATCAAAACTCATAATATTTTTCTATAAAATAATCCCTTATATAATAACATATAAGGGATTATGAATGCAAATTACGAAGTGCTATGCTCTAAATGCTTTTGGAATCATAGATTCTCGTAGATTTAATGATTGTTCGAGGGTATGAGCAATTTGTAGTAGTTTCTCTTCTCAAAGTCTTGGACCTATCATCTGAAATCCTACTGGGAGCATCTCTTTTTCACTATCATTACTTTGAGCAAAACCACATGGAATAGACATTCCTGGGAGTCATGCGAGTGAAGAAGGGATTGTATAGGCATCTTCTAGGTACATTTTAAGTGGGTCATTATTAAGTTCACCAATTTTCCAAGCAACTCATGGCGCAACGGGTCATACTATGATATCTACACTTTCAAATGCTTTTTTGAAATCCTCTATTATAAGCGTTCGTATTTGAGCTGCTTTTTTGTAGTATGCATCGTAAAATCACGCAGAGAGTACGTAACTTCAAAGGATTGATCTTCGTTTCGGTTCATCCCCAAGTCATTCACCTCTATTGTGGAGGTATATTTCATCGACACCACTATTTGGAAGGACACTATTATGTCCATAACGAATTCCATCAAGACGCGCTAGGTTTGTTGTTACTTCTGCAGGGCAGATAATATAGTAGGCTGCTACTGCGTATTTTGTCATAGGAAGAGAGATGTCTACAATCTCTGCTCAAAGAGATTTCATCTGCTCTATAGTGGCTTTAATTCTTCCTTTTACTCAGCCGTCTAAACCTTCTTCAAAGTACTCTTTTGGGACTCCTACCTTTATTCATGTGAGGTCCTTATTGTCAAACTTTGATGTGTCTACTATGTGTTTCCCAGGGAGAGAAGAGCCCTCTAAAGGGTCATACCCATTCATGAGATTATAGAGATATGCAGCATCTTTAACGCTGTGAGTAAAGGTTCCTGGAGTATCGAGACTCGATGCCATGGGCATAATTCCAAAACGAGAGTTTCGCCCATAACTTGGTTTAAAACCAACGATTCAGCACATGCTAGCTGGTTGACGTATTGATCATCCTGTATCAGTTCCAAGAGAGGCTGGAACGAGCCCTGCAGCAACAGCAGCAGCTGATCCAGAACTTGATCATCCAGGAATTCTATTGGTTCCATGAGGATTTTTAGTTATTTTTACCTGGGAATTCTCTCAACTACTTCCCATAGCAAACTCATCCATATTGCATTTTCAGAGTGAACTCATTCAAAGTCACGAGAGCTTTTTTGTAATAGTTGAGTCATATGGAGGAATATAATCAGCAAGCATATTTGATGCTCCTGTAGTGAAGACTCCAGTTTCACAATAGATATCTTTTATTCCAAGAGGAATTCACATCAATTCGTCACTCCTTTCATTAAAACCATTTTCATTAAATGAATTAAAACTTCATAGATTTTTATCTTGAATTTTTGCTCTCTCTAAGGAATAACTCCACACATCTCGTGAAGTTACTTCATTATTTTCTATCATTTCTTTAAGCTCGAGAAGAGTTTTGTATGCGAGATTCATATATTTATATTGCAAATTAATTTTGTAGCTGAAGTATAGGTAAAAAATAAAACATCTCAAGAGTGAGATGTTTATTTTTTAATGAAAAGGTTTTATTTTTCCTCAGTTTTCACTTCCTCTGTTGGAGTTTCAACTTGAGTTTCAGGAGCTTCAACTTTTACTTCTTGAGTTTTAAACGTTGGGAGTGTTCTAGGAGTATTGAGAACAGCTTTATCCATTTTAATTTCTTTGAGCCTTGCTGCTTTACCAGTAAGTTCTCTGATGAATTTAATAGATTTTCTTCGTACCTTGAATTGTCTTAGGACATCTATTTTTTCAATAGTTGGAGAGTGAACAGCAAATATTTTTTCTACCCCAAATGCGCCAATTTTTCTTCTTACAGTGATTGTTTTTTCAAGTTCTGATTTCCCAGCTACTTTAATAACAATACCTTTAAATCTTTGTATTCTTTCTTTTCCATTTTCCTTAATGATTTGGTATACCTCTACCTCCATACCTGTTTTCATTGCTGGCATTCCTTCTTTTAGGAATTCACTTTGTGCCTTTCTTACGATATCTACGTTCGTCATAGTTTTGTAATTATTACTAAAATTGAGCATATCATATAAACAAGTTAACAAAAGGCAAACTTTTTATATGCTTTTTAACCGTAACTATGGTATTATTGAATGTATATAACTCTTACCTTATATTTATGGACCTGCTAGAATTAAAAAATAAAGCTTCAAAGCTCAAAGATTCGCTCGCTAAAGCGTCAAAATCAGCAGTGCATTATTCAGCGTGAAAGCTTGCGGATTCGAGTCTGACACTCAAGACTACAGAAGATCTGGAAAAATTTATTAAAAAATCTAAAACTACTACTGGAAAAGACACAGCTACCTGAAAAGATAAGAAGTTTAAACATCAGGTTATTATTATCTTTGCAGATACAACATCAGACTTTTTTAAGGAAATGCTCTATAAACTTCCAGTTCTGAGTGCAAAAGCATTTTCACAGAATATGACTATTAGGCTTGCAGATATATCTATGAAGAAACTGGATAAAAAGCTATACAAGATCTCTCTTCCAGAAACATTAGTTGTCATAGAAAATGAAAAAGTACTGACATCATTAGTATGAGCTGAAAGTATACAAAAAATTGTAAAATCGATGAGCTTAGATATAATCAAGAGTATAAAAGATTTATAATATTTAAATTCTAGAACGGTAAAATAAAAATGATAGAAATTTCAACATTAGAACTTCTGCAGCTTGTAGCTACCTTTTTCCTTATTGTCATCGGGACACTTCTTAGTCTTGCACTTTTGAAACTCAATAAAATTCTGAAAATGTGAGTTGAGCTCGTAGGCTACTATGAAAATATGAAACAATTAATTATCTATTATTCTATGGTCCCGTATGTTATCAAGGATAAAATATTTGAATTTATAGCAAACCTCTCCGAATCCTCTCCTCAAGGAGAGGTGGAATCACAAGAAAGTTCTACTGAAAAGTAGGATTTATTTTTTGAGAAAAATATGTACACTATAAGCATAAAAATAACTTAAAAAATATGTCTCAAAAAATAATTACACTTTCGAAACAACTTGCCAACCAAATAGCAGCTGGGGAGGTTGTGGAGCGACCACTCTCAGTAGTGAAAGAGCTAGTAGAGAACTCACTTGATGCTGGAGCTACAAAGCTCGAGATTTATTTAAAAAATGGTGGAATTGATGAGATTATCGTAAAAGATAATGGTCAGTGAATTCCTTGAGATCAATTGATCCTGGCTCTTGAGAAATACTCAACTTCAAAAATTCAAAGTATAGAGGACCTATATAAAGTGATGACTTTTGGTTTCAGGGGAGAGGCTCTTGCGAGTATTGCCTCAGTGAGTGAGTTTTCTATTAGTTCAAAAACTGCTGATTGTAAAAATGCCAAGCAAGTGATAAGTGAGGGAGGAGAAAATATTTCTGAGCAAATAATAGCCCATGAAATAGGGACAAGCGTTAAAGTATCAAAATTGTTTTTTAATACTCCAGCAAGACTTGCGTACCTGAAAAAACCGAGAACGGAGTATCTTAAAATTCAAGAATTTATTCAAAAAATAGCACTTATTTATCCAAATGTATGACTGAGCTTACATCATGATGATAAAGGAGTCTATAATTTCCCAGTAGGACAAAGTATCCAGGAACGTATTTATGAGATATTTGGAGGAGAGTTTTCAGAAAATATGAGAATACTTTCTCACGAATTCTCATGAATAAAGGTTTCTTGATATATTACAGACCCTAAAATTTCTTTTAAAAATAAAAATCGGCAACTCTTATATGTAAATAAGAGAGTCATATGATCTCCTATGATTTCAAAGGCTATTTATGATGCGTATAATAGGTTTATTCCTCATGGAAACCAACCTGGATATATTCTCTCTATTGATATTGATCCAACTCAGGTTGATGTCAATGTGCATCCAAGAAAAATGGAAGTGAGATTTGCGTGAGAAGCAACAATATTTCGATCTGTATATCATGGTATCAAGGATGAACTTGAAAGAGTGAGCTTAGTAGGTAATCCCCTAGTTTCTGTAAGCCCTCACTCTTGAATTCTCTCTCCCTTGGGGGAGAAAGAGGCTGCAAAAGAAACTCCCCTCTCCTCCAAAGGAGAGGGGCTGGGGGTGAGGGAGCAGTATTATACAGGTTCATGAACTAAATTTAAAAATTATTCTCCCTATAAAAATACGGGTAGTAATCCATCGCAGGCTTCTATAGATTTTAGTAGAGAAATACTAGGGAATAACAATGCAGCTTCATCTCTCCTGGCAGGAGAGAATTGAGAGAGGTCTTATCAGGAAAACACTGGAAGTAATCTCTGAGACCTACGAGAGACACCACTATGACGAATAGTAGGACAGGTTCATAACTCATACATAGTAGTTCAAACAGATACTGGTCTACAGATACTTGATCAACATGCTCTCGCAGAGCGCGTTATATATGAGAAACTCGCAAATGCTTCTTATGCTCCACAAATCCAATGACTTCTATGAGGGATTGGAATGCATCTCATAGTAAATGAGTTAGAGGTGCTTGAAACATATTTGCAAGATTTTGAAAATATGGGTTTTGAAATCGAGATACTTTCAAATAGTAATATATTGATATCTAGTATTCCTGATTTTATGTCAGGGCAAAATATAGAAAAATCTTTTCAAAAAATACTATCAGATATCTCATGAGTGTGATCTACATGACTGGAAGAAATTCGTCATAAAATATGGGCGTATACCGCGTGTCGCTCAGCTGTTAAGTTTTGAGACTCACTGAGTATATTTGAAATAAATAAACTCTTACATGATGCAGCTATAGACTACAGCGCGACATGTCCACATGGACGACCTGTTGTGTATGACATAAGCTTAGAAGAATTATTAGGAAAATATGAGAGGTAAAAACATAATGAACAGACTGGTCTTACGTACTTGAAATAAGTTACGTAAGACCGGTCTTAGTGTAGGAAGTTATATCTTATATATCCATGGAGCAATTGCGTTGAGTATCACTCATGATAGTAATAGGATAATAAGACCGGTGAGGGTCTTCACTATTCTATCTTTTGCTCCTGTTTTAAGTCCATCGTTAATACCTGCCATAGAGTAGAGTATACCGTTTATCACTATAAATAATACACTTGCAAGTGCGGCAATGAGAGTGAAGTATTTTATTATTCCTCAAAATAAGTCCATTACGCTTCAAAAACCTGCTTGAACCTGACAGGTATATATTCCATCACTATCCGCACCTCAACAGTTTGCTCAGGGTATGTATTCCGTAACTTGCACTTCTATGTATGCGGCTCAAACTTGCTGAGCTAGGAAGAAATAACTTAGGAGTATAATGCTCAGTAGTAATATTTTTTTCATAATTATTTTTTAGTATATTAGAAAGAGGCAAGATCAAGGAGGAAGGTATATCCTGCTAGGAGTATAAGAGTAGCAAGGAGCGTATTGATAATAATACTTTTTGCTTTCTTGACTCGCTCCTCATCACCATTTGAGGTGATAAGATAGTATGAGGCAAGCACAAGAAAGAATATTGCGACAGGTACTGCAAAGAAGAGAGAAAGATTCACGAGTGATTCAAAGAGATTCACTCCATCATCAATGACTCCTCCAAATGCAAGACGTTTCCACGCTTCTATTATTCCAACGAATATAAGAGCAAGTATAGTGTAGAGTATCTTGTTTTTTGCTTCTTTCATTTTTTCTTCTTTTCCTCTTGAAGTCATGAGTTGTATACCAGCAAGTGTTATCATAAACACGGCTCATAGGAAAATCATCATTTCTAAAAAAAAGACGATACTCTCATTCACGGTGAGTCAGAGTTGTACCCAATCTACGAATAAGTTTCATGTGGTATCCGTACTTTCATTTTCAAAGACATCAGTACTAATATTTCATCAAACTGTTGTTAAGCCATCTCTTACGAAGACTCTATATAAGCTCTCAGGTATGTTGATAAATACAAGCGCAACCGCTGCATACCAAATTTGTCTTTTAGCTGATGAGAGTTGTTCTTCATCTGATCACATAGACATTATCATCATAGCTCAGGTATATACCATATATATCACCATAATTCACATGAGAATTCTTTTTATAACTCTGAGAATTTCTATTCCTAGAATATTAATATTTGATACACTACTTCCTCATCATGCAACATCTAGAGAAACTTTTTCTATTGCTTCTCCTCAAGGAATTACAATAGCAGCATCTACTCCTGATATATAGATACATCAAAAAAGAAGGAGGCATGTGAGTATAATTTTTTTCATGGGTTTATTTTTTATATAATGTTTTCTGGACGCAAGAAGAAAGTAAGAATCAGAAAGTTGATTGCAAGAACAAAAAGTCCAATAGCAATGTAGATAAGTGCTTGCTTTCATTTCTTAATTTTTTCTTCATCTCAAGCAGAAAGTAGTATTTGCGCTCAGGCATAGATGATCATAAGGAGCACAATAATTGCTACAAATCCATTCATCCAATTGATAACTCGTATAATGAGTTGAATTCACTCAGACATTTCAGCGGCATTAATACATGAGGTTTCTCATCAAATAGAAGCTCATGGTCCACAGTTAATTTTTCCATAAAATGCTTCAACGATAGTTTGAGCAATCTTTACTATAAGAAAACCAATGAGGGCATAAAAAATTGTCATTTTTCCTGATTTTATTGCTTCTTCATTCCCATTTGCGGTGACGAGTTGGTAAAATGCGAATATAGCAACCGCGATAAAAAATATTGATGCGAGGGTTTGTATCAGAGCAATCATAGGGAGAACGAGATTTTGTATCAGAGTTGCTCCTAGACTTGCATAGACTCACCTATCAAAGAGTATTTGCGTAAATACAAAGGCTATTTGCATCACGATAAGTCCTATAGTAATCCAAATGATTCATTTTTTAAAGTTTCCAAGTTCTTCTTCTGTATTCCCTGCAAAAATAAGCTTGAGACAAATAATGAGAAAAAATATCGTAGCAATAACATAAAAAATATTTTTTAAATCACGAGCAAAACGAATAAGAGTATTGTATATTCCTATTTCTCATCCAGTACTCACACCAATAAATTTACCATCATCAAAGTTATTGAGCTTCGTATTTTTGCTTGCGTTAACAGATTCACTCCCATCACTCGCTCCTATTTTTAAATTATCTACATTTTGTCCTGCCTGTACGACTCATATATTTATATGCCCATCCGCGTATAAATTTCACATTCAAAAAAATACACTAGAGATAGCAATGATGAGAAGAATAATATACTTCATAGTGTTGTAATCACTCACCCCCAGCCCCTCTCTTTACACGAGAAGGGAGCAGGCTACTAAAATATTATATTTAGTATAACAGGTTTTTTCTCTATATGCGAAAACTAATAGTTGACATATATATATATATAATGGATAGAATATTTTTACAAAAATATAAACAAAAACTCTAAAAGGAGAAGATAATGAAAAAGTTTTTAGGATTTATCTTCGTTCGGTTAATCAACCGAACGAAGCAAAAACACCTTGATGCTATGTTCAGGGTTCTACTTAAGGCAACAGATTTAAATTTTCAAAAATTCCGTGACTTTAATATGATCACCTTTACGGTGAACCCTGGTATGGAAGGCGAGGATTTGGAACTTCTGGCTTTAGGGTGGTTTTTAACCTATTCATACTCATGTTCAAGAGGGACAGAAACAAAGCTTGCGCGATTAACATCTCGTGCGGACTTTTGTCCAAAATTTTTATCATTGATTTCAGTGATGCATCAACATCGTCTTTCGTGTATGAATGGATAATGTTGATTAAATATAGAATCAGCCCTAGCTTGGGGCTGATTTTGCTTTTTAGGGAAAAAAATATATAATAAGAGAAATATTTTGTAAAAATATATTATGGCTGTAATAAGTGTAGAAGTACCAGATAGATTGTCTGTAGGAATACAAAAAGATACCGTGATAGATTTTGATACACTTGAGGAAATGATGAGCATTATTGCTAGAGATGAAAAATTAGAATGATTTGATGATCCAGAATTTATGTCTTTCTTAGAAAAATCTATAGAAAAAGGGAGAGCTAATATCCGTGAAGGAAGGTATCAAGTATATGATGATACATTAAAATCGAATCTTATCACTCGACTCTTTGATAAATAATATATGAAAAAGTATGTTATTAAAATATCAGAGTTTGCGCTGCAAAATATGGATAAAATTTTAGATTTTATTTTTCTGGATTCTTCTGACAATGCTATTACATTTGCTCTATGACTCTCAAAGAAAATTCAATCCTTAGAATATTTTCCAAATTCAGGGAAAAGATTTCCATATAGTGTAAGGGCTAAAATTTATAAATCACATTATATTATCTATGAAATAGACGAGCCTCACGGAGTTGTCGAGATTACAACGGTTGTAAGTTGCAGAAACTATAAAGCGTATAAAAAATACCTGTAGATATCTACAGGTATTTTTTTAGTCATTATTCATAATTCAAAGCCTTGCCTCTATTTCAATATCTACGTATTTCTTTTTACGTCCATATTTCTTTCGAGAATATTCTTTTATAATTGCTGCGGCTTTAAGGTTTTTGTAACTATTATCCCATATAGTTTTCATATCAAAGGGGCGAGTTGTGGAGTTATCAATGTTGAGTTTGAGATAGGTCGTATAATTGGCTACTCAGATGATATCCTGCTGTGATAAAAGAGGGGCATATTCCTTTTCCATATACTCAGCATCATCAGCACCAACTTTAAATGATTGGATGGTTCCGGCATTACCAAATACGGCATCTTTAATAGAGGGTTTATCTCATTTTCCAGAATTTCCTCAAATTTGCGCGATAAACTGATGAGCCATGATGAGAGCAAGTTTATATTTACGAGCCTCAGAAAGTATTTCTCCAAAGGTCTCTGTTGCAAAGTTTTGGAACTCATCAACGTACATATAAAATTCTTTCCGCTCATCTTCTGGTATATCTGCTCTACTCATCGCTGCCATATTTATTTTTGATACGAATATCAAACCAAGCAGCTGCGCATTAAGAGCTCCTATTTTACCTTTCGAGAGGTTAACAAGAAGTATTTTCCTGTTATCCATAACGTCACGCAGGTTAAAGGCTGATTTTGGCTGACCTATTATATTACGAATCGTAGAATTAGTAATAAATGGACCAAATTTTGCAGAGAAATATGGTATCATTTCTTGTTTTTCTCTATCACCCGTATTTGCATATTCGTGTTCCCAAAATGATTTCACGACAGGGTTTTTGAGATTTCGAGTTTTATATTTCATAAACGCTTCATCAACAAAGAGTCTTGGTACATCTATAAGCGTTCCTCCATCTTCGACATCTTCCATCAGAGTGAGACATCCATTACGGAAGTAATGCTGGATACGTGGACCAAATATTTCATCTCCAAATATTTTAATAAATATTTCCGTAGCATCCATAGCAGCTCTATCCATTTCACGTTTTCTAATATCAGGATCAGTAGCGATAATATCCAGCATATTAAGTCCCATTGGCCTGTCTGTATCAGAAGGATCAAAGATAATAACGTCCTTCGCTCGCTCTTTTGGTACAAAGGCAAGTACATCCTCAACGAGATCTCCATGTGGGTCTATGACACATATACCATCTCCGTTCCAAACGTCCTGACGAGCTAGGTATCCAATATACACTGATTTACCTCAACCAGATTTTCAGATAATATATTGATGACGACCACGGTCTTTTCTATCAAAATATATGGGAGTCTTTTTATTTCTATACTCATTCCATCCAAGGAGTACAGCATCTTTGTAAACGGGAAAACCTCATAGATGTCTATGAACTTGCTCCATTTCTCACGTTGTAGTGTTTTTTTCCTCAAGCATAGTTGGGTTGCTTGGGTATTTGAGATTATGTGGAACGGGAAGTTTTTTATATTCGAGCCAATTTATAATAGGGGATTTATTATATGTAATATCTGGCATATGATAGAGAGTCGACGCTTCATCTGCTGAAAATACAGATTTATTTTGAAAGAATCCTACGAGTTTATGCCGAAAGGCAAAATGACGAATAGGAGTAAATATCCAAGGAAGAGAGTCTTCATAGAGTTGAGGATTATCAAGAGCATTATTATACTCATCAGTAAATATACTGGCAGCAGCTACAATAGCATGAACGGCATTTTCAGCTTGCCTATGAGTTTTAGAGGCAACGATAATACGTATTGACGTTTCAAAACCTGGTTGCGCTGCTGACTCACCCATAACTTTCTGACTTTCTGTTTCTGCCTGGTTGAATATCTTATATGCATCTCACTCACTTGCTCCGGGAGCACTGTTTCATCCTACCATATCTTCTGGTCATTCTACGAGTGCCATTATTGGGTTAAAGAGCCAACTTAGAGGACGAGAAATAATTGAAAGGAGTCCAAATTTTCTATTCTTTTTATATTTTCACTTTGCTACCATGCCGGCTGCTTTCATAGCTTTTTGATTCCACTTTGAACTGATGGGCTTAATAACTACTTGGTACACGGCTTTATCATTTTTATCAAGCCCACCAAATACATTGGTGAAGTTGTTTATTGGATCATCCTCAAGATATTTAAACGTTTTAATAGGAAAGTAATCATCATGTTCTTTTCCAAGAGAGGCTGCGCGCATTTTATATCATGGTTGACTCAGATTAATATAATCTTTTTTTTCAACGCGGAGTATTTCAGCATCATTATAAATAGAGGTGATATGCTGTGATACGAGATTTACATAATTTTCATAGGTCACAATAAAAAATGTTACCTCTCCTCTTTCGTATACTAACTCGAGAGATACTTTTGAATGCCCAAACACGAAGTTGAGAAGAGTATCACGAAGACCTGCTTCAGCCAGCTTATGTATTGCCTTATAAAACATCGACATTTGACCAATTTTTTCCTTGAAATCCTTTTTAGTTTCCCTTTCTTTATCCAGCTTTGAATCCGCTCTTGGGAGTGTGATCTGTAGGTATCTTAAATTCTTTGAGTAATAGAGCTCAAACATAAGTCTGAGGGTCTTCCATATAATAAATAGTACTATTAATAGAGCTCAGACTTTGATAATCACGTCAAGGAGACTATCAAAAGTCCCTCACATAGAGTCTCACAGTCAACTAAAAAATCATCCAGATGATTCTCACTCCTCTGCCTTATTTCAGCTAGACCCTGGAGTTTGTTGGATAGCTCTCCCCAGCGCTGCAGATGCTGAGCTATGGAACGCGAGTA
>JAWUVV010000053.1:0-24579 GCA_034112165.1 Candidatus Altimarinota bacterium
GAAGCAGTACTGGAAGCAAACCAGCGAGCAAGAATTGATAGTTATGAAAACTATATGTTTCTCACGCTTCATTTCCCAAAATATAATGCAAATAAAAAAATATATGAACTCAATGAGTTTCATATATTTTTGCTAATCTAGCATCCCTTGTATTAAGATTGCTAACATATTATTTAATGTTTTTTGAGTTTATTGAGGAGTTATTTCTCCATCAAAATCCACATTTTCTCATTGAGGTTCGTAATTTGGTGTTTCAACTGACATAGCGTTTCTTGTTAAGAATTATTTTAACGCTGCTAAGAGTGATTTTGTAGCAGCAGAATCAGGAAATTCTATCATAGCGCTTTGTATTATTGTATGATTTACATCACCAATTATGATATCACTTTCGTTAATCGTTCATTCATATAATGCAATTGCTAATTGAGCGATATCTTTTTCATTGACTTTGGGTTCTATTCATTCTAATAAATCTGCAGGATCTATTGTATTTTCAGGATCAGAATTTTCGCAATTTGAATTTTCTATAAGAATTCTTCTTATTTTTTCTACCCTTGCTAGTTCTTCAGGAGTTAAATTCCCGAGAGCTTCTTCATAATTTCCTTGTTCATGACTTTCTTCATAACAAGGAGTTTCTCATCCAGCCATAATATATTTATTAAGTATTATTTTATATATCATCTCATAATATCTACAAAATAGCAAAAAAATACTCATTTTTGATTTAAACATAATTCTCTCTATATTAGATGTAATAAAACTAAATTTTCACTATGCTCAGACAACTCAGAATAAAATGAATTACATGGATAGATGCAGTAAATCTTCCAGCAGGAGAAATAGAAGAGGTATTAGAATCCTTTGATTTTCATGAACTTGATGTTGAAGCAGTACTGGAAGCAAACCAGCGAGCAAGAATTGATAGTTATGAAAACTATATGTTTCTCACGCTTCATTTCCCAAAATATAATGCAAATAAAAAAATATATGAACTCAATGAGTTTCATATATTTTTAGGAAAAAACTTTCTTATTACTCTCAGAGATTTCCCAGGAACTCATATTGATGAGATTTATGAAAAATATGAAAAAAAATGAGATGATGATGAGTATAATATAGACGTATCTTCTGGACTTATACTCTATGAGCTTATTCAAGAAATGCTTGAAAAAATGTTTCGAGTAACGCTGAATGTAAAAAGAGATATTGCAGCGCTCGAAAATAAAGTTTTTGAAAAATCATCTGCTCCTCTCGTGCGAAATATACTTATTAAAAAGAGAAATATAATAGTTTTAAAGCATATGTTTCAACCTCAAATGTCGGTTCTCATTCGTCTTGAAAACCATATGAAACGTCTTTTTGATGATGATATTGAGGCATACTTTGAGGATCTTGAGGATAAACTTCAAAAAATTATTACAGATATTGCTATTCTTGAAGAGCAAATTACCTGAGTTGAGGATGCGTTTAAATCTATGATTGATATCCAGACCAATAGCATCATAAAATTCCTGACTATATTTTCAGCATTTATGCTGCCACTTACGGCAATTACGAGTTTTTATGGGATGAACATTAACCTCCCATTCCAGGACTCACCAAGTTTTGCATATGCTAGTATGTTATTATCTGTAGCTATTCTTTGAGTGGTATTTTTATACTTTCAGAGAAAGAGGAAAGTATAGGATACATCTATTAGGAGTTCTTTCTTGCATTATCATAAAAGCTTATATAATACAGCTACTTTATTTTTCATGAATATTTCCTAGAACTCTCGCTTTAGAGAGACTCCAAGAGCGATGCCACGGAGAGGGAATTATGAATTGATGTTACATTACGCGCGCATGCTTGCAAAAATTACGGTTATTGGTCGTCCAAATGTTGGGAAATCAAGTCTTTTTAATATGTTTACTGGTCACAAAATAGCTATAGTAGCTGATGAAGCTGGTACTACAAGAGATATTTCTGAGTTTGAATACACAGATGAAAAAAATGATTTAACCTATATACTTGCTGATTCGGGAGGGCTTGATTATAGCTCCGATGATGATGAAGTTGCTGTTGATATTACAGAGAGAACAGAGCGATCTATAGTAGATAGTGACCTACTGGTTTGGGTTATAGAGTATGATAGGTATACAGATCTTGATCAATATATATACAGAGTTATTAAAAAACATAAAGTTACAAACTTTATAGTACTTGCAAATAAAGCAGATAACGAGATGAAAGTTATGGAATCTTGGTCACTTGCTGGGAAATGAGAAATGGAATTCTTTCCAGTTTCATCTTCTCATAATGCAGGTATTGCTGAAGTGAAAAGATTTATAGCAAAAAACCTCGTTTCAAGAGGGCTTAATTATAAAAAATGAGAAGATGATTTTACACTAAAAATGGCCTTTGTTGGTCGTCCTAATGTCGGAAAATCAAGTATCGTAAATTCTGTAGTGTGAAACGATAGAGTTATGGTAAAAGATATGGCTGGTACAACTCGTGACGCTATAGATACAAAGTTTCAGTACGGAGAAGAGCAATTTACGCTCATTGATACGGCTGGAATCAGAAGACTTTCAAGAGTAGGAACTCGAAATATAGAAAACTGGTCTGTTATGAGATCAGAGAGAGCACTTAAAAGAGCGGATATTATTGCAATCATCGTTGATGGGTTTGAGTGAATAGTGCAACAAGACCTCTCTCTTATTGGAAAAGCAATGGAAGAGAAAAAAGGTATTATTATCGTAGTAAATAAGTGGGACAAGGTTTTAGATAAACCAGGAGTAGACAAGGCTCATATGATGGAGAGATATATAACATACCTCAAAGAAAAAATTGAATTTCTTCCATGGGTGAGTGTCATATTTACCTCAGCAACTGAGAAAAAGCGTCTTACAAATATACTTGATGAGGCTATAAAAATAGAAAAAGAAAGAAAGAAACGTGTAAAAACATCTATATTCAATGAGTTCCTAGATCAGCTCGTATATAAACATCCACCAACGGGGAATAAAAAATCTCATAGCCCAAAAATATACTACGGATCACAGGTAGATAGCAATCCACCAAAATTCGTAGTATCTGTAAACAATCCAAATCACTTCCATTTTTCATATAAGAGATATATGGAAAATAAAATTAGAGATAACTTCGGATTTGAAGGAACTCCTATAACAATAGAGTTCAAAGGAAGAGGAAAATATGAGGGAGTAACGAAATAAAGATAATAAAAAGAGGTTTCCAAAACCTCTTTTTTTTGTATTATAAAAAGTATTATAATTCATCAATTTATACTATGTTTCAAAAATTTAAAAAATACCAGTGGCAAATTATTGTTGCAGCACTTATAGTGTTATGATCTAGCGCGTTAGGATTTGCATTTTCTAATGTAATTATTGAGCAATACAATAAAATATTTTCTTCCTCATCAGAGTATTCTAATCCCCTAGATATAGTAAAGAATGTAAGGTTACAGGATCTCAGTAAATCACATTGTGAAATATTAATCTTTGATGATATTCAAAAATACGTGGATGAAAGTGGTTCCATGAGGAAAAAAATCTCAGGATATATCGCTACTTGTAATAGCAAGTATACTCTAAAAAATGCAGCAAGAAGTATTAGTTTTTGTAAAAGAGTGATATCGGGAAAGCAAGAAGACTTTTTTTGAGAATATATTAATACAGGTGGTTTTGATGACATCAAAAACTCTTGTATAGAGCAATATCTCACTGTCTCATTTACATGAGGAACACTATTTAATCCAAACAATGATTTTAAATCTGATGTTATTATAAATTTTGGTTTGCCGTTTTATTATGATACTGGAAATCCAAGTTCTCAGGAGTATATAGATCACCGAACAGGGTCTAAAGAGAGACTTATCTCCATGTTAGAGATCAGCCCAAAGGTTGATATTTCAATAGACGATGTTGAACTCTATTCTCAAAAGGGAATATTATCTCTGAATTTATTACCAGAAACTGAGTATACTATTTCTCTTAAAAACTATGACTCTGAAATAGAGTGAGAACAAATGAAAGCAACTCCTATGACTTTCAAAACTCCACAATACGAATATTTTGGACTCAAGAGAACTCAGTGAGTGACGCTCGTTGCAGATACGCAAGTATCAAACTTTGAACTCCTCTCATATAATACAGGTAAGCAAAACGCAACTGTCAAGATTTGCCGTATACCCAATGAAACATACGCAAAAATAGAAGTGTTAGAAGAAACTGAGGGCATGAAAGATGTAATGTCAGAATTTTTTATTAATGGAATTGATTCTATAGAATCATTTGATTGTAAGACTCAAAACCTAAGTTTTAGTGAGAAAGATATTATTTCTCCACTGATAAAAAAACATACTTTTAACTTTGAAAACGAAATAGGGAATCCAGCGAGAAGTGGATTATATTATGTAACATTTGCTAAAAAAGAGGATAGGGAATTATATGAGAGAATTCAGAAACCATTATTCTTTGGAGTCATAGACTCACATGTTACTATGAAAATTTCTAAATCTTGAGACGCATTTTTCTTTGTAAATGATTTTAATGGAAAGCCACTTGCAGGGCAAAAAATACGAGTATATTCAAATGAATTCAGGGAGCGAGACTCAAGTTATAATAAAACCCAAAAGAAACGAATCGAGACATATTTTTCTCCTCTAGAAACCGATATATTTAGTTCATGAGCAATCCTGTGAGAAACAGATGTAAACTGAATATTACAAGTAAATATAGAAGAAAAAGTTTCAGGATATTTTGATAAAACACTCTCAGCTTGGAACTTTAATTCTCAGGGAATTCATAATTCATTTTTTATAACTTTAGCGAGCGATACAAATTTAAGTTATGTATCATCTAAGTGGAATGGAGGGATAACTCCTTGGAATTTTTGATACTCAATGGGATCATGGTGGGGAAGTGATGATGATAGTATAACATTAAACCAAAACTCAAACACTCAGAAATATGTATGACATATGTTTACAGACCGTAGACTCTACCTCCCATGAGAGGAGCTTCACATCAAGAGTATTCTGAGAAATTTTTGAGATTTGAGTATTCCAAGATGAAAAGAGTTTACACTCTATGTTCGTGACTCAGCTGGAAAAGAAATATTTAATGATTTACTGAGCGTCTGAGAATATGGAAGTATATCTCAAACAATAAATCTAGCAGATGATGCGCTTTTGTGAAATTATACAATCTATTTAAAAGATGGAGACAATGTTGTCCTCTCTACAGGTTATACGCTTGAAATTTTTCAAAATCCAAAGTTTGAAAATGAAGTAATGTTAGAAGTAACAGGACTGAATCAGGAGCTAGTAAAAATAGACGAAACAGAGATAGAAGTAACAAAATGGTGATATGAAAGAGAAACCTATGTGTGAAATTTTAATATCACTGCAACGATAGATTCTCAGTATTACTCAGGAACACCTGTAGCTGGTGCTCAGTTGGATTATAAAGTATATAAACAATACTATTATGATGAGAGTTATTGGAGTAACTGTTTTTATGGATGTTACTGGGAGCCAGAAAAGGAATTCTATACAGAGTGAACATGAGCTTTAGATGCAGCTTGAAAGATGCAGGTAAAAATACCCGTAGAGTTCCGCTCAAATTACGATGACTATAAGTACATAGTAGAGGCAACTGTTACCGATAAAACAGGTGATGTTATATCATGAACCAACTCTATTATAGCAAGACTCCCAAGTATGTATAAGAGATGGAACCCTAATAATAAAGTTGAGTTTTCTCTCGAAAATCGATTTTACAAAGCAGGAGAAAATTTAGAAATTACAGGCTGACTTGGAATAGGAAAGTTTACGAGTGAATATGAAAACCAAGATATATTTATCATAAAGAAAAAAGAGTACTACACTGACTATGTGCAAGATGTCCGCGGATATCAAAGACCTCGAACGAGAACTCAGGAGATAGTGAAACAAGTACTCTTAGTGAATAGTGATAATTTTAAAGTTTGAAAAGATGGGAAACTTTCTCTTACATATATAATAGAAGAAACCTGAGAATATATCTTTGAATATGGAAAGATAAATTCAGGAATACTCCTCATGACGAATGGAAAAACTCCAAGTGAGAATATAAATACCGTCGTAAATGCATTTCAAGAGAGCAAAAATTCTGATATATATTTAGCAAATCAAGTATTCTGAGTGACGAGTGACTATGAAGTTTTGGACTTCCTAGTTTCAACCTGTGATGATGTGGACTCAATGTGTGAATACTCTAATATTCAAGATACACTTTCGTGCAATAAATATATAAATGAAACTATATCTGCAGAAGCACAGATATCAGAGCTTTGTGAAAATAAAAAGTGAGAATTCACTATGAATCAAAAAATATGAGTAGACCAGCTTATAGTTCCTTATGAAAAAGAGTTTTTCTCTATAGTGAGTTATGGAGATGAGGATGCTAATAATCCTATCCAAAGTGATAATAAAATCACAGTTCTTACTGAGAAATTTGTATACAATATTTGAGACACAGCAAAAATACTCATCAGGCTTCCATTTTCAGGAGGTAAAATACTCTGGACAGAAGAAAAGGATTCAGTAATACACTCTGAGTATATAGATGTACCATGAAATATATTTTTCAAAGAAATAAAAGTCATAGATAAACACCTCCCAAATACATATATTTGAGTAGTGGCAATTGATGCAGACTCTGAGTGTTCGGGAGAGAGTAATAATCTCTGTATTCCTGAATACAAAGTTGGATACACGGAAATTATCGGAAACAAAACACAGAAGAAGAACGATGTTACTATATCAGCAAATAAAGATACATTTGAGCCGAGAGAAACCGTAAAACTTGATATACAAACTGATAAAAAAGTACAATCTGAACTCACTGTCATGGTAATAGATGATAGTCTCATCGCTCTTATGTGAAATATTGATATGAACGTATTAGAAAAAATCTATAAAAAGCTCCCATTTCAAATGCAAACCAGCATTACCAATATTGCGATGCTTGCAAACTATTATTTCTCTCGTCAGTGAATAGTTGGAGGAAGCTGATTTGGAGATTTTAAATGATGAGATAGCGCAGTTTCGAGTCGTACTATTTTTAAAAATACAGCTTTTTATAAAGCAGATCTTATCACAGATGCAAATGGAAAAGCAACAGTTGAGTTTGAACTTCCAGACAATCTCACAAATTTCAGAGTGATGGTTATTTCTCAAGGAGTAAGTAATTTCTTTGGATACGGTGAGACTATGATTGAAGTAAGAATGGACGTACTGCTCGAATCAAGAGTCCCACAAATTATGCGTTTTGGAGACAAGGTAACTCTTGGAGCAAACGTATTTAACTCAACTGACAAAGAAATTTGATTTCTCGCAACACTTGAATCTACAGATTTACAAATAGAAAAACCTGAGCAAAAAATAGTGGTTCCAGCAGGAGAGAGCGTCTATGTAACTTGGAATACGCAATTAACATCGAGATGTGATGATGCGAGTTTACTTGAGGATTGTATCAGAGAGTATACGATGAGCATACTTTGAGATAGCGCAAAACATAGTGATAAACTCGTGTGAGATTTCACCATTGCAAAAGATCCAATAATACTTCAAAACCAGTATAAAGACGCAAATATAGACCCACAAGAATCTGTAGAACTCTCTCTGCAAAAAACAGATAATACAGATATTGAAAAATCAAAATTCTCACTCACACTTGAAAATAATCCACTCTCAGGAATAGATAGTATGTATAGAAGTCTCATGAGATATCCATATGGATGTGTTGAACAATTACTTTCAAGTACTCTTCCAAATGCTATCTTGCAAAGATTTAAAACTCTGTGAGTGACAAAAGAAATAAACCAAGAATACTTAGATAGAAATCTGGCTCTTGGATATGAAAAAATATTGAAACTCCAAAATCCTGACTGAGGATTTAAGTATTGGTCAAATGATTTCACATCAGATATTGAAATCACTCCTCATGTCTTGCGAAATCTTATAGAACTCAGAGATGCTGAAGCAGGTGTAGATGATGGAGTACTCAACTCAGCAGTAGAGTATCTCACAAAAAATACTTCACCAGCAACTCCTGCGCATATTAGACTTGAAGCGCTCTGGGCAGTTTCAAAATATCTTCCAAATCAAAAAGCTACGGTCTTAGAAAAATTCTCTCTCTCTGACCTAAGTTCGTTTGATATATCAAAAATGTCTCAGCATGAACTCCTGAGTTATAGTTACGCGCTTCTCTATCTCGATAAAAATTGATATAGTAACCAGATAGCAGCAAATATCAAAACGCTCCAAACTCAAACACGATCAGTGCAAAATGAACTCTATTATTCAAATCTTGAGGATAGAGCCCTGCTTGCATCTCTCATGATAGATTTTGGAATGAAGCAAAGCGAACTCACAGACATTATTTTAGAACTCTATGAAAAAAAATGGAGAAGTTACTGGATATCAACAAAATCTAAAAATGCTGCATTTATGGCTTTTGTGAAATATATGGAAACATATGGAACTCGCTATCAAAATAACGTTGTTCTTAAACTTTGAGATGAAACTAAGGATTACAATATAGACTCTGATCTTGGCATGATTGAGATAGAGTACAAACTTGCTGAAATCCTCTCAGGAGCAGAGGTTCCAATCTATATGAGAAACGCTACAGGAAACGCAACAGTCTTCTCAAAGAGTAATATAGAAATATATCCTATCAACCCACTTGCTATAGAGCCTCACTCTAGTAGAATGACAGCAGAGAGAGTTATCTATGAAGTTACTGATGAGACGCAGCTTGAGGATGAGTGTTCTTGGGATACAGGAAGCAGAGTATGTACTCCTGCTGCTGGACTCAAACTCCACGTGTCAGATACCTTTGATGCAGGGAAGACCTATAAGATAGTTCTAAAGGCAAACTTTGACCAAGATATCAAACGTACCAATCTCACACTCGAGGATTATCTCCCAGCAGGATTTACTGTTCTCAACTCTAAGTTTCAAACTAATTCAGTAGCAACGAATCAAGCGAGTCAGCAAAATACATGGAGATGGAATCAAACTCAGATTCGTCCAGAGCTCGTGATGGCAAATGCCAAGTATTCTTGGGGGACAAGCTCAGAGTACAGCTACTTCGTACGGGCTGATTACCCAGGAGAGTTCCTCTATCCACCACTTGCTGGGTATCTCATGTATGAGCCAAGTGTGAGAGCGAATACTGCGTTTAGGAGAATAACTATTAAATAATATTAAATATATGAGTCCGAAAGTAATTAATGTAACAGAACCTGATGATTGATTTGCCCGTATTCAAAATACTACTGAATGAGATATTATAGAAAATTCTTCTGATGATACTTTATATACACATGAAACTGACTTTTGAGGTACCTATTTTAATGTTCAATCAAATGTAAAAAACTTAGATGAGGAATGAAGTATAGATGTAGATATTTCTGCAAAAGTTAAAGTGACTTTATATTATGTTAGAGCAAAGTCAGAAATTAGGACAGTTAAAATTAAAAAATTTAAGAAGGCTAAATGATGAAAATGGGAAGAGGATTGAGAAGTATCTTTTTCATCTTGATGAGCATGAACACTCAAGAAAATTTTAGAATTATTATGAGAAATCGATTTATCAAATATTTCTGAAAGAAAATTATCAATATGAAATGATATTGATGAAGAGACAGCAAAACAATTAGAGAAATTATTTATTTCAGAATCATGAAGTGAATTATTTCAAGAATTGATTGATACTGAAAATTTATCACAAGGAGATATAATTTGAGTAGGATATAAAAAGGATCAATTAGAGATTTTCAGGAAATTACTTGATGACGAAGATTTTTTTTCAGAGTATAAGAATCAAAACTCCCCAAAATCTGATGAGTGAGTTTGGCAATTCTTTTTTGAACAAAATAAATGGATTTTTTGATATGGTTTAAATTATATATGGCTTGAATCTGTAAATGATTGAAAGTTAGAAAGAGTAATTTCTTGATATGATTTTAATAGTTCATGAAAGAGAATTGATGGTTTACTTTCAACAGTTTCAGAAATAAAAAAATTTGTTTTAGTAGAAATTAAAAGACACAATGTTTCATTAATTTGAAAACAATATCGATGAGAATGTTGGGTTCCTTCTGAAGATTTATATTGATGAATATCACAAATTCAAACAAGCTCAAATAAATTTAAAGAAAAGTATTTTCAAAAAGTGTGATTAAAGGACAAAGAGGGGAATCCTGTTGATAGTATTTTTAATACGAAACCTAAATCATATCTAATTATATGACAACTAAAAGAATTTCAATCAGAAGGCTGAGTTAATATCGATAAATATAGCTCTTTCGAGCTTTATAGAGAGAGTATTGAATGAATAGATATTATTACTTATGATGAACTATATGAGAGGGCTCGACATATAATAGAAAACATTAAGCCAATTAAAAAAGAAGATTTACCATTCTAGTGAAAAAAATATATTACATTCTCTGAATTTTCTCTATCTTCACAGTAGCCTTCCTGACCTACTGTTTTTACCCAGTCCTAAATTACGACACTCGCTACTCAAAACACGTCACAAACTCTCCTCTGGAATCTCTCGCTCCAGGAAGAATATACCTCACAGATAGAAACGGGGAAGTGATAACGGATAAGATGTATCCAAATGGCTACTATAAATTTATAGAGACTTCAGAGTGTTTTACTCAATCACAACTCCCCCTAAATGCAGTAGATAGTCTTCTCCCCCTCTACGAAGGGGAACTAAATCAATCTCCTTCGAAGAGGGAGATGTCCGAAGGACAGAGGGAGTTATTATTAGAAATTGTAGACTGAGAAGAATTTTCTTGTGAATTCATTCATGCGCTTGTTGAGATAGAGGATAAAAACTTTTACTCCCACTGGGGAATAAATATTCCATCAAAACTGAGAGCAATCAGAGATAATATTGCAGGAAAAAAAATAAGTGGAGGAAGTACGATTACAGAGCAGTATGTAAAAAATAAATATTTTGCGTGAAGTGAGAGGAGCTATATTCAAAAGCTCAGAGAAGCCGTTCTTGCTCTGTACTTCACTATAAGTTCTCCCTCATCGAGGGGGATGCCTGAAAGGCAGGGGGAGTTATCATGAAAAGATAGAATATTAAATCTCTACATGCACGATACCTACTTTTGAAATCAGCTCTATGGAGTAGGAGCAGCTATAGATGTATATTTTTGAAAAGAGAGTGTAGATGAGCTCACTCAGGAAGAAATAGTTATTTTGCTGAGTCTTTTAAATAATCCAGGGATACAAACACTAGAAGAAGAATATTTCAGAGAGTATTTTGAGCAGGTAAAAACGCGTCTTGGATACGATTTTGAAAGAAGCTATTTCTGAAAACTTCCACAAAAACAAAATATAGATAAATTTCCATTCGTGACACAAAAATGGATTAATAGAGAGATGACGGATGTAAGCATAGATTGAGAGCTCCAAAACTTTACGAGAGATACCCTCCAGCAAACACTCTGAGAGCTAGCTGATAAAAACGTGACCAACGGAGCAATATTTGCGATGATTCCAAGTACTGGAGAAATACTGGTGTACCAAGGGAGTAAGAACTTTTACGCGCGTGACATCGATGGTCAGGTGGATGTAATACAATCCCTCAGGCAACCCGGAAGTACGGTAAAACCATTTCTCTATCTCATGGCTCTCGAATCTGGAGCAAATCCTGATGATTTGCTGCTTGATATCGAGAGTGAGTATAACTCATTTCAAGAGGGAAGTGTGTATATCTCTGAAAATTATTCCCTCAAAGAATATGGTCTGGTGAGACTGAAAAAAGCCCTGTGAAATAGTTTTAACAATGCTACCGTGCGACTCGCAAAAGAGCTCTGACTGATGCAAGTATATGATTTCTATAAGGACTATGGATTTCAATTGCAGTTTCCAGCTGAGCATTATGGGTATTCACTGGTACTGTGAAACCCGAGTATTAGTCTGGAGCAGCTCGTTTATAGTTACAGGAAACTCCTCCCTAATACAACTCCCCCTCCTGCTGACGCAGGTATCCCCCACATCGAGGGGGAACTAAATAAATTTTTACTCTATGATATTCTCTCTGATCCAGATAACAGAGATGTGAGTTTTGGTGTGAATTCTATTCTGAGTACTTCTATTCCTCAAGCCGTGAAAACTGGAACAAGTAGTGACTTTAGAGATAATCTCGTTGTCTCATACCATCCAGATTTAGTTGTCTGAGTTTGGGTAGGGAATAATGATAACTCCTCAATGAATGGAGTAACAGGGATTACAGGAGCTGGATATATTTGGAAACAAGTAATAGAAAAAGCCATTGAGCTTTGATACATTAAAAATAGAGCTATTCTAGTTCCGGAGTGAATACAACAATCGAGTTATTGTTTAGATGAGAGATGTCTGCGTAAGGAAAATATTTACACAAAGTGATGAAAGGATTACTTCTCACAAATTTCTCAGGAAATATATTCTTCAAAAGATTTATTCGAGCAGCTAAGTGAATATGAATTAAATAGACTTCAGGAATTAGGTGTAAATTTAAGATAATAAAAATGAGTCCGGACTCTCGAGAGTCCGGACTCATTTTTATTATCTTTAAAAGTATTATTTTCTTCCTCAAAATTTACTTTTTATCCATCCTAGACCAAACTTCATAGCATCTTGCGTATCAAAATCACCATCACCATCCTGATCCATCACCATTCCAATTATATCAGAGTCACCCCCAACTCATGAAAGCATTTTCATTACATCTTGAGTTCCAAAACCTGATGCTGCTTTCTTTTGATCACCAAGTGTTTCCATGATTATTGAGCTAAGAGCTCCCATAACTCCAGAGGCTTGAACTTCACTTTGTCCAGAAGCTTTTGCAACTTCTTTTACTGCAGATTCAGAACTTTCAAATATATGACCAAGAATATTTTTCCCATCTTCGATATCAACCTTTGATTTTCCAAGGTGAGCATTAAGAGCATTATTTATTTTCTCAGCTCACGCTTCATCTTGAGAGTTTTTAGATAACTGCGCGAGTATCATTGGAAGCGCTTTTGCTGCAATAGCTTTCGTTCCTACACTATCACCACCAACTTTTGATGAGATTTGCTGTAGGGCCTTTCCTTTGAGATTCGCGAGAATCATATTTGATATATCCATAGTGTATGTGTTATTAATATTTTAATCCTTCAGACCTTCGGCCAGCTTCCTTTGGAAAAGGAAGCCTCGTGAAAAAGTTTTTTTTATGGTTTCCTTTTCCAAAGGAAACTCTGCGAAGCAGTAAAGGATTCGAAAAAAGAGAACTAGTTTGATGGAAGTGCTTCACGCACTATTCCATTATTATTTAAGTCAAGTCCATAGATGTCGAGTTCCTTAATATTGTAGGGATTTATTTAAGTGAGTCAAAACTAGCGAAGATAGAGCTGCTTATTTCTTTCATGCTCAGCATTGTCTCTCCCGTAGTATATCTGCCCAGTTTGCGTATCATGGAGATAGTACCAATACTGTGTATCTTTAGGATTTACAACAGCCTGAATACTTTCTACTGATGGATTTCAGATTGGTCCAGCTGGGAGTCAGATTTTTTGACGCGTATTGTAATCATTTACTTCATAAAGATATTTTGTAACTGAGAGTTTACATTGCTCCGCTGTGAGCCTAAAAGGATAACATACTGTGATGTCAGCTCCTATCATCCAACCTTCATCAAGGCGTTTTTTGAGTATTCCAGCTACGGTAGATTTTTCAGCTGCATTACGCTCTTCTTTTTCTACAATACTCGCGAGATTTATGACATCAAGGATTTCTATACTTCCCATATCACTAATAACACCAGAGCCAATAACTTTGAGCGTAAAATTAGAAAGCATTTTTATAGCAAGGCTGCGAACATTAAAATTATTTGGATTTATAGCGTAGGTATCTGGATAGAGAAATCACTCTAAGCTCTGAGCATCTGATAGAAATGGAAAATCAGCACTCAGATCACAGACCTTTCAACCTAAATCACTTGGATACTGCTCAGGATTACAAAAGTTTTCACTGTAAGAGATGAATTCTCATTGATTTATAAGTCATTTTTCAATTAAATATTCGTCTATATCAAATATATTCCATCACTCAAGAAATGTGAGATTTATATCTGTTTGGTTTATAGGATACCTGAGACTCTCGAGATATGTTTTTATATCTGCATTAGCAGGAATTACATAATTTCCTTTTTGTAGATCAAAATCAGGGGCATTCTGTGAGATATATATTCTTGTGAAGAGGGAATTAGCTCCAGCGTCCGCAAGTACTTTCTGAAATCATCCTCATGTCACTTCTAGCATTGTTTCTTCTTGCGTGAGAATTGTATTTTCATAGCTAGAGTATTGCCAAAAGAATATTCATCCAGATATTACAGCTATCCATATAATCAGTTTTATTAATCGAATCATATTCTCTTATTTAGTTATATTTTTATGATTTTATATATTATATTTTTGATGTAAAAGATTAATACTTTACTAATGCATATTTAATTCTATAATAATAGATAATTACCTATTACAAATAGTACCATGCAAAAAATATGAAATTTTGAAGTCTTAAATCTTCCTCCTAGAAATTGAAATATTCATTGGGAAATATGACATAAATTAAATGCTCAAGAAAATAATTTACTTCTTGCATGAGATAATTGAAGCGGAAAGAGTACTATGCTTCAAATTCTTCATGAAAGTTTAGAGAGATGAGAAAATGTTTGATTATGAAGGGTAAAATGAGAAAATGTAGTAGGAATATTTATTGAGATATGTGAACAAATTCGAAAATTTAGTAAAACAGATTCTGATTTATTGCTTAGATCATGGTATTCTCATTCAGATTTAACTCATAATAAAAGTGAACTTGATGATGTCTCTACAGAAAAACTTAACATTGCACTTTGAGAGGCAATTGAAACTCTACAAAAAAATATTTTTTGATGATGAATAAAAAATATTTGGGATACATCCTTTGCTTGTACTGAATGACAATTATTTTCTGGATTTAGTGATAGTTTTTATAGATCTAAATATAATTATAGAGAATATGAAGATATTAATCATGAAGAAATGATTACGTTATTTATAAGGGGTATATCTGCATATGCAAGAAAACATAATCTTCCAGAAGAGATGGTATATTGAAACTTTTTATTTTTAAGTGCTTGAATACATAGCGGTCAATCACAAGGATGATCTAAATGGGGGTATATAAAACCTTTTGTTCAAGATGAAAGCAAATTACTCCAAGCTGAAAAGTTTATATTTTCAGATAAGGAGGATAAGTGAGAACTATCTCAGTGAGAACATACTAAAAAAAGAATGGATGAATTATTTGAATTAGTTGATCAAACAAGCACTTGAGTTATAGCTTTTCTAGATGAACCAACGAATTGATTAAGTAGAAGTGCAAAAAAAGAGCTATTGGATATATTAGATAAACCAAATGAGAAACTTCAAATTTTTGCAGCAAGTCATGACTGAGATTTTCAAGCAATGGTATTTTCACAAAACACTACTTGGAATTGATATGATTTAGATGAATGAATGAGTTCCACAGAATTGTATATGAAGGAGGGGTAGTTAAAGATATAAAAATCTCCTAAAAATAGAGGATTTTTTGTTGACTTCACCTTATCTTCACTATACTACTCCTGTTCGCACTAGCTTATGATGAGTTCTCGGGGAAAAGCTAGGGCATTTTTTTGCGCTTTGAGCGCAGCGGAAAGGGAAAGTCTTCGAAAGACCTAGATGAGTTACGATACCCACGGAAAACTCCTGATTTCTACTATTTTTATTTTTATGACTTACTTTAACAGTATATGCCTACAGTAAAAAAAGCTCCAACCCCAGCAGAGGTTGGAAGTCTCTACGAGATAAAGGGAAGACATTACTATACAGATGACAGGTCAGTAGCGGGACTTCCAGAACTACTCGAAGTACAACTCGATTCGTATAATAATTTTCTTACGAAAGGATTAGATAAAGTGTTTGGGGATAACTTTCCAATATGTGACTTTTCAGGAGAAAAAATTGATATCTATTATAAGGGGCTCATTATAGAGGAACCTAAATATGATGGAGAAACGTGTAAAAAGAAAAACCTTAACTTTGAAGCTCCTTTCAAAGCAAAACTTGAGATGCTCAATAAAGAAACAGGTGAAATTAAAGAGCAAGAAGTATATATGGGTGGAGTACCACTTATGACGGCTTCTGGTTCATTTATTGTAAATGGTATTGAGCGAGTTATCGTGAACCAGATTGTTAGATCTACTGGTGTATTCTTTACTTCAGGTGATAACGGTGTCGGTCTTAAATTTATCCCTGAAAAAGGTTCTTGGTTTGAGATTGATATTGAGAAAAAAGGTATCATCAATGTTAAAATTGATAAAAAGAGAAAACTTCCTATTTCAGTACTTCTCAGAGCTTTTGGTCTTGAATCAAACGCTGAAATTATGTCAGCATTTAAAGAGCTTGGAGATGATATTATGGTAACTCACGTGGTTCCTACTCTTGAAAAAGACAAAACTACTACTCGCTTAGAAGCGCTGCATGCACTCTATAAACTACTTCGTCCAGGTGATCTTGCTACTGATGAGCGAGTAGAAGACCTATTCACTACAACGTTTTATGATGAAAAAAGATTTAATCTTGGAGAAATCGCAAGACTTAAAATGACTTCAAAACTAGGGATTAAAACGAAATACGAGGACGAAGATGGAAGATTTTTAAAGCTTGAAGATCTTATTGAGTCATTGAAATACTTTCTGAACCTACATTCTGGGAAAGATGGTTTCAAACTAGACGATATTGATCATCTAGAAAATAGACGTGTTCGATCTGTTGGTGAGCTTGTGACTGATAAAATCAAAGTTGGTATTGCTCGAATGGAGCGAATCGCAAAAGATCGTATGACAATCGTAGAGCTTGATGATGCTACTCCAGGTACATTTATCAACTCTCGTCCTATCGTTGCGATACTCAAAGAATTCTTTGGTTCGTCTCAACTTTCACAGTTTATGGATCAGTCAAATCCACTCTCAGAGCTTGCTCATAAGAGACGTGTGAGTGCTCTAGGGCCTGGTGGTCTTACGAGAGAAAGAGCTTCGTTTGAAGTTCGTGATGTCCATCCAACGCAGTATGGACGAATATGTCCTATTGCTACTCCAGAGGGACCAAATATTGGTTTGGTTCTCCATCTTGCTACCTACGCAAAAGTAGATAGGTTTGGATTCCTTCTTACTCCATATCAAGCACTAGAACATAAAGTTAAAAATGATGGGAAAGCACTCATTAATAGATATGCACTTGGAGATATCAAAGATGCAAAGGGAAAAATTATAGTAGAGGATAAAACTCTTATGAGTGAAAAAGATGCAGCAGCTGTTGAAAAAGCAGTTACAGATAAAATGATTCATGTACGTGGATTCCTCTCTAGTAAATTCGAATATTTTGATGCACATCAAGAGCGAGTTCTTACAGTAGCTGAGGCTGGTTCAAAAACTGATGAGTTTGGTAACTTTGCTGAAACCCGCATCTCTGCTAGGGCTGGTAATGAACCAACTATTTCACATATCAATGAAATCACTCATATCGATGTTTCACCAAAACAAACGATGTCTGTTGAAACGTCGCTTCTTCCGTTCCTAGAGCATGATGATGCAACTCGAGCTGAAATGGGATCGAACATGATGCGTCAAGCAGTTCCACTTATTAGAACGGATGCTCCGGTTGTCGGTACTGGTATGGAGCGAGCTGTCGGTGAAGATAGTGAATACGTAGTGGTTGCAAAAGACGATGGAGAAATCCTAGGAGTTGATGCGAAGCACGTTACCGTTCTCTATAAAAATGGTGAAAAGGTTCTTCATGAACTCGTAACATTCAAGAGATCAAATCATGATATGATCCTTCATCAAACTCCTCTGGTGTCTCACGGTCAAAAAATCAAAAAAGGTGATATCCTCGTTGATGGTCACTCTGTAGAAAATGGAGAACTCGCTATTGGGAGAAACCTCACGGTTGCCTATATGCCATGGAAGGGGTATAACTTTGAGGATGCGATTATTATCTCAGATAAATTGATGATGGATGATTTCTTCTCGTCAATACATATAAAAGAATACTCACTGGATGTCAGGGAGACAAAACTAGGACCCGAGCAAACAACAGATGATATACCTAATGTTTCAGCTACAAAACTAAAAGACTTAGATATTGATGGTATTATTAGAGTAGGAGCATTCGTAGAAGGTGGTGATATCTTAGTAGGTAAAATCACTCCAAAAGGAGAACAAGAGCTTTCTCCTGAAGAGAGACTCCTGCGAGCAATTTTTGGTGATAAATCAAAAGATGTAAAAGACTCTTCTATGAGACTACCATCTGGTCAAGGTTGAAAAATTCTTGATGTACATATCCTAAAAAGAGAACTTGGAGATAATCTTCCTACAGGAGTATTTAAACAAGTAAAAGTATTTGTTGCTCAAACTAGAAAAATTGAAGTAGGTGATAAGATGGCTGGTCGTCATGGGAATAAAGGTATTGTTTCTCGAATCGTACCATCAGAAGATATGCCATTTATGGCTGATGGGACTCCAGTTGACATTATGCTTAACCCACTAGGTATTGTATCCCGTATGAATATCGGGCAAGTACTCGAATCTCACTTGTGATTTGCAGCGAGAAAACTTGGAATTAAGGTAGCTACTCCAGTACTTAATGGTATGAGTATTACTCAAATTCAAGGAGTCATGGCTAAAGCTGGTATGGACCCTGATGGAAAAATGCAACTCTTTGATGGGAACACAGGTGAACCATTCAAAGAAAAAACTATGGTGTGAGTGAAATATATGCTCAAACTTCATCATTTAGTTGAAGATAAGATTCATGCAAGATCTGTAGGACCATACTCTATGGTAACTCAGCAGCCACTTTGAGGTAAAGCTCAAAATGGTGGACAAAGATTTGGAGAAATGGAGGTATGGGCACTTGAGGCATATGCTGCAAGTAACATCCTTCAAGAAATGATTACTATTAAATCAGATGATGTAGCAGGTCGTACTCAAGCATACGAAGCGATTGTAAAAAATACTCCTATCAAAAAACCAAACATACCTGAGTCATTTAATGTACTTATTAAAGAGCTCCAGGCAATCGGTCTTGATGTAGGACTTCTTGATCAAGAAGAGCTTGATTATACAGAAGCGCAAACTATGGAGAGATATGAAAAAATTATTGAAATAGAAAAAGCAGCTGAAAAAGTGGAAGCAGAGCAGAAAGCAAAAGAGAAAGCAAAAGCTGATCCTATAGTAGATGACAAAGCATAATTATTCTCAGACACCTCTATCCAACTTTCTCCTGCCAGGAGAGAATTGAGAGAGGTGTTATAAGAGAAAAACTAAAAATAATTCATATCTAATATTTTACTAATCATTTCAAAAATATGTTTGATAAACAATTTGATAACTTCCTGAATGATAAAATCACTGATTTTTCAGAAATAGGGAAGGGTGTCGGAAAAAGCGACGTTACGAAAGGGAAAAACCTTGATAACCTTGCTGGTATAACTGTTGGATTGACGTCTCCAGAAAAAATTAGAGGACTTTCTCATGGAAAGGTACTCATTTCTGAGACTATAAATTATAGAACCCAAAGACCAGAAAGAGGAGGACTCTTTTGTGAACAAATCTTTGGACCACGAAAAAACTACGAGTGTGCTTGTGGTAAATATAAAAGAATTAGATACAAAGGTGTTGTATGTGAGAGATGTGGTGTTGAGGTTACAAAGGCCAATGTGAGACGAGAACGTATGGCTCATATCGAGCTGTATGCTCCAGTAGCACATATTTGGTATCTTAAATCAGTACCAAGTAGAATTGGACTTTTCCTAGACCTCCCAGTTAAAAAGCTTGAGCAGGTTGTATACTTTGCTTCGTATATTATTACGCAGGTATTTGAAGACAAACTTGATGAGGCACTAAAAAATCTTGATGAAAAATACAAGACTTCAAAAGCAGAAATGCAAAAAGATGCTCAAAGAGAAATTAATGAGTTAAAAATTCAAAAAGAAGAGAAAAAACTTACTCCAAAGAAATACGCTCAAGCAGAAGCTGAAGTAATGGCTAAAATTGACGCTCTTACTGCTGAATTTGATGAACTGAAAGTAAATCTTAAATCTCTTGAGGTAGGTGCAGTTGTTGGTGAGTTAGAGTATAGAGTTCTCAGCGAAAAATTCCCACATGTATTTGTTGGTGGAACAGGAGCGGAACATCTTAAAACACTTCTTTCTAGAATTGATCTCCTTGCTTTTATTGAAAAAAATCAAAAAGATCTCAAGACTGCTACGCAGGCTAAAACGAAGAAAATTCTTCAAAAAATTAAACTTGCTTCAAATCTGCTAAAATCAGGACAGAGACCAGAATGGTTTATTCTTGATGTGTTACCAATTATACCACCAGATCTTCGTCCTATGATTCAACTCGATGGAGGACGTTTTGCATCTTCTGATCTAAACGATTTATACAGGCGAGTTATTAATAGAAACAACAGGCTCAGAAAACTTATTGAGCTTGGTGCTCCTGAAGTTATTCTAAAGAATGAAAAACGTATGCTCCAAGAATCAGTAGATATGTTGATTACTGGTGAATCTAGAAATAATAGATCAGGGTACGTGACAGCTAATAAAAAGAAACTTAAATCTCTTACAGAAGTACTCAAAGGGAAACAAGGTCGTTTCCGTCAGAACTTACTTGGGAAACGAGTTGATTACTCTGCACGTTCTGTTATTGTAGTTGGTCCAGATCTACCAATGGATCATTGTGGTCTTCCAAAGAAAATGGCACTTATTCTCTTTAAACCATTTATTATTTCTAAGCTTATAGAAGCTGGAATTGTATATAATGTAAAACATGCTGAAAAGTTTATCGAAGGGTCAACAAAAGAGGTATGGGACGCTCTAGATGAAGTCATTGAAGGAAAATACGTTCTTCTTAACCGTGCTCCGACACTCCATAGACTTTCAATCCAAGCGTTTAAACCAGTTCTTGTAGAAGGGAAGGCTATACAGCTTCACCCACTTACTTGTACAGCATTTAATGCCGACTTTGATGGTGATCAAATGGCTGTTCATCTTCCTCTTACGCAAAAAGCTCAAGATGAAGCAAAAAACCTTATGGTAACTTCAAAAAATCTCCTTGCTCCATCATCAGGAGATCCAATCGTTACTCCGTCTCAGGATATGATTCTTGGTTCGTACTATATCACTTCACATAAAGAAGGTGTTAAGGGAGAGTGAAATATGTACGCAAATATAGATGATACTTCTCATGCGTATGATGCGAATGAACTTTCTGTTCATGCGATGATAAAAGTAAGAGTAAAGGGACAAATTATAGAGACTACGTACGGAAGACTTCTCTTCAATGAAATTGTTCCAGAAGAGCTTGGGTATATAAATGAAACCCTTAAAAAATCTGTACTCAAGAGAATTCTCTCAGAATCATATGAATTACTCGGACCTGCAAAAACGGCAGTATTTGTAAATGATATTAAAGATTTTGGGTTCAAGTATGCGACTCTTTCAGGGCTCTCATTTTCAGAGTCTGATATGATCATGCCAGAAAATAAAAAGCAGCTTTTAGAAGTTGCGAGCGAAAAAGTTACCTATATCCAAAAGAAACATTGGAACGGGTTCCTTACAGCAGATGAAAAATTTGCTCAATCTATTGTAATATGGGCTGAAGTTAAAAAAGTCATAGAGCAAGAAATGAAATCTCTTTATAATAATAATAATCATATCTTCAACTTTATTGACTCAGGGGCTCGGGGGAACTGGGGTAATATTACTCAGCTTGCAGGTATGAAATGATTGGTAGCATCTACGAGTGGTAAAACTATTGAGCTCCCTATTAAATCTACACTGAAAGAAGGATTCTCTACTCTTGAATACTTTATTGCAACCCATGGTGGACGTAAAGGTAAATCAGATACCGCGCTAAAAACAGCACAATCTGGGTATCTTACTCGTAGACTCGTTGATTCATCTCAAAACATAATTGTTAGGGAAGAGGATTGTATGACAGTACATCATAAGGTAGTTCTCAGAGAAGATCCAAAAACTGGATTTGACGAAAAATTCGAAGATAGAATTTATTCTCATACTCTTGCTCTTGATGTTAAAGATGATTCAGGAAAAGTAATTATTACTGAAGGAACGGTTATTGATAAAAATACTCTTGCTATCATACAAGAAAAGAAAATACCGGAAGTTGCTATTAGATCTGTACTTACTTGTGAAACTGAGGGGGGTGTATGTCAAAAATGTTATGGTCTTGATCTTGCAGCGAATGCTGGTGTCGATATTGGTTCTCCTGTTTGAGTAATAGCTGCTCAATCTATTGGTGAACCAGGAACTCAGCTTACGATGCGTACTTTCCATTCGGGTTGAGTTGCAAAAGAAGGGGGTGATATGACTCAAGGTCTTGCGAGAGTTGAAGAACTTCTCGAAGCGAGAAATCCAAAACTTATTGCTGAAATCTCAGATATTGATGGAACTATAGGAGTAGAACATGATAATAACCAAGTTATAGTTTCTGTTACAGCTCATGGACTTCAAGAGGAAGAATACTACTTCTCTGAGGACTTTGAAGTTGCTGTTAAGGAATGACAAATCATTAAGCCAAAACAAATTCTTGCAAGAAATAAGAAAGAAAAAGCTAGAATTACTGCAGGATTTGGAGGTGAGGTGAAAAAAATATCTGGCTGAATGATTGTCATCAAAGATGTAGAAAAGAGACGATATGAATATGCATTTGATCTAGGGAGAACGCTTCTTGTAAAAGATGGAGATGAAGTAAAAACAGCTCAGAAACTTACAGAAGGGAATCTCTCTATACAAAAACTTATGCAAGTTGGAGGTGTACTCGCTGCTGAAAAATATATTGTAGATGATATTAAATCTATCTATGCATCTCAGGGGCAAACGGTTAACTCGAAACATATCGAATTAGTTGTGAGACAAATGTTCTCTCGTATTAGGGTACTTGATAAATGAGACACTGAGTTCTTCCCTGGAGATATTGTTGATATCATTACATTTAAAAATGAAAATGATAAACTACTCTCGCAAGGTAAGAAACCAGGTATTGGAGAAAGACTCCTACTCGGAATCACGAAAATTTCACTCTATACAGAATCATGGCTCTCTGCTGCTTCTTTCCAAGAAACAGTACGAGTACTGGTAGAAAGCAGCGTATCAGGTAAAATTGATAAACTCAAAGAGCTGAAAGAAAATGTTATCATTGGTCGTCTTATACCTGCAGGGGAACAATATAAACGTATCAATGGACATATGACTCAGCAGGAAAATGAATACTTTGATGCGAAATATGATGACTCAGTTGATACATCAGAATCTCACATGAAAGAAGTTCAAAAAGAAATGGAAACAGAAAGTAATTTCTAAGACTCAACTCTCTCCTGAATCCTCTCTTTCAATTCAACTTCGGAATAGTCGTGTTACCACTCCTTTCCTCACTTGTCCCTTTTCAAGGCAAAGGGGCTACATAGACTTGAGGTTATTAAAACATAAATAAAATAATTGACAAAAATTAAAATAATCTATACTGAAAGGTATAGATTATTTTTTAGTTTTAAATTTATGAAATTAGTAGTATGAGAAACAGTAACAGCTGAAGCATTGTTAGCTAAATCAGAAAATGATTCTTTTAAGTCATTAGCTCAGCAAATAAAAAATATTTGTTGAGAATGAGATAGAGATTGAAATTTATGAGATTTCTTTAATGAAAACAAACCACTTCTTCTTGACTATTCTATTTTAGAGGCACGTAGGTTTGATTTCGATAGATTTGTATGACAATATACAACTATTAAAAATTGAATAGATGCCTTAGAGGAATTAGCTCAAGAAGAATATAAAAAGGTTATTTGAAAAGTAAGAGAAGAAACTACTAAGATTCTAAGTATTTCATTAGGTGAGTCTAGTATAGATTTTTTGAATGAATATAATGTAATAGAAATGATTAAAAAATATATTATAGGGAATTGAAGTACATATAGCTCGTTTTCTAGCTTGTGTGGATTAGATGAAAAAAGATTTATAGAATTTGTACATGGAAATTGAGACGTTGATTTTGATATGGCTGATAAAATACATGGAATTACAAGTATATCCACATTAGAGATATTACTTTATAAGCAACTACAATCTTCAAATTTTTAAGTTAATCTTTAATTAAAATATATCTTATAGAGTAGAATAAACATCTTATTCTATTTTTTCATTGTAAATACTTTTCTATAAATCATTGAGCATAGCGAGTATCTCATCTGGATCTTCTTGAGATTGATTTTTGTTTTTTTTGGATATAATAATTATATAAATAATTTTTAAGAAAATTAATATGTCTACTGTTACAATAGAAAATGCTCCGAAATCATTTGAGAAACAATTTGGAAACAGGATTGATTTTAATCAGTTTGTTGGAATCTATTGGGATGGAATGG
>JAWUVV010000054.1:0-8871 GCA_034112165.1 Candidatus Altimarinota bacterium
ATTAATTAATTAATGTTTAAGGAGTATATGAATGAAATAACTATAGTCAATAAAAAAGTTAGGGTATCCTAACTTTTTTATAATGTATCATACATTAAGAAATTCGCATATATACAAATCTCTGTTTTCACGATTCAGGAGAGTTATTTATATTTTTTCAATATCAAACTTTTTCAAATCAAATTTTTTCAAATGCTCTTTGAGAAGCTATATTTTGCTCATCAATATCAACGCACATATACACTTCTTGAAAGAGATGATCATAATATCTACTACAGGCTGCCATAAAGGGACTTGCGAGGCGATCTCAGCGAGCAAATGGATATATTCTTATTGCGCTCGTATGCGTTTTACGCTCATTCTTTAGGAGTGTTTCATATAATTGCTTATTAATTAGCTCTGTTATATTCGGTATTTTTGCAGGACGTCCCCACCAAAGACCAGCGACGACTCACTCATTTGAGAGGAGAGTGAAAGGATATCTATCTTCGTCATCATACCATGAGTTAAGATTTTCGACGGATATGAAGCGCTTTTTCCAATCTGATGTTCATTCTCTCAGAGCCGTATCTGTTTCATCCAAGCTATAATTTACTATTTCTTGAATTCCTGTTTCAGGTATTCCTAAGTGCAGCTGATACTCTCAAATATTCTCAAGATATTTAGTTTCTCAAAGCTCTGGTTTAGTAAGGATATTTGCTTTTTGTAAGTCTTCTACAGAAGTAATATCGATAAAATCTTCTTGTAAGATAATAGGTTTCATTTTATTATTTTCTACAAATTTATTTATTGCATCTGTAATTTCAATTTCTCATCTTGGTGAGGCTTTTACTTGCTCTACATAACCTAATAGAGAATCATTTACTTTAAAAAATCAAAAATTTGCGAGATTTCATATATAGCTTTGTGGTTTTTCAATTACCTCTTCAATATATCACGCTTCATCTAAACGAAATATCCCATATTTTTCTGGGTTTTCTACTTTTTTAGCAAGTACAGAGTATCATGTTTCCTGCATAACACTATCTATATCCTTTTGAGAAAAAATAGCATCAGCGTAAGCAATAACTATATCTCCAGCCATTTGAATTCATTTAACTGCAGCTCACGTACCACTTTCTTCTCATTGTTCATGATATCTCACTGGAATTCATTTGAACTGATTTCAGAAGTGATTCTTAATTACTTCTTTCTTATATTTTACTACAATGATAAATTCATTTACATAGGGAAGAAGTCTTTCCATATTATATTGCAATAAAGACTTTCAAAATACCTGAACCATTGCTTTAGGTATTTCTAGAGTGAGAGGCTGAAGCCGAGTTCATTTACCAGCCGCAAGAATAATAGCTTTCATAAATTTTATAATAAAAAATACTTTCTCCTACTATAAGGAGAAAGTATTTTTGGGCAAAAATGTTTTTTAAGATATTGGATCTTTTTCTTCTAAGTTAAATCATGCATCAGTGGCACTATTTGTTTCATCACAGAGAATTATTAGTTCATTTCAGTTATTTTCAGAAATTTTTACATATCTAGGATCTATTATAGCTAATGGCTCTCAAGTAGTTTTATCAAAAATAGGTTGTATCATATCACAAGCGTTATCTGCATTTGGAACAGGTGTTCACTCTCTATATGCCATATCTCATGTTTGTATATTTTCTCATAGATATCAATCTAGGATTTGATACGCCTGATCCCTATATCATTCTTGAAATTTGGCACATCCTGCCAATAACACAGCACTTAAGGCTATTGCTCCACCTGTTGGAAAGTTCATATTTTTAATTATTTTTAAATAAGTTAATACTTTATATTTAAAATAGTTTGATTGTCAAATAAATATAGTGATATTTACCAGAATTATGTGTATTTTCCTTTGATTGTAGCCAAAATTTCAGTATATTTTAGGTATAAATTACGAGAGGGTAATATTTATTTTTTATAAGAAAATACATGGCAGAAAATGAAACTCCAGAAGATGACCTAAACCAAGAAATAATGCTACCTATCGATACAGCAGTGAAATATGATGGTGATAGTGCCAGGAGTATCTCTGATGAGATGGAGAGCTGTTATATGGAGTATGCGATGAGTGTTATCGTCTCAAGAGCACTTCCAGACGTGAGAGATTGATTTAAACCAGTACATAGACGTATTCTCTACTCTATGCATGAACAGGGACTTCGTCCGAGCGCAAAGTATAGAAAGTCAGCAACGGTTGTCGGGGATGTACTTGGTAAATACCATCCACATGGTGACAGCTCAGTATATGAAGCTATGGTTCGTATGGCTCAGGACTTTTCACTTCGTTATCCTCTTGTTGATGGTCAAGGTAACTTCGGTTCTATGGATGGTGATGGAGCTGCTGCCTACAGATATACGGAAGCAAAAATGACAAAAATTGCAGAGCAAATGCTCTCTGATATAGAGAAAGAAACAGTAGATTTTAGGGATAACTTTGATACGACTCGTCAGGAGCCTACTGTTATGCCGGCACGTATTCCTAATCTCCTTATGAACGGTGTTATGGGTATTGCGGTTGGTATGGCAACTAATATTCCTCCACATAACCTGTGAGAACTCATTGCTGCTATTAAATATCTATTACTTCATCCAAGTGTTGGTGAAACAACGGTAGAGGATCTTATGGAATACATTAAAGGACCAGACTTTCCAACGGGAGGTATCGTCTATGATAAAGAAGCTCTTTTAACGGCTTACTCTACAGGTCGAGGATCTGTTATAGTGAGAGGGGTTGCAAATATTGAAGAAAATCAAAAAGGAAGAAAATATATTCATATCTCAGAGGTTCCATATGGTATGAATAAAGCAACATTTATTGAAAAAATGGCTGACCTGGTTCGAGATAAAAAAATAGTAGGAATCTCAGATATTAGAGATGAATCAAGTAATAAAGATGGAGTTCGAGTGATTGTAGAACTTAAAAAAGACTCTTTCCCTAAAAAGGTACTCAATCAACTCTATAAACTTACGCAGCTTCAAACAAGTTTTGGGTACAATATGATTGCTCTAGGAGAGAGAGGGGTACAACCTAAACTTTATAATCTCAAAGAAATGCTTCTTGAGTTTATCGACCATAGAAAAGAAGTAGTTACTCGCAGGACTCAGTATGAACTGAGAATAGCTCAGGCAAGAGCCCATATTCTTGAAGGACTTAAGATTGCTCTTGATCATATCGATGAAGTTATCAAGACGATTCGAGCGAGCGCGACAAGAGATGAAGCGAGGACAAACCTTATGGCTCAATTCGAACTTTCACAATTACAAGCAGAAGCAATTCTTGAGATGAGATTGCAAAAATTAGCTGGTCTTGAAAGACAAAAAGTAGAGGATGAACTCAAAGAAAAGAGAATTCTTATTGGAGACTTAGAGGATATTCTTGCTAAGCCAGATAGAATTATAACTATGGTTGGAGATGAACTTGATGTTATTAATGAATCATTTGGTGACGTTAGAAAGACAAGAGTAAATCTCGGAAAAGTATGAGAATTTAATGCAAAAGATACTATTCCAAATGAGGATGTTGTTATCGTTCTTACAAAAAATAATTACGTAAAACGACTCAAATCATCAGCATTCAGGACTCAAAGAAGAGGTGGAAAATGAATTACAACAGCAACAAAAGATGATGATGAGATTTACCTTGTAGTGCCTACTACAAATCACGCTGATTTACTCTTCTTTACGAGCCAAGGACGAGTGTTCACGCTTCCAGCATACGAAGTACCTGAGACAACACGAATTGCAAAATGACAGGCAATTGTGAATCTTCTTAACTTACAAAAAGGAGAAGAAATATCAGCGGTTCTCGATATCACAAGAGAAGAAAATAAATATCTTTTCTTTGTATCTCGAATGTGAATCGTAAAAAAACTTGAGCTTGATCAAGTAAGAAATATCAGGGCAAATGGCCTCAAAGTAGTTGGGGTAAAAGAGTGAGATGAACTCAAATGGGTGAAAACAACAACAGGACATGATAGTATCTTTATCGCAACTCGGCAGTGAAAAGCTATTCAATTCCACGAGGAAGACGTCAGATCAATGGGAAGAGCCGCAGCCGGCGTAAAATGAATCGCTCTTAAAAAAGATGATTATGTAATAGAAGTTGCCGTCGTATGAGAGGACAATAAATTTGTATTCATCGTAACGCAAAACGGTCTATGAAAAATCTCTGAAATTGAAGAATATAGAAATCAAAAGAGAGGAGGAGCTGGTGTGAAAGCTATGGCTGTAACAGCCAAAACTTGAAAACTTGTTTCTGCTAAAATACTAACAGAGGAAGATAGAAAAGAGAGTGATATTCTCCTTATATCTAAAGCAGGTCAAACTATACGACTTAACCTCAAGGGAGTGAGAAAGACTTCAAGAGTAACGCAATGAGTTATCCTTACGAAGCTTAAGAATAAAGCAGATGAGATAGTGAGAGCCAGTATAATTAGGACATCAGAAGATGAAGAAATGCTAGATACGCTGAATTTAGAGAAATAGAATAAAATCCCGAGAGGGATTTTATGATTTCTTATAAATTCTCAATTTCCTGTGATAGCCCTTCTCATGTTGCAAGTTCTGAAAACCTTGCTGCGATTTGTCAGGATGTAAGTTCTTTATTTATTCATAAAGTATTTAAATCTGTAATAAATCTATCTCATAGTAGTGATTTATCCTCTGCATGAATATCTCAATATACGTAGAACTGATTTTGTAGTTCATTTACTTTATCACTTGGTTGTGAATTTTCTCAATTTGCTATTTTATATGCATATTGAGAAAATTTAATAAATTCAAGTTGTCATAAACTATCGTCATTGAGGTTAATTTGAATATCTCAACCTGACATATTCATGGCTATAACTATTTCTTTTCTATAGTTTCTCCAAATACTCTCTAAACCAATACTTGAAAAATATTTATCAGCATTAATGAAGTTTTCTATAGCTTCAGGATTATTCCTCATTCCATTCGCTTCTTCTGGACTAATATTAATTTTATTTCAGTTATATTCTAAAGTTGGTTTTTCTTGGGTTCCTCAAATTTCGTAAGGAGTTTGGGATATGTTTTCTTGAGGTTTAGAAGAATCTCTATTAATTGGAATAGTTGTATCCTCTTGAGACTCAGGTAATATTAAAACTCTATAATCATTAATAACTTCATCAATATTTTCTTGAGTATAAGTATATAATTCTTGTCAAGTTGGTACATCTCATGGGTTGACTTCAGGATTCTGCTGTAAGTATCTTAATCAAGCTGCAGCTATAATATTGTCATACTCAATATTAATAAAATTGGTTTGTAAATCGATGAGCTGTTGGTTTGTAAATCATACTTCCAGCAAATTTCTATTTATTCAATTTAAAGCCTCTGACTTATTAGATGAGGATGAAATACTTATAGTTATTAGTTTTCTGAGCTTTTCTTGGTCGTAGGATCAATCTTCATTCATATATTCTTTAGCTCAAAGACTATATTCATTTAAATTTCTCTCGTTATTTGCAAATTCTGAACTTTGTATTGATCTTCTACTTATCTCTATCTTAGATACTTCTATTATAAATGTTCTTACATCTGTCATATTTCCCTTAAATATTCTAGCTAGATTTCTAGTAGCTGCATGTATTTCTGGAAAGTTATTAGTAGTAATAGATACTAATTCTTCAAGAGCATCATCATCTTCTCGTAATCAACTACATACTTCTAAATTTTTTATTGCATTTAATAATTCTTGTTTTCCAAGCTCAATATCATTTCATAATTGTTCAGGTATACTTGTTCTAATATTATTAAATGCAGAATCATATTCTTGTCATGAAGCTAATATATCACTTACAAAGTCTTTTTGCTCTTGAGAATATCAGTTTATATTTCAAGAGTTTATTGCTGCCTGTGCTATTGATCTGAAAGCAGGGTCCAGGGATAAAAATCCTTTTATAACTTCAGAGTTAATTCATTCTTTTTCTTGAAGTTTAGAGTAGATTCTATACAAATCTGGTATATCATCAAATACTAGATAATCATCAATAAAATTCCATTGTGATGCGTTTGATTTTTCTAAAAGATAATCGTAAAATATATCTGAATTTCTAGTTCATAATGGAATATATTTTAAATCATCAAATAAGTTTTGTTGTACATTATCAACTATCAATTTCCATACCTCAGGAGATCTATTTATGTTAAGTCTAGCAAAAGGAGCTTGTGATAAATATCATTTTCTTATAACATCTTTTAATAAATTTTCACGTTCCATACTTATTCAACGTAATTCAAAAAAAGCATCTATTTCTTCTATAGTTCTTCGCGCAGCACTCTCTTCTTTTGAATCCATAAGATCTCTTTTATTTGGAAGGGTAGCTAATTTATCTTGATAGTATGAAATATCATGAATTTCTACAGTTGTTTTGTTTTCTATTCAAAGCAAATTATCGCTATCTACTCTTTGTAAACTCAAAGGGATATTATTTCTGATTATTTCTTGATGTTCATTCTCAAATCTTCAAATTTTTTCCGCTAATAGTCTTACAAGTCATATACTATTTTGAGATTCTCTCATTGATGCAAGTAGTAGTGCATGGATATTACTACCATCTCAAATCATCAGTGATTTAGTTATTGTGCTCATTGTAAAATGAAAATTTTCATCCGCTAGTAGTGAATGTGGGAGAAATGTAATATCATGTGCATTAAGGTGACCAGGAAAACTCATAATTATATCTTTATCTGATCGCAAATTTGGATTAATATCCTGAAAATTTATATCTGCATTTATTAAAGCACCTCTATCTTCTGAACTAAAAATCCCAAGGAGTTCTTCTTTATTAATTACAGCTCTAATATTAGATGGATTTTCTAATATAGATCTAATACGATTTTCTCTAGATTCGATATATCCTTCTTCTTCAATGATATTTCTAAAATTATCAACAGACCTTTCACTCTCCAATGCACTTTCTTCAGCAGCTGTCCTTGCTTCTTCATTATCAGCTTCAGCCTGATCGATTTGGGTTTGAGCGTAAAAACTTCTCCTTTGAAGTACTTGTATCTTTCCTTGGAGTTCATTAACCAATTCTTGGTTTACTTCACTTCACCCAACTGCTGCAACAAGTTGCTTCTGTAAATTATGAAGTTCAGTGCTTCTAGTAGCTCATTCTGCAATAGCCTGATCTAATTGATTCTGACTCTCTTCTAACCAATTAGCACTTTCATTTGCCTCATAGAGAGATGCTATTGACGCTTCTACTCCTACAAGAATATCTCATTGTATAAGAGGAACTTGTTCTCAATTATTTCAAATTCTTTCGTTGTATTGAGAGATAGCGTCATTTACTCACCCAAAATCAAATTTATTTCATACTCATCCAACAGCTGTCATTACTATTGGTCAGAGCATGTCCATTATTTCTTCGTCTCAGTTATACATTTCAGATAACTGAGCAATAAATCTTTCTCCTGCTTGTTGTCTTCTATAATCTAGAACCTCATTTTTTAAATCTTCATTTTCAAGTCAGCTAATATCTGTAGAAGCTAATGTTTCTGCAAGATTAGTAATTCCTGAATCTCAATAAATTGGATGAGTATTTCACGCTGATTTTTTTGCATTTAAAAATGCTATTATGTGGGAACCATTTTCCTCGTTTGCTAGATAATCACGAGCAATCGCATCCATATTTTCCTCAAACCCTTCAAGATATCATTCAAAGAGTCATCTCACTTCTTCACCTCAGAAATCTCAGTCTTTGTACTTTTTTATGAGATCAAAAAGTTCTGTGGGTGAGAATGGTCCATCGGGGTGGAGTAAATTATTTTTATTTAATTTTTCAGATTTATTAAGAGAGCATAGATATGTACCTACCTCCATATCATTTGTCTTATCTATCTCTCACTCATTTACATAGTATCATCATGTTTCCTTATTAAATCATACTGCAAATGTATTATCAGAATTATCAATAACTCTTTTAATAATATCTTGCGTGGCTAGATTATGAGTTGATTCAAAATCTCAACCATAATAAGCAGATATACTAGCTTTAGCTACCCCTGTCATAGAATTATTTGCTTTATATATAACCTGAGATAGCATGAGAAGCTTAGTATGTATACTTCAAGGTGTATTCTTTATTCATTGTAAATCTGATTCGATTTGAGCATAGTCAGCATCTGAAATTTGCTGAATAATAGATAATTTCCAATAACTATTTATAAAAGAATCAACTTCTTGTGCGAGTCTAGTTTCTCCCCCAGCTATAATTTCAGAGTTGGTAGCAGCTATTTCTGCAAGTAGTACGTTATTTATCTCTGGTTGGGCTTCATTAGCTGTAGGATTTTCTGCAGCTTGAGTGGAAGTTCTTTTTAAATCTTCAAATTCTTTTGTGATATTTGATAGCTCACTTTGAGTTATATCACCCTGTGCATACTCATATACATCTATACTTCATCATTCTCATAGCTCAGACCTAATAGATTCTAAGTCACCTCTTGTTTCACTTCTAAGATTTGTTAGTGCTCCAATAGTAGAGAGTCTTACTTCCTCATATTCTCTTTGAGAATCTTCATCTCATACACTTTCACGGATTTCTTTAGCCTCTTGTAAAATCCTCAGAGTCTGAGCCTTAATTGACTCGTCTCCCTGAGAATTTTGTACAGCTGTTTCTAAAAATCCAGACATTAAGCGCTTCTTGCAAAATAAAATATATACATTAAAAATAGCATATTTCACGGCTCTTGACTATATATATATATTGACAGATAATATTATTATGCTATGAAGATTAATTATTACTAATATCTGCTTGAAATACATAAAATATCTCTATAATTAGAGTCTAACAAATCTATATACAAACCGTT
>JAWUVV010000055.1:0-27433 GCA_034112165.1 Candidatus Altimarinota bacterium
TTTGTGTATTAATAATATTGGAAGAACCTATAAAAATGATAGTAGAAGCATTTTCTTTAAGAGAAGTCTCTATAAGTAAATTATGACCATTATGAAGTGGCTGAAATCGTCAGATTATGCATCAAATTTGAGTCATTAGAGATTTTTAAAATATTCTACTGCTACAGGTGCAAGTTGTTTCTTTCTAGAAATTTTATTTCATAAATCTGCAAGGTTATCTTTTACTTTTACTCAAAACATATCTTCAAGAGTTTTAATGTTATCATCTCATATGATTGTAGTGTTACGTTCATTTAATATATCAACAATAGAAAGCATTATGAAATCTAAACCTTGTTTTGATGAGAGCATTTTAAATCATTCTAATACTTCATCTTTTCTTCCTAAACCATATGCGGGGTTTGTTGTTTCAAGAGTTCCTACTCCACATCTTTTTCCTGAGAGTTCGAATATTTTATAGTCATATTGTATAACATCTAGTATAGCCATATCTCATAGGTCTGATTTTGCCTCAAACATTGGCATAGCGAATTTTTCTAAATCATGTATCTTAGAGATTTTTTGTAAGGCATCAGCAATATCTTTATCCTCCTGAGTGGTTGTAGGAGATTTCCAAAGGAGTGAGTCAGACATAATACACGCTAGCATCATAGTTGCTATGTCTGTAGATATTTCAAATCCAGCTTCTCGATACATCTTATAGAGAATACTTGCTGTAGAGCAAATAGGTTCTACTCTGATATTGAGAGGGGAGCTACTAGTAAATTGCATTTTATGATGATCTATCAGCCACGTGACATTAAGTTCTGAGAGATTATCTGGAGCCTGTGATGCTTCATTATGATCTACGAGACAAACTTCTATATCTGCATCGAGCGATGTTTTAATCTCAGGTTTTTTGATATGGTATGTTTCGAGTAAGTACTCGGTTTCTTTGTTAAGGGGTCACTGTATATATGGAGTTGCCTGATATCATTTCATTGTGAGAAAATCAGCCATAATAATAGCTGATAGGGTACAGTCTGTGTCAGGATTTTTGTGTCAGATCACTTGAATAGATGTCATATTGCATTTTGATATTATAATTAGGTAGTTTGATTATACAAAAAAGTTGTTTTTTTCAATATATATGGCTCTAAAAAATTTTGTGTATAGCAAAAAAAATATATACTAAGCTTGAAAAAAATATATTATTTATATGCATTTATGAGCAAATTTTTACAAGAAGTTATAATATGAAAAAGGTTTGAGCTTTTAATCGACACTAAGATTTTTCCGAAAGATATTATACTCAAGGCTGCGTATAACTCTCTAGATAAGGGATATTTCTTTTTTAAATTTGATAGTTCAGGGAATATTATTTTAGAGTTCACCGCAAAAAATGGGATAGATATTGAGCCGAGCGTTATTATCTGAGAGTTTTCCGACGAATTACTTGATGTATACCTTCGTGATGTACTCGAAAAGGATAATAAAATTATCAGGGAAACTATAGTGACTAAGGCAATTAATGGGCCTCTTGATATGCAAAATTTCGTAACACTTGATACTGATACAAGTCAGCAAAATGAAATAGACTTTGATAAAGATATCGATGAAATATTAAGAGATATAGAAAATGACCCTGACTTACAAATAGATGAGCAAGAGATAGAAAATATATTAAAAGAAATAGAAGCTGAAACAGCTGCAAATAAACCTAAAATTATTGTGGATGCAGAGTCAATTGGGAATGTAAAAGATATGTTTAAGAAAAAATAATATGGAAAAACAATTTAAAGTTTCAAGTGAGATATATGGTATATGAAAGATACAAGAAGCTATTTCTGACTTTTCAGATATTGCTGATGTATCGTTTCATAACGATGTTCTTTTGATGTCTTGAGAAACAGATGAAGATATTCATGAAACTTTTAGTGAATTTATGAACTATATCCTTTCAATGTAATTATAAAAATGAGTTTAAATATAGAAACATTACAAAAACTGCAAAGCTCAGATACTTGATATTTCAGATTTAAAAAGTTTAACGCTACGAGTTATTTAATAACAAATGATGCTTGAAAGTTTCATTTTTTAAATGTTGATGATTTTAATACGTTTATATCTTGAAAGGCTTCAACGCTTCAGGATTATCAAGAGCTTTTAAAGAAAGGGTTTATCAAAGATGCTGATTATGAAAAAAGAATGATATGAAGCGTGGCTTTAAAAAACCATTATGTTTGAGTGGGCCCTACACTTCATATGATAGTTATTACTTTGAGATGTAACCATAAGTGCAGATATTGTCACGCAGCTGTAGCTCCTATGAGCGCGAAAGAATTTGATATGTCTAAAGAGACAGCAAAGAAAGTGGTGGATACTATAATGTACACGAACTCTCCAAGTTTAACTATAGAGTTTCAAGGTTGAGAAGCTATTGTCAATTATGATGTGGTACAGTATGTTGTAGAATATGCACAAGATAGAGCTCAGCATTTAGGAAAAAATCTTTCATTTTCACTTGTTTCAAACCTCACTCTCATGACAGAGGAAAAGCTCACTTGGTTATTAGATAATGGAGTAGATATTTGTACGAGTTTGGATGGTGATGAGATGTCTCATAATAACTCAAGAACTTGATTTGATGGAAATAGTTTTGAAAAAGTAAGTTATTGGATGCAGCGAGTAAGTGAAGAAAAACAAAAAAGAGGATTATGAAAGATTTGAGCACTTCTCACTGCAACGAAGGAAACCCTTCCTCGTTATAAGGAAATTATTGACGAATACTTGAAACTAGGTTTAGATGGTATATTCCTGAGATGGCTCAATCCATATGGATTTGCAGCTTCGGATATGGATAGCTTAGCTTATGAGTCAGATGAGTGGATAGAATTCTATAGAAAATCTCTCGATTACGTTATAGAAATTAATAAATCAGGAACTTTTTTCAGAGAACAAATTACTTGAGTGTATCTTCAGAGAATTTTTAATGAATATGATCCTGCATTTATGGACATACGAAGCCCAAGCTGAATAGCAATATGATGAGTTGCTTATAACTATGATGGAAAGGTGTATGCAAGCGATGAATCAAGAATGCTTGGAAGAATGGGGATAGATGATTTTCTTATGACTGAAATGCTGGATTCATGATCACTCACCTATGAAACCATGATGAAGAGTGATATTACGAAAATTGCGGTACAGTCAAGTACCTTGGACGGACTTCCTGGATATAATGACCACGTGTATAAACCATATTTATGAGTTGATATTATTCACAACTTCAAAACTACGTGAAGTCTCTATACTCCACTTAAAAAAGATGAAAAAATGAAGCTACAAATTGCGATTCTTGATACTATTTTTGAAAAATTACAAGATCCTGAAGCTAGAAAAGTTCTTATGAGCTGGATAGGAAACTAATGAAAAAATAGATTTGTAAATACATCTTTATTTTGTATTTAGTTTAAAACAAATATACTAGAATATATATCTCATATATAAACATTATGCCAATAAAAAAGAAATCATTTCCCAAGCTCAAGAAATCTCTTAAAAAGTTCTTAACTGATGAGAGTGGGAAAATAACTAAGAAAGATGCATTTTGATTGAGCGCCGCTGCGGTCCTTATCGCCTGAGTGGAATCTTTGGAAGCATGAAGTAGTTATACGACAAACATATCCCCGAGTGCTTCATTCTACCCAACAGATTCAGCTGCTTACAGGCCACCTAATCATACTAATTCCGCTACTAAATCCTTAGTTGTAAATTGACCTGCAACATGTAATCATGCAAGTGGGATAGTAAATGGACATTTTAGTTCAACTCCCTGAGTAAATGTTTCTGTTGAAAAATTTGATATAACAAAAACACATTCAAGTCATTCAAGTCATGGAAGTGGTGGGTGGTGTTAATATTTTTTTAGCTTTTTGATTATGAAACAATTATTTATCGGTATTATCATTGGCCTATGAATTGCAGGAGGGATAGTATTTTTTATGAACTCTTCTTCTCTTGAAAGTAACGATATACAATTAAATACAGAAATTGTAGGGGGTGAGTTAGACACTATTATTGCGAGTGATTCAGGGAATTCTCAGCAATCTAGTTTAGTGTGAACTGCTTATGTTAAAGCTAATTTAGATACTCTACTTTCATCAAGTGAGCAGATGAATAAGTTTATAGTAGAGTCATGATATCCATTTTCGGCTGCTCTCTATGCCGTAAAAAATAATAACTGAGATTTGTGGACCTCATATTGGTTATCCCTATTTGATTCTCTAGAGCAAAAACCGTTTGCAAGAGATATTTTTGAAGATAAGATATCACTTGCGTTCAGCTCTATAATAAGCGACACATTAGATATGAATGAATATGAAGAATACTTATTGGATGGAGCTGTATATTTTTCTTCTGAAAACTTAATAAATAAGCCATCAGCTTGTAAAAGTAGTTTTAATGATTTAAATACTGAATTTCCTAGCGATGGAGAAAAATATTGTAATAGTCTTTCATATGTGTATGAGGCAATACGGACAAATGATGTTTCATTTTGTTCACAAATAACATTCATTCCTGAAGACACAGACTTGGTAGAAAATTGTGAAGCATTATTTCGTGATATATAATTTAGAGAATGCAGTCTTTATATGCCCTTAAAATCACAACAAGTAATTATTGTGATTTTAAATGTAAATATTGTTATGTTGATACTGATAATACGCAAGTGATATCGACAGAATTATTATATCAATCTATTGATTATTATCTATCTCAAAAAGATGAGCATAAAACTGTTTTTTTTCTTGGATGAGAGGCATTACTACAATTTGACGTCCTAAAAAAAGGAATAAAAAGGATTCGTGATAATACACGTTATGATCATGTGAGTATATTCATAACAACTTCATGATTATCCTTGACCCAGGATAAAGTAGATTTTCTATTTAATAATAATGTAAAAATAGGAGTAAGTATAGATGGAAATATGGATATTCATTGACGCAATAGGCAAACTAAAAATGGTAAGAATACGTATCTTGCAACAATGGCATCTATCAAAATATTAAATACTTGCTACAACGAATCAAATTCTGGTTATGCTATGACGGTAGACGAGAATACAGTAGAAGATACTTTTAATTCTTTCTTATTTCTCTCAAACTTAGATAAAAATCATCGAAATATTACTATTGCTTGAGTATATAAAGATTCTTGGAAGCAAGAGAATATAGTAATATTAGAAAATGAAATAGAAAAAATTTGCCAGTTTATTTTCTTAAACATAACGGAAGGAAAATTTTATTACTATAATGTTTTAAGTTTCTTTATTTTACAAAAATCTCAAGGTAATAATATGCAAGAAGGAAATGTAGAACTGCATATATTTCCAGACTGACAGGTCTCAAAATACTTATTTGCGCAATCAGTACTTTGAAATATTTGAGATGATCCTACGCATGGTAGATTCAGTTTTGTGAATAGGTTTGCAACAGCAATCCTGCATAAATCTAAAACGGATACTCAGTTTGATAAATATTTACAACAGTTATCTCTTAAACCTATTTTATAGAGTATGAATTTATTACACGATATATTTTTAGAAACATTCTCTAAGCGATATTATTTTCACAAAGCAGGAAGGGCCTATGTTGAATATATTACAGCTTTGTGAGATGTATTTTCTTGAAAGATATGTTTTTTTCATTTTTCTCATACTGATACAAAGTTAAATTCATATCATGATTATGAAATAGTAAAATTTATAAAGCTATTTTACTCTAATGCCTATGAGCAGCTCATACCTATGATGAAATATGCAATTGAAAAACAATTTGTAATGAGTATGAACTCTCTTGATGAATATACGTTCATAATTAAATTCTGGAATGAAGATGAAAATATTCGCGCGATGTTTCAGTCGTGTATTTTTAAGTATACTGGAAAAGAATTTGAGCTTGAAAATGATCCAAATATAAAGTTCTTTGAATTAGAAATAAGTGTGAAAGAGATATTTTGTATTAATAAAATCATTGTATATTCAGAAAAAGATCTCAAAGACAGGATTACATATATTGATACGTACATTGAAAAAAACAATGTATTTATGACCCTGCAAATGAATAAGTATTTTCTTTCCGATGGCTTTACCCAGGGACATACATGAATTCTTATAAAATTTGAGGAACCAGTATGTTTTTTAGACTCTTCTTATCTCATGAAACATGCATATGCTTATATGAACTCTTCTTTTTTACCAGAATCCTTGTATTTAGGATTTGTAGAGCAATGATTTACAGATGAAAACTTATATTTCACTCATAATTACTCAATACCAGCATAATGAATAGTCTACTTAAAACATTTAGAGGTTATAGAAAGTAGTATTTATATTAATTCTGTTGAGTCATAGTTTATTGAATAATATACAAAAATAAGTATTATGAATCTTAAGATTAATAAAAAAACGTTATGAAAGTTCAACAAGACATAAAAGACTTCCATATGAGGAAAAACCTGATAACTATAGAGGAATCATTTATAAATAGGCACTATATAACAGAATTATTTAAATATGTCTTGTGATGAGAGGTATGATATGAATTCATGAAGAAGCATTTTTCATGAGATGTAATATTAGGTTTGAAAAAAACAAACTCATGAATATCTAGTGAGTACTATTTTTATAAAGATGAGTACTCTATTGAAAAAGCTATATCAAAATTTAATTATAAATTAGATATGATGATTCCAAAAATGAATTATTATTGATTTACTTTTGAGCTAATTCCTGATACTCATCAAATATCTGAGTTAAATATATGTGATCTTGATAAGGCATATATTGTAGAAGGCAATAATTTGCTAAGAAAAAATTTATATTATTTTTATCCTAAATCTGAGATTAATAAAATTGTATCTTGTTTAAAGAATACAATTTACCCACTATCTTTAAATGATATTTCATATCTCATCAAGTGGATAAAATACCAAGATAATCTATGAGAATTTGTTATTGGAAAGAAAAAAAAGTCTGAGACTATATATCTTACACGTATAAATTTTAAAGGATTCTTATTATTCTGCAAAGAGTATGAATGGAATGACACACTCAAAGAATATATTATAGAATATAAGGAAGCATTAAAGGATTATGTTTTTGACATTTGAATAGAATATTTTTATAAAGACGGAAGTTTAAAAATAGAAAAAACATCGATATATAGTTTATTATAATAAAAAATGTGCTGATTTGCATGATGAAGCTTTTCTGACTTAGAAACGCTCAATAAAATTTCCCTAAGCCTCTATAAAAGAGCAAAACAAGATGTATCTCATTATGTAGATGATACACTCTCATTTTTTCATGCTCCTTTGAAAATATCTGATTTAGACCTAGAAACCCAGCAACCTCATATTTCTGATAGAGTAGTAGTAGGTTTGGTATGAGAAATATATAATAAAGAGTTTTTACTAAAAAAAATAGGACTTTCGCAATATACCAGAATATCAGAGATAGAACTCCTAGAAAAATGTTACCTCGCTCTAGGAATAAAATTTGCAGATTATATAAATGGAGAGTTTGTGATCTATCTTTATGATAGGCTTATGAAAAAGCACTATTTATTTCGAGATCGCTATGGAGTACACAGCGTATATTATAGCGTTCAAAATAATAATCTGTACTTTTCTTCTCAAATGCAAGATTTATTACAGGTGCCTGGTAGGAATAATGAAAGGATAAGTACATCATGATTACTAGAGTATTATACATTTCAATTTTCTATTTCTCCTCATACAATATTCTCAGATATTTCAATTTTAGCTCCCTGAACGTTCTTAGAGTTTCAAGAATGAAATTATACACTCAGCAAGTTTACACCTTATAAATCACAAACATTTAGTAATACCTTTTTAGATATATTTGAAGAATCTGTAGTGCGAAGAATTCCTCAACATCAAAAGAAGGTATTTATACCTATTTCTTGATGAAAAGACTCTAACTTAGTTTTATATTTTCTACAAAAGCATTTTAAATGAGAGATCATTCCATATTCGTTTTTAAATACAGAAAATTATAAGGATATTGAGGTAGCGCAAAAAAATATAAGAAACTATTGATTTAATCATCTTATTATTGAAAATAGCGATATTCATCATGATCATTTTTACGAAAATGTAACGCTGCATGAATGACTTGTGAAACTCTATAATATGTCATGAAAGCTGCGAGAATTGTATCCTGAGTACCATGATATTCATGTAGAATTTTCATGAGATGGGAGAGAAGAATTACTCAGAGTAAATAATCATTTTAATTACAAGAAAATAGAAAATAGATATAATACTTTAAGAGCGAAACAACTTATATCTCATTATGATATTACGAATAATTTTTTAAATCTTTCAATGTTTGATTTTAATCTACAGTTAATAGAAAAAATAACACTCTGAAATCTTATTGAAAGAAGACTCCCATTTACTGATTATGAGTTGCTATGATATCACTGATATACAAAATACTCATGAGAAACCTATGAATTCTTAAAGAGTAAAGGGATAGATATAGTAGAAGGTACATATTGACATAATACAGGTATTTATTTCAAGTATCTAGATACATCTAAAGAGATGTTATCGTATTTAAATAAGTTTAATTATAAAAACTAACATGATTTCCCGCGAGCATAATATAAATGATATTCAAATAAAAATAGATCGTTTTCACGATAAAAAACCCATTTCTTACTTAGTATTAGATGATTTTATTACACCTGATTTTTTCCAAGAATGTGAAGATAGTATATTGGATTCATGATTTAATATAATACAGCATGATGTGGGTGAAAATAGAAAAAATAAAACTATTTTTATACATGGGGATATGATTTCTAAATTACATGATTTTTTTTCTTCATGAGAGTTTCATAGTTATATATCTAAAATATTTTGACAGCAATGTGAAAGAGAGTTCTATATTTCTCAACAGCAGATACTTAAAAGATGTTGAAATAAGGGCATAATATGTCAGCTATACGAGGATAGCGACTGATTTGGGTGGCATGTAGATGGATATGAAAAGTGAATATCACTGTGAGCCTTTACATACTATCTATGATGATATAATAATGATTGGAAAAGAGAATATGGAGGAATATTAGAATTATGAATAGGTGAATGGTGAAATATCTCAGCCTATAAAGAGATACTACCAAAAAAGAATAGGATCGTATTTATAATATATTCTGACTCTGCCTATCATAGAGTTACTCCTAATGTATCATCCTTTCCACGCATATCATTACAATCCACTATTATAAAAAAATAAATGAAAATACTAGATTTATACATCACTAAGGTTTGCAATCTAAATTGTGAGTATTGTTATGTTGACCTTGTAAATAGTGAAAATCCTTTTAATTGAGAGGTAATTATAAAACGTATAGAGCTTTTAAAATATGATCATATAAAGTTTTTTGGTTGAGAACCTTTGCTCAAGTATTCAGATATTAAGTCTATTGTTGAATCTATACGTAATACAGGTAAAGATACAAAGTTTAGTATAGTGACCAACGGACTTTTATTAAATGATGAGAAATTAAATTTTTGTAAACAATATAATATTGAAGTTATAATTTCTGTTCATAAGAAATGATTTAAGAAGTTATTCCCTAGCTTTTGAAATTTTTTACAGAATAAAGATATAGTAGGATTTAATTTTATTTTTGAACCTGACTATATTAATTTTCCTCGAAGAGTAATAGAAAAACTCATAAAAATAGGGTTTATTAACTTCACACTTACCCCTGAGGTATATTCAGATTGGAATGAAATTAATATAGAGAAGTTAAAGCAGGAGTTCGATATGTTTTTATTAATGTCTGCGCGCAATAGAGATGTTAATTTTAAAGGAATAGATGGAGATTATTTAAAAGAGCTCGTAGTTGGCTGTGAAAAGACCATTATGAATACAGATGGAAAGATATCTTTGTGTAATAGATTTAAGAAATTAGATATACTTAAAACGTATAATTATCAAAAAATTCACGATATTTTTGATGAAAATATTGCTTATTCAATAGATCCGTATAAGTGGTTTTATGTCTGCCCAATTGGATGGTTTTTAGATCAAATTGAAGATGAGGAAAACTTCAATAAAAAGATATTACAATATAAGATATTAAATAGGACATTTATAGATTTTCATAAAAGTATAGTATCTCAGAAATGAAAGGTTAATTTTTTATCTGAGGGAATTCAGGAAATACGATTTAATCTTACTTCACAATGTAATATCCGCTGTGAGTATTGTTACATAGATTTTAAAAATGAAGCTTTACATCTCAAAACAGCAAAAAATATCGTAGATTTTTATATGCTGCAAGATTGAGATGAAAAGATATTTTCTTTCTTTGGTTGAGAGCCTCTTTTGGAATATAAAAACTTAAAAGAAATAGTGATATATGCAGAGAATTTAGCAAAAAATACCAATAAAAAGATTCAATTTATTATTGCTACTAACTTTTTATTAATGACCCAAGAGAGGGCTATATTCCTCAGAGATCATGCATTTCAATTACATATCTCTTGTAATGGAAAACCTGAGATAAATGACTATATGAGAGATGGATCTTCCAGTGTTTTATTTACCAATATAGATGCATTGAGGGATATAATTCCCCTAGAAAATATATCGTTATTATTAGCTTTTTCTCAGAAAGAAGTTAGAAGATTATACGAAAATATAGAATATTTTGAAACATCAGGATTTAAAAAAGTTAATTTAGAAATAATAGCGAACCATTGAGAGTATCAATGGAATAAATCTGATATTATTGCGCTCAAGAAAGAGCTTTTAAAGATTTGAGCAAAAGAATCAAGCTTGGATTTTTTAAATTTACAATGAGAAAGGAAATTTATTGATATTTCAGTAGATTGAAAAGCATCAGAAAATTCTTTTGATTTCCATAAATATACCTATGACTTTAAAATGAAACAAATATTTGACGCTTTAGTTTGTTTAACTTTAGCTAAATATTCAAATAATAAGCTTAAATAAATAACTTAAGACTTTTTCTTGAAACATATATGTTATAATAAATCCTATAAATATATAGGGAGCAAATGCGAAAACTTTCATACATTTTAAATCTTTTACAATACTGTTTCATTTATACAATTTTTTATTATGTTTATTTGCTGACCTCAAGAGACTCGTTAGATTTCACTTCATTTCTTTATCTAGAATAATATTCCCATGCAGGGGAATATTATAAAAAGAGAACACTCTTTTTTTATCTCAAATAATAGGGATTATTTTTTTATTAAAATCCGTTCGTTCCAGGATGTCATTTTCTTGTAATCTTGATATACTCGTTAGGTAATAATCTTGTCATGTATAAATGTTGATACTATATTTTAACAAGCGTATACATAAGAATATTATAAAATAGAAAGTAAGTATTTTATATACGAGTGAAAGAAGATCTTCTCTGTTTTGTAAAAATTCATAGCTAAAAAAGCACAAAAATACTATTATGAATCCGGCAAGAAGAACTTCATATAAATATGGAATTTTATGCTTATTTTTTTTATAAAGGGTATATCAAAGTACTCATATCATGAGTCCTAGAAATATATAAGATAAGAGTATTCTATAATCAATACCATGAGAAATGAAGTATTCCACAGAATAAGCCTTATACGTCCTAATTGATATAAAAATTATGAAAAATATTATGATAGAAAAAGATATCTTTTTTAATGATTTTGTATAGAAATAATTTTTCATTCTATCTTTTATATCGACTGTTATATTATTACCTAATTGCCTATTTCATAAAAGAGACCTTACTCATGCATTTATATAAAAATTTAAATATGATACAAAGAGAAATAGGAATACTACTATAGCTATATTTCAAAGAAATATGCTACTACTCAGATTGGGGATAAATAAACTCAGAGTTATGTAATACTTAGCATCTCAAGCGCTCCATATTCATAGATGAAATAGAATAAAACAAATTATTATGGTTACCATTAGATATAATAATGGCCAAATTATGATACTATTACTATAATAGAATATTTCATATGAATATATTCATAATATTAAAACTATTAAGTATATAAGGAGCCTATTTGGAATTATCTGCCATTTTATGTCTGAATACAGTATTTTGTAATTGATATAGCAGAAGCATATTCAAATAAATACTCAAAAAACGATATTCATTATTTAATTAGATTATAGGTAATTCAAATTAAGGCTTCCATTTATTAAGAAAGTTATTACTGTTTGAGTAAAGTATATTTATATAATAGAAAATACAATGAATTATTATACTGTATTGGGCTATAGTAATAATAAAATTCTAGAAATTTATAAGGAAAAATATTTTCAAAAACTCCTCTTTTTTTTAAGGAATAGGGATATATGAGAAAAATTATCTCTATTTGAGCAGCATCAAATTTGAGATCAAAAAGACTTTTTATTGCACCCTGACGTTTCATCATTATTACAAGAACCATCAAAATTATCTCATCAAAAGCTACTCGTAGAATTAGAATATTTTTTAAATAATCAGCAATATAAGACTACGAGCCAAAAATGAAACTGTATCCCAGAGACAAATATAAGACTTTCTATGTCTGATAACAACCCACGAAATAACTTTATATGACATCCTGATCACGATAGTGAGAAAGGTATGATGTGATGGTGAGAAAAATCTGAATCAGAGTGGTGAGAAGTATTTTGAAAATCATTTTCACTCCTTAAAAAAATAAATATAGATTTTTATAACGAATTAATTGATGTTATAAAAAAAATAGTCCCTATGCAAACATCTCTTGATGTTCACAATTCATGTTCTTATGCTGAATGTATTGGAATACTATATGTGTGATATACCATAAATGCTAAACTTCCCGAATTGAATATATTAGAGGCACTTATACATGAATCGAGTCATAATAAACTGAATCTGATAATGCAATCAGAGAAATTACATGTAAATGATGCGTCTCTTCAATATTATTCACCATACCGTCCAGATTCTCGGCATATACAGTGAGTATTGCTATGAGTTCATGCTATAGTCCCAACGGTTCATGTACTTTTGAGTGGTATAAGTAAGTGATATATTACTGATACAACCTGGTATGAAAAAATATTACTCTATCATATTAAAAATAAACTCTGATATAGGGTTTTATCTCGCTATGGGAGATTTACAACCATAGGGAAGAGTATTTTTGATGATATGTGAGAAGTCATAAAAATTTGTGATGCTATGATCCAACAAAGTCGAGATATGCAGCGCTTAGATTTTACGAAAGTTCAATCGAGAGCAAAAGAGCATTTTTTACAGGTAAAAATGAATAATATAGATTTGCAATACTAGTTTTTTTGTAATTTTTTCATAAATATGGTGTACTTATTATGTTAGAAATTATTTTCTCTTAATACGTTATGAAAAAAGCTATATGCATATTGGTCTTCATTTTTTGAATAGGTATATCAAATTTAGAAGTTTCTGCCCTTTTATACTCAAATCCAGGGTCATCAACTCCAACAACTATACGTGGAGGATGACCCAATAAAGCAACGCAATGTCCTGCTGGGACAGTAACTCGTGACTCACAAACAAATTTAGGATTTGATGCTGCTTCGGGAAGTTTTAATTGTGAATCACATAATTTTTATTCTGCATCAGAATATAATAGAAATACTGTCAATAACGGAATAACACTCTGTAATGGAGAAGATATGGTCGTTGGAAGAAATGGAGCCACTAATCAAATAATTTGTAGGAGATGGGATGATTGAATTCCAACTCTCAATTCAAATATAGCTGCTTACTCAAGACATAACATCTGGACAAATTTAAATGGAACAGTGACATTTTGAGCAGATGACGTGCCAATAAGTTCAGCTAATGGGACGGTTGAAAGTGGTATTAATACTACTAAATATTGTTGGGGGAGTAGTTGTAATATTTCATCAGGAACGGTTGCTAATTCTGTTGCAGTAACTACTGAGCAAGATAGAACACTACGAATTAGAACCTGGGACAGAAATAATAATGCAAGTAATGTAACAACCGTACTTGTTAAGATTGATAAAACACTTCCTGTTGTTGCATACTTGAATCAGACAAATGGTTGGAGTAATGTTGTATCACAAACAGTATCTTTCCGTTTCACTGATTCTGGAGGATCAAACTTGCGTCGTTATACACTTCAAAGAAGATCTTCTAGTAGTACTCCATCGTTTTCAGCGTGATGGTCCGGATGGTCAAATGTATGAGAGCATACAAATGTTACTATAAGTTGAGCAAATCACACTGACTCATATACTTATAATTGAAGTAATCATACAGCATATGAGTTTAGAGTTCAGGTATGGGACTTAGCAGGAAATACTTCTAGTATTACTGATTCAGGAGAACAAACTAAGATTGATACTACAGTTCCTACTCTAGCAGATATTACAAATGATGTACCAACCAACTTACTAGCGAACAGTGCATATAGTTATCAAATCTCAGTACGTAATAATAATGGATCACCCATAAATCTTGTACGATATACGTATGAAGATAATCTTGATGAACTGAATCACCCTCAAAATGATTTAACCTCATCTCCATGGATGTTTACCTGGAATGTTAATAATGTTGACTTGAATAGATTAGCGTGATGATATAGAGAATATTCTCATATGTTACGAAGGATATGTGATCAGGCAGGAAACTGTTGGGATTGAAGTGAATATAAATATCATCATATATACGCAAATACGAGATGACCAATTACATCGACTGTAGAACTTAATGAGCTTTCTGGTAATATATTGGCAGACGGAACTGAAAAAATACTTAAACCATTATTACGAGATCAATATAATAACGCTATAGTACCTGCAACTGGTATAAGTAGAACTATAGGGTTTAATATCAGAGTTGATAACCAATTATATCTTGACCAATATAGTAACTCATGAAATGGGGCTCTCTTTATCTGAGGGATAGATACTACCAATGATACTGTAAGTATGTGAGTAAATATAAAAGAGTTAGATAGTATACCTTCTTCAACTGGTAGTTATACTATTCCATTTTATGTTTATGCCCCAACATCAAACGTTGACGATAGAGTGCGATGAGTTGCCTCTATTATGGGGATTACATATGATATAGATGCAACAACCCAGATTGAAACTGGAGATAGGCCTCAAAATCAAGCTATTAGTGGGTTTATAAATACTCCTATTTCAGCTGAACCGCTTTATTCTACAATCCTGTGATGATGATTGGTTGAGCGATGATTCTTAGAGTGAGCAATACAAGATGTAGATATTCTTGTATCTAATGAAAGTATAACAACTTATAATAATTCACTGAGAGTAGAGTTTGGAGATGTTGATGCGTGAGACAACAACATAGCAAATGCTAGGTATGGGTTGACTATTGATGGGACGAGTATTAGTGAATGACCACAAATATCTTGGTTAAATACGACCCTAGTATCTAATAGCCTCACAGATTATCTAAGCGCAAATACATTTATGCTTCAAGATTCAAGTGTAAACAGTGAAACGTTTTCATATCTTGCCAGTATTATTAAACATGATGTTTGATTAGGACTTGCTCGTAAAACAGTTGTTTATCCAAGTGATGTATTTGGAAAAGATGCGTATATTTGACCAGCAGGTGAGAATAATTCATACCAAGAGTGAGCTAAAATACTTTGAAATACGAGTTCGTCAAATTCTCAGGAGCTTACAAATAATCAATTTTCAAATGATGTAAGAATCTTATGAGAATTAACAAAATCAACACTGAGAAGAGAGGTTGCTAAAAATGTATATCAAGTAACGAAAAATATAAAAGACTCTGAATTAACAAATGGTGCTTGAGCAGTTTGAAATCTATGAAGTACAGTTGGTTGGACTAGTTGAAGTAATGATGGTATGAGAATATATGGAAATCAAGTATTATTCTTTAGAGGACAGGATGTTACTATATCTGCAGATTCTATAGAATGAAACAAAACACTCCTTGTAGAAAATGGAGATGTATATATTAATTGAAACATTACTTGAGCAGGTATGCTGTGAATTATAGTCCTTAATTGAGATATACTGATTCATAATAATGTCACAGATATACATGCTATCCTGTATACTGATAAATCAGTCTTTAGTACAACAGATGGAATAAATAAATTAGATGGGACGACTTCAGCAGGTACGCTCGCAAATCAATTATATATTAAATGATCTATCTTTAGTGAAAATACTATAGGGTGATCTAGGATGAGTCCTCCTAATTGTCCATACTATGTACAAATCAACTGCGGCAATCAGTCCGAGGCTCAAGCTTATGACCTAAATTATCTCAGAAGATATTATATATATAATGCTGATACAGATGCAGATGGTATATGAGATACTCTTACACCATCGTGAGCACAATCTCCATCAGCAGTAGCATCAGGGAATGAACAATATCCAATTGTAATTGAATATAATTCTGCAATTCAAACAGCACCTCCACCATTCTTTGAATAAAAAATAAAAACTCCTGAATTTCAGGAGTTTTTATTTTTGATGAGATTAAAAGAATTTGATTTTATCAGCATTTGGATGTTCTTTGAGTTTTTCGAGTGTTTTCGCCTCGATTTGTCTGATACGTTCTCTTGTTACTCAGAATTCTTTTCCGACTTCTTCAAGCGTGTGTACATCACCTCATTCAAGACCAAACCTCATTTGTATAATCTTTCTTTCTCGAGGAGTGAGGAAGTCTAGCATTTCTCATAAGTTATCCTTGAGAAGATTCATATTTGTTTGTTCGTCTGGAGCGAGCGTTTTATCATCTTCAATGAAATCTCATAGGGAAGTATCTTCTTCTGATCCTACCGGTGCATCCAGGGAAAGAATATCTTGAGATATACGCATTATCTGACGAACTTTTTTGATATCCATATCAAGCTCTGTTGCAAGCTCTTCCATAAGTGGTTCACGAGTTAATTCTTGCGTAAGCCTCCTGTAAGTATGAGTGAATTTATTGATAGTTTCTATCATATGAACGGGAACTCTGATAGTTCTGGCTTGATCAGCTATGGCTCTGGTTACTCATTGTCGTATCCACCATGTTGCGTAGGTAGAGAACTTAAATCATTTTGTAGCATCAAACTTATCGACCGCTCTAAAGAGTCCGACATTTCCCTCTTGAATAAGATCGAGTAATCACAGACCTCTCCCCATATATTTTTTCGCAATAGATACTACGAGTCTTAGATTCGCAGCAGCAAGTGCTTTTCTTGCTTCTTGGTCACCAGCTTTAATTCTTCCTCATAGAGAGACCTCTTGTTCTCCAGTAAGAAGTTCAACTCGACCAATTTCATTGAGATACATACGGATTGAATCATCAGAGATTTCAGAGAGAGAGACGGCACCTGTAGGTTCTTTTTTTCCTCCTGTTTTCTTATTTGATTCAAACAGATTTACTTGATCTAAACTGTCGACTACATCAACATCTATAGACATAAATCGTGAGTAGATTTCGTCTAATAAATCAACATCATCTTCTGCGTTTGGAACTGCATTCATCAGCTCATCTTGCGTGATTCGACCATCAATTTTTCATTTTTTCATAAGAGCTTGAACCGGTTCTGACATTCATTCTAAGATTTCTGCAGGAACCTCTGTATCGATGAATTTTTGCATTCCTTTTCCAACTCTACGTTTATCTTGGTCTCTTTCTATAGGCATTTTTTTAAGACCTCTTTCGGGTTTCAGTGCTCCTATTTCTTCAAGTGCGTCAACAACAACATCATCCTGAGCCTCTCCAGATTCAATTTTTTTAGCAAGCGCTTCTGCTTCTTGCTGTTGGAGTAAATCATCTTGCGCTGTTAAGTTTTTCATTGCTGCTCCAAGTACATCAAGATCTATTTCTTGAATTTTAGATTTCAGTTCTTTGTCTTTTTCGTTTTGCGATTTAACCATGTTTTGTAATTATAGAAAAAACTTCTAGTTTTTGCTCTAGAAGGAAATTATTATTGTAATATACTTATTATTTCGTATATCATACTTTTGTTTCTATAGAGTAAGCTCTCTATTTCGGTAAAATTATAGGAAAAACAGTCGAAAATGCAATATTTATTTTATGTTATGCTTCTTTGCAATCTGCAGGAGTGCAGAATATTTCACAAAGGCATCATTATCTCCTGAATTCATTGCAGTTTTATACTGCTCAAAAAGGGATTTATAGTAGAGCCTGTTGAGTCAGAGAAGTACTGTTTTTCTCTCTGCAGTTTGTTCCTCTTGCGTATTTCCTTTACTCATATAACTCATAGCAATGGCCTTGTATTTTTCTTTTTGAGAGAGGTCTAATCTTTTAATAAATGAGCCTATGTCATCAAGAGCTGTTTGAAGTTTTGGAGATATTCACTCAGGAAATATAATCCCTTCTACTATTTCATTTTTTATTTCAGGATTATCTTGTAGCAGGGCAATAAGTGTGTCTTCTGGAGAAAGTGATCTTTTTTCTGGGTTTTCTTCAAATTCAGCCTTTGCTTTCCGTGTTCACTTAAAGAGTTCATAGATGATAGAGACAGGAGTGTTACTTACTTTCGAGAGCTCTTTCAGGTAGGTATCTTGCTCCACTGCGTCACTGTAATTTCTAATTATATCAAGAATTTCCGCTATAAACTTTTTCTTTTCATCAATACTTGTTAGGTTATATTTATTTGCCTTAATGAGAAATGCTATGGGGGAAAGTGCATGATCAATAAGCTCCTGAAAGTCTCATCCTCACTCTAAAAATTCATCTGGATCTTTTCAAGCTCACAGGCTAATAACCTTTACTTCCAGACCTTTATTTTTGAGAATTTCTATTGAGTTTTTGGTTGCTTGCTCTCAGGCTTTATCAGCGTCAAAGCAGAGATATATTTTGTGAGTGAGTCGCTTTAGGATAGTAATATGCTTTTCTGTGAGAGCCGTTCCCGATACAGCGACGCATTGGAGGTAATTTGCTCTATGCAGAGCAATAGTATCCATATATCACTCCGTGATTATAATATAATCATTTTTTGTAATAGCATTTCTTGCGTCATACAGTCCATATAAAATGGAGGACTTATCATAAATATCAGACGCTGGAGAATTGAGATATTTAGGTTCTCATTTTCATAGGATTCGCCCAGCGAATGCCACAAAATCACCCCGCAGGTTTTGTATAGGAAAGATGACTCTCCCGATAAACTTATCCTTTCGAGATTTTATATCTAAAAATATATTTGATTGTCCGATTTGTTCATCCTCGTATCACTTATCTTTGAGATAATTATACAGAGAGATTCCGCTATCTGCGTATCAGAAATGAAATTTTTCTATATCTTCGGCTTTTAAACCTCGGTCCATGAGGTACTTTTTTACTTCAGGGCTTTTAGATAATGCTTGTTTATAATAATTTGTGGCATCTCTGTAGAGAGAATAGAGGTTTTTCTTTATTTCTATCGTCTCTTTATTTTCGGTATATCCTGGAATTTCAGTTCCCGTGATATTTCATAGGATTTGCAGCGCTTCACGAAACTCGCAGTTATCCATATCCATAATGAACTTTACAGGTCATCCTCACTTATGACACCCAAAACAGTATCCGATTTGTTTCGCTGGAGAGGCTACGAAACTAGGAGTTTTTTCACTATGACCAGGAAAAGGGCAGAGGGCCTTGTAGTTGGTTCCTGCCTTTTTGAGCTTCGTATATCGTCATACGAGCTCAACTATATCAATACTGGCTTCTAAATCGTCTACAAAACTCAAGCTATAATATTTATGATTAATATATGTATTTTACGAATATTTACTTATAAGTAAACCTGATATATTTTACTAAATCAAATATTTGTATATACTTTGTATATATGAAAAAAACTTGAGATATCTGAGAAATAGTAGCTATTGAGTATCTACAAAAACATGATTATCATATTTGTGATACCAATTTTAAATTTGGTCGTTTTTGAGAGATAGACATTATTGCAAGTAAGCTCTGACGTTATTACTTTATGGAAGTAAAATATAGATCTCATCTCTGATATGGTCATCCAGAAGAAGCGATCATACCTCGTAAACTCCATAAATGCCTCAAAACTATGGAGTATTATTGTAAGAGGAATGGAGTAAATTTCGAAAATATTCAGTTTGATGTCATTGCTATCCTGAAAAAGGATACATCACATCAAATAACACATTATAAAAATATAGAAATATAGTAGGACTTATTTTCATCTTAATTCAAGCTATTATATTGCTTGGTTTTTGTTTTATATATGGGAAAATGGTATATTTAAGAGTATATATAAAACTTTAAGCCCCATTTATGAGACAAAACTTATATTCTAGAAACTCTTGATTTACAATACCAGAACTATTGGTGAGTATGACGATACTAGCTATACTTGGAACTATATGAGTTGTTTCATTTATGGGGTACTCTCAAGATGCCCGTGATTCAGCTAGGAAAGCTGATATTACTAATCTTGAAAGAGTAATGTGATTACATTTTACGAGTAGATCTCAATATCCATCTCCTACGGACTCTATAGATATTACTTATTCATGAACTACGTTATGGTCTCAAGGGGTTTTTTGAACACAGTCACAAGCTGAGCTATGAAAAATATTTGGTGAACTACGAGACCCAAAATATGGGAATCAGTATACGTATGGAGTCACTTCAAATAAATCAGAGTACCAAATCGGGGTTTTATTTGAGAACCAACAAAAGAGTCTTAACCCCCTCTCGTTTCATTTTGAAGCTCCAGAATTAATTCCTGGAGCGTATGCTGCAGGGCCATTTGACCCCTTAGAACTTTCTCCAAAGGTTTGGCTTGACGCTATGGATGTAGATGGGGATGGGGACGAATCAGATAATCCATCAGATAGTTCCTCAAGTATTTCTTCTTGGATAAATAAATCAAGTGCTGGAAATACAAATAATCCGACTCTCACAGATGGAAATCTATGATATTCTTCTACTTGATATGACAATTCCTATCCTGGGGTTTTTATCGATAGAAATAGTGGTCTTTTATTAGATAACTCTGACATTACTCAGTGAGACATCTTTTATGTAGTACAAAACGAAGATCCTTTTGGATGGACAGATACTAACGGTTTAGGGCTTCAATCATCATTAAGTAATAAGTATGGTATTTGATATTGGGGAAGAAATAGAGATGCTATTAGAATTAATAATTCTCCAAGACGTCACTATAGTAATGAAGCAACTTGGTATAACCGTACTGCTCCATATATATATTCATTTCATACAGATAATTCAAATTATAGTTTTAGACATGCATGAGATATTATTTCTCAATGAGGGACGAGTTCTATTTCATGACATGAATGGGCCTTTAATAGAGCATGAGCAAATACCAGTAAAGCTGATTGGATAATTTCAGAAATATTAATTTTTAATACAAGTCTGAGTCCTGATGACAGACAAAAAATTGAATGATATTTAGCGCACAAATGGTGACAACAATCAGATCTTTCGAGCTGACATCCTTATAAAGATTCTCCTCCAGAATCTGCGTGACCACCTCCAACTCCTGATTCTACCCCAGATGCCTTTACTCTGAGTGATATAACAAATGCAAATCTCTCTACGCAGTATATTTCAAATACCATTTCTGTAACTGGGATAAACACTGATACCAGCATAAGTGTAGCAGGTGGAAGCATGAGTATAAATGGTGCAGCTTTTTCAACAGGAGGCACGATTATTTCTCAGTGAGATACAGTGAGAGTTCAAGTGACTTCATCACCTACAAGTAATACTCTGGTAAGCGCTACCCTAAATATTGGATGAGTAACAGAGGGTTTTACTGTAAGAACATTTGTTGCAGATACGACTCCTGATAGTTTCAATTTCAGTCCAGTTACAGGTGCAGATATTAGTACGCTATATACTTCAAATACCATTACAGTTTCGTGACTTAATACGCAGGTACCGGTAGATATTACGGGAGCATGAGCAGAATATAGAATATCAGATGGAATACCATTGGATGTAACATGACTCTGAACAGCCTGAGCTTCCTGAACATATGCTTCAAATGCCCCAGAAGATGCATTTGATAATAATACGGGGTCTAAATGATGGTGAAATGATGCAAATCTTCCTGCTCGCTTACATTATGATTTTTGAGTTGGGAATGAAGAACCTATAACTAAATATACATTATACAGAAGTTCGTCACAAGAATGATGATGGAATGATTGGAAATATTCCCCAGGTAACTGGACATTTGAATGATCTGATGATAACTCCAACTGGACAGTACTTGATACTCAAACCAATGAATCAATATCAGTAAATGCAACTAAAAAAGAGTATAGTTTTTCAAATACAAATTTTCATAGGTATTATAGAATTAATATTAGTGCAGCAAGTCATAACAATACGTCATGGGTAAATATTACGGAAATGGAAATGATAAATGAGCAATGATGATGAGTATTTTCTTCTAATACATGACTTGTTACTAATGGAGATATTATTACTGTTAGAATGCCTTCCTCATCCTCTGCATGAACACTTAAGGGAGCAGGTTTAACGATAGGGACAGAAACGGCAAATTTTAATATAACTACGATAGGTCCAGATAGCTCTCCAGATGATTTCAGTTTTCTAGATGAAAATAATGCGGCAACAAATACAGAGTATTCAAGGATAATTACTATATCTGGCATAAACTCTCCCACTCCCATCTCTATTACGTCATGATTATGAATATTTGAAATAAATAATTCTTGATCAGATGTTACATCTGGAAATGTAAATAATGGTGATATCGTAACTCTCAAAAATACATCTCCTATAACTGCTTCAGATTCCAATAATACGCAGCTTACTGTAGGGGATAAGAATGCAACATTTACTATATCTACCCCGGCACCACCACCTGATCCAAGAGCAGACACATTTGCGTTCACTGATATTACAAATGCTTCTTTAAGTCAGATATACGAATCAAATATTATTACTGTTTCTGGTATTAATGTTGATATTCCAATAAATATAACATGAGGAGAGTATGATATTGACTCTTCAGGAACATATAGTAGTTCAAGTTCTACCGTAAGTAGCGGAGATCAGATATCTGTGAGAGCTACTTCATCAGCTACTCCTGAAGTACCTGTAGATGTAATACTTAGATTATGATCAGGTATTGATGAAGTGAGCGATACCTTTACAATTACAACAGTCGCGGCAAATACTGACCCAGAAAGTTTTACTTTGGGGTCAATTACTAACGCAAATATAAATGAAGTGTATAGCTCAAATCCAGTTACTATTTCGGGAATTAATATAGTAGCAGCTGTAAGTATTTCTTGAGGTGGGACATTTAATATTAATGGTTGATCGTATATTAGCTCTTGAAACGTTAATAATTGAGATAGTATTATCGTGAGACTTACCGCGTGAAGTTCTTGGGGATGAGATACTCAATCGACAACGCTCACTGTTTGAACATGACCAGATAATAGTTCTATATTTACTGTAAACACATGAACTTGAGATATTATTCCTGATAGCTTTGTGTTTAATGATGTACTGGATGCTAATCTTAATGCTCTCTATGATTCTGACTCTATTACGGTAAGCTGAATTAATGCCCCGACAAGTATAAGTATAACAGGAGGTTCATATAGAATTGGGAACTCATGAGAATTTACTACAGCCCCATTACAAGTGGAAAATGGAAATGAAATTACAATAAGACTTATATCATCTATAAATTGATCGAGCACTGTATCAGCATCTCTTAGTATCTGAGGAGTGAGTGACTGATTTGATGTTACTACCTTAACTTCCATTTCTCCAAATATATCTGAGTCCTCTCCTGAAGTAACGAATGTAAGTATTTTTGGAAATTATAATGGACTTATTGTACATGGAAATACGGATGATACCCATTATGTTTTTGCTGCCCCATCTCTGATTACTACCGATTTTTTAGATACAGATATAGAAAGTATCCACGCAAATAAAAAGTTTGTATATAACAATTTTCAAAATATTCCTGCAAGTTATGCTGGAAATAATCTCACTATGACGTGATGATTTGATTTTAAGTCTAGCTCACCATTATTATACTCAGGGTCAAAAGAAGATTTATGATCATACGGAGGACTTCAACAGGTTGATGCCTGAATTAGATCAACATATAGAGATTTTCCAGCATATTATAACATTGCAGATAAACTTGATAATTATTGACTGGGATATGTTGAAAGAATACTTTCAGAAAGTATAGGAATTAATCCGATTAAACCATATTATTGTAATGATATACTTCAATCAAAACTCATTTATAATATTGCTCCGCAGGCAACAATAACGGCCAGTCCAACAAATGCAAACACTTATGGTACATGAGGGATTGCGAATTGAATTAAATCTACCCAGGGTGATTTTGATTATGAATATCATTCTGCTGAATGAAATGCACTTATTTCTTTCGATTGGGAAACACTTCAAAATGTTTGATATGTTAAAATTTATAATCGAACAGGGTGTTGTAGTAATCGCTTAAGTTGAGCTGTTATAAAATTATATAATGCCAACGGGGATATTATTTATTCTCATTCACTTTGGGATACCACAGATGATTTTGTCATTGACCTTGATTTAGAATGAATCTGACAAATGCATTTTGTTAAAACATTGACTATTGAAAGTGTAGGATGAAATATTTTAAATCTCAGAGAAGTAGAAATATATACTGGTTGAAATCTGCAAGATGGTGAGTATAAAGTTGATAAAGATGGTGCTGGTGGTTTGAGCCCATATAAAGTATATTGCGACATGACAACTGATGGTGGGGGATGGACAAGAATAGGTGAAAACTATGTTTCAAATGGAAATTTTCAAAATCAACAACATATAGTAGAACATAGATTTGCTGGGTATGATACCTCATCTGATAATCTAATAGTTTCCAACGTAACACAGTCTCCACCTTCTTACGTTCCAGATGCGTTTGTTATGCAACACAATGGAAGCAACACTGAATATTATGAATTATATTTTCCTGAAATACCAGGGTCCTATTTTGCTCAAGAAATCAGGTTGAGCCTTTGGGTAAAATGATGAAATTCTTGATTTTTCCCGTTTGATATAAATTATTTAGATGGAGGAATACAAAGCTGAGTCAGTGAAAATTATGAGGTTATAACTACTGATGGAGATTGGACTCAATATATGGCTCGTATTCCACTTGCGAGTGAAGTAGAGAACTTTAGTTGGAAAATATGACAAGGTACAACGGGCTTCTATTTTACAGGAGCAGAAATGGAAGTTTACTATAAATAATATTTAGTTATAAAATGAAATTACAATCTCAAAAGGCATTTACTCTTGTAGAGCTTCTCGTAGTAATAACACTATTAGCAATTTTAGCGACTCTCGCTATTGTAGCATTTACATCAAAAGTTGCAGACTCTAGAGATGGAAAGCGTCAGACAGATTTGAACGAAATTGTAAATGTTTTAGAACTCTACCAAGTAGAACAGTGAGTATTTCCAGATCCAAGTGATATTGTAGAAATTACATATAGTGGCTCTGCAGTAGCATGGAAACAAGGTACATTTGGATTAAGTGTCGCTCAGGATGTGAAAGTGTTTGGACAAGATTATCCAGTTGATCCAGCCTATGGAAATGAATATACCTATTCTATTACTGAAAAGGGTAATGAGTTTCAAATTGCAGCTGTTTTAGAAAAAGTAGAAGAAGCGGACTGACTGTGAGAGGAAATTAGCTTTATACCTACTGCAAGCGCAGCATCCGTAAAAACAGCATTTGTGAAAGGGGATTATAATGGTTTTATGGTTCGAACACGATTAAATGGTGAAGAAACATTTATTGCAACTCCATCAATAGTTGCTAGTGATACTTCTAACCCGGATGTTGTTGATATAATTACAAATCAAAAATTAGTGTATAATGAATTCTTTAATCTTCCGGCAAGTTATTCATGATTCTTAGATGTAAATGGTGGTTTTAACTTTAATGTTTCAGACCCCATAGTGTATACGGGAAGTAGTAACAGTTTAAAATCAGAAACACAGCTACTGGAATTTAATAAAAAATTAAAATATATTTATGCAACGACTCCAACAGAGTCTTTTGATAAATATATATCTGTGCTTGAAAAAGATGGACTAACAGGTTTGAAATGATTTCTGACTCGTAAGTTTAAGATAACTTTTAGAGAGTACTTTAATTGTAAAGATATTCTTGATGATGGTGCAGATGATGGTGATAGGATGTACACTATTGATCCTGATGGTCCAGAGTGAGAACCCTGATATGAAGTGTTTTGTGATATGACGACAGATGGTTGAGGTTGGACCAGAGTGGGAGATAATCATTTAGAAAATGGAGATTTTACAGGAGGGATTTGAGTTACAAATGCTATAGAAAATGATTCTACCAGTAATAATATTATTGCTCTTTCTACCCCAATTGATGACAACAATTTCGCACTTCACCAAACCGGAAATTATTCTTCAAATTATGAAATTGCCTTTGATGATCCAACCTTGCTAGAGCAGGGATATGAAATTAGAATGAGCATGTGGAGATCTGATTATGGTGAGTGAGCGCCTGCAGCAACATCTACTGAAAGTACTATACTTGCTTGAAAAACTAATCCATGGACTATCTGAGGTTCAACTTGGGGTAGATTTACTGATAAAATGAATAATTCATCAAATTTCTGACCTGGTGGCACCTTAACAGAAATACCTATCACGGTGACTCCTATGGTAGACACTGTTACTACTTCGTATTTAAATGGATGAATACTCTTTGATGGATATTTACCTGATAGTGATTATGGATATTCATATACAAAACCATACTCTTCATCGGAAATTCAGGCTATTGATCAATGGGTTTTAGCTGGATGATTTCTTCTCTCTACAAATGATGATAGTAAATGGGACCCTATCGGAACATATTATGGTATGCCGAGCGGAGTGTTACATCAAAATGTAAGTAAGTATTGGGAAATAAGTAATATTGACCATCCATTGGTAAATGGAAGTATTTGACTTGGAGTTGATCTGAGATGATCTACAATTATCTGAGCAGAATCATATAGTGCACTTGTGTGAGAAGTTTTACCTAATGATATAATAATAGCTCGAGATTTATACTCACCTTATCTTCCAACAGCCATTCTAAGATCTCATGGGAAATGAAAAATTCTTTTTGCAAGTGATGAAGGGATATTTAGAAATATGAGTTCTGGAACAACATTTAATCCAAATGATAACGAAGATGCCTTTGCAGCAGCTATTATGGCTTACGCTATAGAAACCTCTGCAGGTATAAATCCACATGAATGATATGCGTTT
>JAWUVV010000056.1:0-7267 GCA_034112165.1 Candidatus Altimarinota bacterium
AGTAGAAGCAATAACTATAGATGGTGCAACCTCTCTTGATTTAGATGATGCAATATGGGTAGAAAGAACCACTAATGGATATTGTCTATGGGTTCATATTTCAGATGTGAGCGAAGCTATTCCCATATTCTCTCCATTGGATATTGAGGCACTGCATAGAACTACCAGCGTATATAGAAAGGATCATATCCTAGATATGTTTCCCCCAGAACTTTCAAATAATACTCTTTCGCTTGATCCTTATGGATGAAAGAAACTAACAATGACTCTTCAAATTGATTTAGATGAGCAATGAAATGTAAAAAATCATTCTTATTACGAAAGTCGTTTTACCAATCTGAAGCGTTATGATTATGAGTCGTTTGGAGAGGATTTTGTAAATCCTGAATCTGAGCATCATGACACTTTAAGATTACTAAAAGAAGTATCAGATAAATTAAGAGGAAAGAGGATTCAAGACTGATGAATATTAAATTGGACTGATGATGGGAGAAGATTAAATATCTGAGGAGATACAGAAAGGAGTTCAAACATGCCAGCTACTACAAGAATTTCTCACGATATTATTGAATCATTAATGGTACTTGCAAATGTAACTACCTGACAACATCTTGTAGATACTGGAGTTCCCACATTGTTAAAACGACATGACTCACTTGATGAACGAAGTTTTTATCATCATGCTCCTTATAGTGTTCATGCATGACTTGGGATGACAAATTATACTCATTTCACATCTCCAATTCGACGATATGTGGATTTGATTATTCATCGTACTATCAAGGCATTAGAGAGATGAGAAGAAGTTCCATACACTACTGAAGATATAAAGTTTGCAGGAAAACACTCAAACAATACAAGGTGGAAAGTCGAAACACTTGGATCACAGATTGATCTAGACACCAGGGGTCAGGACTTTATGAAACGTACAGAGCGGAGACTCTGACGACCTCTAGAAGTATATGATATGAAACCTTATATTAGAAATTCAACGCATAAGTCTCTCAAGCTCCCAAAAGTTATGAAAGAGTCTATTACAGAACTTATGCAAAGTTGAGATACAAGTTACTGGACATGGGCGGTATGAATAATCATTTTATGAAAAGACGAGGATTTAAAAAGTCTTATGAAGAAAAGAATTTTAGAAGATTGAGTACTCAGTAATGTGTGATTTTTAAATATTCTTACCCAAACTCAAATACTTCGTTGAGAAGGAACAATATTTGAATTAGATACTCATGAGGAATCATGAAATATTTCTATGAAGCTCAGTTGTAAATGAGTAATAATAGCAAAATCTAAATGATCATTGAAGTGATATAATGATATAAAAGAATTAAAGCATGATTGTAGAACTAAGCTTATTGGTGAATTATTTGATTATTATATGAGTAGTTAACAACCATCTCGCTTCTCACTTCCTTCATTAGGGTGCTCCAATAAAACTTAACTAAAAAATCCCTTAAAATAGGGATTTTTTTGGTTCTCACAGAGTGATATTTGTAGTAAGTACAAAGACTTTATCTCTAATTTCGTTTTAAATTTTTTGGACTTATAGCATAATAGAGAGCTGGGATTACTATGAGAGTGAGAAATGACCCCATAGCAAGTCAAAAGACAATAGTGTATCAGAGTCCTGCCCAGAATACATCCTGAAGAGCTATTGGAAGAATACCAGCAATTGTCGTGATAGTGGTAACAAGTATCGGATTGAGACGAGAAATGGCTCACTCTATAATTGCGGTTGTGAGTATCATTCATTGTGAAATATTTCTATTAATTTTATCTATCATGACTATAGCGTCATTAACGACAATTCCCATGAGTGAAATAAATCAAATTCATACAGGCATAGAGAGAGGATTTCCAGTAATATAGAGACCAAATATAACTCAACTGAGAGACATAAATACAGAGTAGAGTATTACTGCTGGTTGAGCGTAAGAGTTAAATTGATATACAAGAACAGCAAATATAAAGAAGAATGCAAGAAATACTCACTGCAGTACTGTAGAGATAAGTTCCTCATTTTCTGCATTTTCTCATCAGCGAATAAATCATATTCCATCTGGAAAATTATATGATGCCGCAAATTCTTCGAGACTTGATTGCACATCTCACGCAGCTCCTCTGTCTGTGAGACTCGCTGTGACACTTACTTGAATATTACCATCCTGCCTTGTAATACTCGGAGAACTACGGGTTACACTGTAATCAATCACACTTCCTGCAAGTATCTGCTTTCATCAGATATTTAAGGAGATATTTTCTATATCTGAAGGGGATAGATTATCCATAAATTCTATGATATAGAGTTTTACTTGGTGATCGTCTGTTGGACCAGTAATCGTTATAGAGTTTCTACCACGTACTGCGCTTGATATTGCAGTAAATACATCTCGCTCAGATACTCATAATATTTTTGCAGTATCCTGATTAAGTGTAAAATCTATGGTTGTTACTGGTTCACTCGCGCTTATGTTCACATCTGAGACATCAGGAAGTGTTCTAAGGTAGCTCTCAAAATCTGATGTTAGATTTACAATACTATCAAAAAGTTCAGAATTACTCGCAACTATATTTATCCCAACTGGATCAGAGGATCAAGGTCACCGACGAAAACTTCGTGAACCAGCCTGAAATCATAAAGGACGAAATTCTTCATTGAGTTGTTCTGTAATATTTTCCTGCAGAATAGTATTATCTCTGAGTCCATCTCGCAATCGATCTACAGCTGGAAAGAGGTATATACTACTACTGATACGATTTCATGAAATACTCAGAGTGTATTTTTCTATTTCGGGAGAACTAGCAAGAATATTTTCCATGAATTCTATTTCACCCATAAGACTTGCGGGAGTAGTATCGCTTGGCCCAGTAAGATTTATTGATATTTGGTCTCTTGCTCATTGAGGAAAAAGTTCAAATCCAAGTCTTGATGTAAAAAATACTCAACTAAATACGAGTAAAAATACTGGGAATAATATTGTTAGAATTCTCCACTTTTTTGTACTGAGTATAAATTGTAATACTCTACTATATATCATTGAATATTTTTTAAAGAACTTATCTCTCAGAGAAAGAGTTTGTTCTGTTTTCTCTATTTTTCATTGACGCTCAAGAGTGAGAAGCTTAAAATCATCTGGAGACATAACTTTTTCTCTTTCAGGAAACACCTCATACTGTTTTTTAGGTCTAGAAAATAGCGTAAAAATTGGACCTGCGATGGTAAGAGATACAAATAGTGTTGAGAGGAGTATAATAAATACTACGAGAGGGATAAATGAGAGAAAGAGCCCAAGAATTCCTGGGAGTGTTAGAACAGGGATAAATGCTGAGAGTGTTGTTATAGTTCCTATTATAATAGGAGATTTATATTCTCGAAGTGCTATAAGAATTGCTGTTCGAGGGTTGTATCATTGACGTACTTTTTCTGCAGCTCCTTCAACAATAATAATGATAGTATCAATTGCGATACCAAATGCTAATACGAAAGCAAAGGTCGATATCCTATTAAAAGTTTGATCTAAATAATTTACTACAATAAATCAAAGTAGAAACGCAAGAGGTAAAATTAGTGTTGCAATTGCTGATTCGCGAACTCCCACGAAAAATATAAGTGCTAAAAATACAAGCAAGAGTGTTTGAAGTGCTGAAAAAGAGAGATCAGAGAAGTCGCTTGTGACTCTCTCAGCTTCATCATCGATATACACCATACTGAGTCAATCATACCTATCTTTGCTTAGTTCTTGTTCAACTGAAGTTTTTGCTATTTCAGATACTTCAAAAATATTTGCTCCAGAGAGTTTTGAGTATGTGAGAGAGATATAATTGAAACCTATTTCTTCCCCGATTCAAAATCTATTTATTTGCTCTTCTCCATAATAGAGATCTGTAGCTGCTATATCTCAAAGTACCACTTCACCTGTACTCAAAGGAATTCGAGTTGAAAGTAATTCTTCTAATGTAGTTATTTTTCCTGAGAGTGTATAGCTATAACTTTCTCAATTAAGGTCATAATTTCCTATGGGACTATCAATATTACTTGAGGCTATTGCAGATGAAATATTATCAAGACTGAGTCAAAGTGTATCAAGTTTTGACTGTTCAAATTTAATCCTAATCTCATAATTTGTATTACTATCAATTCTTACATCCTCTACTCATGGAGTTCACTGTGTACTTGCTTGTAGCTCTGCTGCAATATCAAGAAGACTTTCAAAATTAAATCGCTGAGCATCTCCATACATTATAACAGTGAACATGTCACTAGAGGTAATATCAATTTGAGAGACTATAGGAAAATCATCATCAATAGCAGCTGGTAAATTAACTCAATTGACAGCCGTTTCTATTTCACTTGTGACTTCAGATGCATCAAACCCATCTTTAATATTTACTCTAATGGATGATCTCCCCTGTGAAGAAGTGGAGCTTATTTCTGATATTCCATCAATATCTTCAAGTGACTGCTCAAGTTTTTCTGTTATTTCATCATCGATGATACTTGCAGCAACTCATTCATATTGCGTTGTAATATTTACAATTGGAAAATTGATTTGAGGGTCACTTTCTCTTGGAATGTTATTAAGAGCAAAAATTCAAAATACTGTAATAATAATAGCCAGTAAGTATGTTATTTTTGATTGAACAATCCAAAAGGAAAAAAATCACTTCTCAAGGTTTTTAAGAGCTTTCATAGTATTATTGTGTTATGAGGGTTTGAGATTGTGAATTAAAATTTGTGAGGTCACTCAGAATAATTTGTGTATCATTAGGGAGATCAGTTAATAGTTCTATATTAGTTCCAATTATATTTCATAACTCTATTGTTATTTCCTCAAGTTTTCAATTAATATATGTTGGTATAGTTCAAGTATTTTCTCAACTCACATTTACAATATTAAAAGGAATACTTGTAGTATCTGTTTGCATATTAAAAAATACTCTTGCGTTTCCCCCTATAAATTCAATAGTATCATTTATCACTACCGTTACTTTGTAGCTCAGTGAACTATCAGCAAGTGATGAAATAGAAAATATAGTTGCGTCATATCTAACACTATTATATAGTACCTCAACAGCATCTCCAATGTTCATATCTGAAATCTCATTATCAACAAGAGCAAGTTCAACTTTAAGCGTATCATCTCAGACTATAGACATGAGTATATTTCAAGAGTTGACAGTTTGCCCCTCATCAATATTGAGAGATGATATTATTCCAGATATAGGAGAAAGAGTTGTAAGTTTTGCTAGCTCTTTCTGGGCACGTTTAACATTATTATTAGCAGTTGCTATTGCGTTATCAAGAGATTTGATAGTTATAATTTTACTCTCTGTAGCATTGTCATAGGTAGCTTGTAATCTATCAAAGTTTTTTTGAGATGCCGCAAGCGTATTATCTATTTCTACAATTTTTTTGTTATAATTTATTTGAGCGTTTTCCTCAGAGTTTACAGAATTATTTTCTATAATCTTAAGATTTTTAAGAGCTGCTTTTTCTGACTCTCTATAAGTCTTTAGTAAGCTTTGCGCTGAAGAAAAAGTTGAGTTATATGATGACTGAGTTGACTGATTACTAGATTGAAAGTTATTAATTCTTGAAACGTAGGTATCTATCTCACTTTGTGATAATGATCCAACAGAAGGAATAGAATTTCTCATAGTTACTTCTAAACTGGAGAGAAAGTTTTGAGAAAGAATATATCACTGAGAATATGACGCAAAAAAATCAAGTAGATTCTCTTGTGTAATGTTAGATGTGTCTATTTGCAATACTATTTTTTGATATGCTATGAGATCTCTTAGCAGCGATTCTGTTTCTTGTTTTTGAGTCGTATCTAATACTCAAAAAAACATAGAAATATCTTGAGGCTGATTTTTATAAATATTTGTTATTTCATAAAGCCTGTCTCCAAAATCTATGAAATCAGTTATATTAGTTATGTGTCTATTTAGTTGATCTTGCGCATCTCTTTTAAATCAAGTTATTCTAAGCTGATTCGCTATAAGAATATTATCATAATCAAGTTTTGCTTTTTCGAGAGCAAGATTAGCACCGGAACCATCTATAGAGAGACGAGTGTTTTCAAGATCAATTTCTGCAAGTTTTTTATTTTCTAATGCAGTTATGCTAGCATTATTGTACAGTCTTTCTGCATCATTCAAATCTCTTAATATATCTGCAATATTTTTATCGACTTGAAGAATTTGAGCTTGTTTATTAATTAATTGTTTTTGATAATCTATTTCTGATCTCTCAAGATCTAAAAAATATCTATCAAAAGAGTCATTCATACGTGCTAATACTTGTCAAGAAACAACTTTCTGTCATTCTCTAACGGACAGTTGAGATATTTCTCATGATGCCTGAGATACAATATCAAAGGATTGTTGGGTAAGTATTTGTCAGGTTTTTTCTAATGTATATAAACCATCTATCTCTCATAGCTGTACTGTTTCTACAAGAAATCCTGTCGAAGATTCTGTTCCTGGTCTTCATCAGCTATTTTTTCACCATCCTCCTGATACTCATCATTCTTGTGCTCATTGTTGCTCTGAAGTATCAGGTCGTCCACAAGAAGTCAAAAATATAATTATAAAGATAAAAATACAAGTTTTATACATGACGCAAAGTTAATTAATTAAATGTTATTTATCATAAAATTACTAAGTATCTGTAAGAAGGGAGTAAGTATATAATAAAATATTTATTATATGATAAATTTCTTTTAAAATCATAGATTTCTGATTAACTTTGAGTAAATAGATTTTATGCTATCTCAGTCCTCACCTCTTTCACTAGGGTGCTCCAATAAAAAAAACAGCTTAAAAGTCTCTAGAAATAGGGATCTTTTTGTTTCTCACGAAGAGATACCCCTAGCGAAGTGAGAACTCTCAATTTCAGTTATAAAAAGATTCACCGAGTTCTAGGAAACAATGTGAAGATGAACTATTTATTTTAAAGTAAGTAATATTATTGGGCTAATGTAAAATAAGTGTGCTGGAATTTAGTATTTTTCCCTCAAATTTCTGTTATAAATCCAAAGGGAGACGAAAGAAACAAGTCTCTCTTTTTTGAGTCTTCTGTGATTGAAGATATGACCAGATAATACTCAATTAAATCCTTCTAAATCATTCGTGCTTCTCTTAATGTTTTCATCTTCTAAATAGTGAAACATATATGGGAGAGCATTTTTTATGTGACTTCTTGCTTGCCTGAGTCTCTTATGAGAATACCAGTATCTTTTTCACTTAAAACTTC
>JAWUVV010000057.1:0-13813 GCA_034112165.1 Candidatus Altimarinota bacterium
TCGTCTCAGCTGATGAAACCACCCTCAATACTCCAGCGCAAGAACTCTCTGCGAACAAAACATCTGGCTCACTCGAACTTCTCACTGCTTCGCAGTCATACACAGCCTTGCTCAGTAATAACTCAGACAGCTTTACAGCTAGTGGCTATACGCTCTGAGCGCTTCTGAATACAAGACTCTGAGAAAAAGCTCCCAGTGAATGTCCAACAGGATTTATCTGAGTTCCATGAAACCCTGAATTTGATACAGATGATGGATTCTGTGTGGCTCAATATGAGATGACTTACTCTGACGCAGATACTCCTAATTCATCAGGTTGAGATTGGAATACCGTAGCCTATGTTTCATGAAAAACTATTACTTCACAGGCCTGAAAATATCCTATAGTAGATATTAACCAAACAGAAGCCATCGCAGCCTGCCAGAGTATGTGAAAAGGATACCACCTCATTACAAATAATGAGTGGATGAGCATAGGGAGGAGTATAGAAGCAAATAAAGAGAATTGGAGTAGTGGAACTATTTGAGTATGAAACCTCTACAATGGAGTCTCGAACGATACAACCCTCTGATGTAACGCTGAGTGAGGAAATAGCGAACCCAGAACCTACGCAACCAAAACATGACCATGAGACGCAAGCTGTAACCCGCGACGCTCTCATAAACTGGCTCAGTGAGGAGGAGTCATCTGGGATTTCTCAGGAAATGTCTGGGAACATGTGAATAAAGGAAACTCTGTAGATGGCACAGGATATAATACAGGACAAACTGCCGTAACAGGGAGTTCAGCTCCAATATCTTGGGATAATGACGGAGTATATACAGCCCTAGATATGCAAAAGTATGGTTCAGCTACCCAGTTAGGAACAGCTGGATGAATGTGAAATCTCTATTATGCACAGGGAGTAGCAAGTAATTTACTACTCCGTGGAGGGGGTGCGGGTACTGGCTCGCGTACAGGAGTCTTCACGCTCTATCTCAATCACACGGCAGCTCACGAGCTTCGTGATCTCGGGTTTCGCTGCGCTCTGTAATCTTTTGTAGTACACTCGCTGATGTGACGCGAGCGACACCCTCTCGTCACTATTTCAGAGGACTTTCAAGTTTTGGAGGTTCTTTTTTATCTCTTCAGCCCGCGACACATGTATACTTTTACATCGAGAGATATACTTCTTGCCTACGCACTTGCCCGAAAATCTCGCAAGAAAAAACAAGAAGTGTACCTCTTTGATCAGAACAGAGAAGAGAGACTTTTGCGTATGCTCAGGGATACCCATAATCGAAGCTATCATCATGGAAACTATAAAGAGATTATCATCCATGATGCAAAAAAACGATATATATTTTCCCCAGCTTTCTCAGATCACATTCTTCATCATATGCTCTACGCAAAACTTTATCCTATTTTGGATGCAAAGATGGTACACTGTAGCTTTGCCTGTCGAGTCTGATACGGCAATCATCGAGCTATTCAGACTCTGCAAAAGTTGCTAAAAAGTGAGACAAAAAGAGTTCAAAAACAGGGAGAAGAACTATACTACTACAAAATAGATATTTCTAAGTATTTTTTCTCAGTGCATCATGATATTTTGAAACGCAAGCTCAAAAAACATATTCATGATGAGACTTTTTTATATCTTATTGACCTTATTCTTGCCAGTTATACCAGTGGGAACCTTTACGACAGTCTCCTGCAAGACCATAACTTTTATACGCAAACACAGCAAAAATGACTTCCGATAGGAAGTATTCTCTCTCAGTTATTCGCGAATTTTTTTATGAATGATTTTGACCAATTTTTAAAACATACTCTCAAACTTCGTTTTGTGAGGTATATGGATGATGTAGTGATGCTGGGGACAAAAGATTCCTTAAAACAGGCTCGAAAAGAGATATCTCACTTTTTTCTGCAAGAGAGGCTGATTCTTCATCCCTACAAAGAGCATTTTCATCCTGTTTCGCAGTCTGTCTCTTTTGTAGGTTATAAAATCAAGAATGGAAATATTTATGTAGGAAAACGAGCTAAAAAATCGCTACTCCGTTTCGTAGATACATATGGAGTGTCTTCAGATGATTTTGGAGAGGATATAAAACTTTCTTCCTGTCTTGCGTCTCGAGTAGGGGCATTTACTCATAGCGTAAACACTGGGACAAACTATCTTAAAAACCTTGGCTTAGAAATGTAGTACGGGGAGATATCACAAACTCCGTGGAGGGGATGCGAATAATGCCGCGAATACAGGTGTCTTCACGCTCAACCTCAATAACACGGCAGCTAACGAGAATCGTAATATCGGGTTTCGCTTGCGTCAGTACTCTTTGATGTATGTATTTTTTGTGAAGCAATTTGCAAAACAAACAAAAGACGAAAAAGATTACAGATATCCTCCCTAGTTCTGTTTTTATGTAAAAATGGAATAAAGTATTGTAAAAAAGGGATGTATTATATTTCTCTTTTCTGAGAACTCTCTTTTTTAGAGAGTTCTTTTTTATATCCTAACGATGTATCTATGAAAATATCACAGTTCTTTGAGAGTCTGGGTACGCAAGAAAGAAAGTCTCTGAGTATTATTGAGAAAGGAGCATTTTATATCCTCCTGAGAGAAGATGCCTTTTTCTTTGCAAAAAAGTTTTCTTTTAAACTCACGAAACTCGATATAACTTCTATAAAAGTAGGATTCCCAAAAACATCAAAAAGTAAATGGATCACAAGACTTAGAGAATATAATATATCATATATTGTGTATAAAAAAGATGAAGAGAGTTTTAGTATACAAGAAAGCTACTGGTGAGAGTATAACCTTACTTATGATATTGAGGATTATATTCTTACTTCCAAAAGAATTCTTGATGTAAAAATTTCTCGAAAGTCTAATAAAGTTCAAAATTTTCTTCTCAAAGATAGATTAGAAGACTTATTTCTTATCTTGCAAGAACTCCTTCTCAGACTTCCCAAAAAAGAAAGATATTTCCTGAGAGAAAAAATAGAAAGAAATTTTCTCAATCTTTTAGAGAAAGTATACCAATATATGTACCAAAAAGACCAGCGAGCAAGACTCTCACGAGAATTTATGTGAGATGTTTTGGTGCTCAGAGAGTTTACAAGGTTTCTTTATATGACAGGCAGAATAAAGAATGAAAATGTATATCTTGATTTGGGAGAGAGATGGATAGAAATATGTAAAATAGTGAAGTGATTGACCGAAAAGAGAGCTGATGAGTAGATAATATTATCTATTAATACAATAATTACCCTTTTTCCCTTTCCATTTTCGGGGGGGGGCTTTAAGCTCTTTTTATTTTCTTATTGAGAATAATTCATTTCATAGTCGAATCGCTGCGTTTCATCACTATATCTATATACTATTCAATATCATTTATCAGCATATTGCTGGTAGTCAGTCGGGATAAAATCTATATATCACATCTCAAATAGTTTTTCAGGAGTTTTTGCCGATATTTCATTTGGATTATCTATTATATAGAGAGCATCGGCATTTTCAATGTACATGAGGTTTATTTCTCTTATAGCCTTGGCTAAGTAATTAGTACATCTTGTATCGTCGAGGACTTCTTTTTCGTTCTCTTCAGTTAGCTCAGGAAGTATTTGTTTTCCTAAGTTTTCTATACTTCGTACAAGGTCTCAGTTAAGAGGACGAGTTTTGTTTTTTATTTCCGTATAAGCAATTTGTAATTCATTACTCATAAATGTGCAGGCTTCACCATCTGATCACGTTGAGTCAGCGAGAGAGAGAAACATGTAGAGTGATTTTTCTCTCTCTCATCACTTTCCTTGCATAATCGCAGCTAAAACTTTTGCTCCACTTGGAGCGTCTTCTTGGGCGCTGACTACTTTATAATAATCTGCAGCGCGTGAATTATCATTCATATGAAAATAGTATATGAACGATAGGTAATATGGTATTTTATAACTTTTGCATGGATTTTTGTACTTGTCTTCTGTAAGTATTTTTCACAGATCCTCTTGCGCTATTATTGCTGCAACTTTTTTCGCGTCACAAAAGTTATCTATTCATTTGAGTCAGAGAGATTCTGCTTGTTGTAAATTCATATCCGTTTGTTGCGGATCTTCATTGTCTCTGTTATATTTATCTCAAGGTAATAATAGTTGACCTACGACATAAGGACTTTCAAAATAAGGATTGAGATCAGTGATGAGATTCATCATAGCTCAAAGATATTTCTTGTAGTCCTCCTCTATAACATTATTTCATATGTATTGAATTGCGCTGAGCCAATACATATCTGCGCTTATATTCATAAACCCAAAACTACGAAGTTTTGCAATATCAGACTTTGGGAGGTTTTCCGGGTGCTGGACTACCATCCTATCTATAGTTTTTTGTTGTAGGTAGTTTTTATGATTGATAGTATAAAAAGCCCAGAGTATAGCTCATAATAGCGTAAGTAATATGAGCGTTGTAATGATTCTTTTCTTCATATATTGTTATTTTGAAAACTAGGTATTAAATATCATCTCCATCTATATCTATTGTCATTTTTCCCTCTGCCTTGCAAAGATGAATTCTCCTATCTTTTCCTTCTCACTTACTCTGCGTAAAAACGTTTCCTCAATTATCTGTGACGTATGAGTGGACTTTTTTTCTCTCATAAGATGTGAAAAATGGGAGTATTATTTCTTTTCAAGATTCTTGTGCCAGCCTTATCTTTGAAGCTATAAAACTCATGAGTTTTTGGTCTTTTTGTTGTTGATAATCATTTATCTCAAGATGAATGTGTACATGCGTATCACAGCGTTTTACTATAAGTAATCTTAAAAGATGAATAAGCATTTCTAAGTTTTTTCCATGAGGACCTATTAATAGATAGGAGTCCTCACTTTTTAGTGAAACTTTATATATAGTCTCAGCTTTAGCTTCAATTTTTAAATCTGAAAAGTCAGTTCAAAGATTTGTAAAAAAATCTTGGCAGAGCTTTTCTACTATTTCTTGCATAATCAAATAATCTTTAATGATATACTTGTTACTCTTAAAAATATGGCTATTTTGACTTTTTACAAGTTTTTATAATTTTTTGACAATGAGTAAAAAAGGCTTAATATTCGCCTTATCATTTTATTTCCGTGTCAAAAAATTCAAACATATATGAGCGCAAACGTAGACGATTATTACTCAAATATATCATCAGACTCTTCTGGTGGTTCTAAAGGTGACAAAAAAAAGCTGGTAATTAAAAAGAAAATTATCGTAAAGGCTAAAAAGGTAGTGCCTATCCCAGAGCCAGTTGAGCTAGAAAAAACTCCTGAAAAAACTCAAGAAAAAACTCCTGTAATTGAGAGTAAAAATATTGAAAATACTTTTTCTAAACCTAGCCCAAAACATGATACACCAGTTATTTCAAAGCCTCATACTCTTAATGATGCTTTAGATAGGAGGACTCCTAAAAAATCATGATTTACGGTTGTAAAACGCGCAGAAGCGCCGCAGAGAAGTTCAAGATGACCTTCTACTAGTGGAAACTCTAGCAAGCCATCAACTTCTTGAGGATATAAGACTCGTGGGACTACAAATTCTACTCCTAGTACTAACTCGGGATCTTCGTGAGCTCCTAAATTTAAACCTGGGTTCACAAAAAACGCTCCTAAACCAGGACAGAGTTTCGGATCAAGTGATGATAAAAATGGAAAAAAGGGAAAATATTTTTCTGGAGGGAAACGAGGAAAATATAAAAATAATTATGAGGATGACGGGTTTACTCGATCAAATAAGATAAAACATAAAAAGAAAGAAGAGAAAGCGATAGAAGATATAGAACAAAATCTGACAGCTAAGACAGGAGCAACGGTGACGGTGGGGGAATTCTTATCTATAAAAGAGTTTTCAGAAAAAATTTGAGTACCACTTCCAAAGCTTATAGCTGAGTTTATGAAGAATGGTATGATGATGACTATCAATGCTCAAGTAGATTTTGACACGGCCGTGCTTATCGCAGAGGCTTTTGATGTGAAACTACAAAAAGACAATTCAGCTGGAATATCAGCGAGTGAAATTGCTACTGGTAATATTAAAGATTTACTGGTAGAAGATGATAGTTCAAAACTAATAGAGCGAGCTCCAGTTATTTCTATTATGGGTCATGTTGATCACGGAAAGACTTCACTACTAGATTACATACGAAAGGAACAAGTAGCAGCATGAGAAGCTGGTGGAATCACTCAAAGTATTGGGGCATATCAGGCTGAGCATAATGGAAAGAAAATAACATTCCTAGATACTCCTGGTCACGAAGCGTTTACTGTCATGAGAGCAAGGGGAGCTAAATCTACAGATATAGCAATCCTTGTAGTCGCAGCTGACGAGTGAGTAAAACCTCAAACAGTTGAATCTATTGCGCATGCAAGAGAGGCTGGAATTCCAATTATTGTAGCTATCAATAAAATGGATAAAGAGGGAGCAAATCCTGATCATGTAAAAGGAAAGCTTGCAGAAAACGGACTGACTCCAGAGGATTGGGGTGGAGATACTCCAATGGTCCCAGTATCAGCGCAAACAGGTTTTGGTATTGAGGAACTTCTTGAGATTATTCTCCTGATGGCAGAAATGCAAGAACTTACAGCAAACCCAGATAGAAACGGTGTTGCTACTATTATAGAGTCACATCTGGATACTCAATTAGGTCCTGTTGTTACCGTACTTGTGAATACAGGTACTATACAAAAATGATCATCGATCGTTTGTGGGGATTCATATGGAAAAGTAAAAGTACTACGAGACTATACATGAAAATCAGTAAAATTTGTCGGTCCAGGTGAGCCTGCTCTCATTGTCTGACTTGATAAAGTTGTTGGTGGAGGTGATATTATGCAGGTGATGAGCTGAATCGATACAGCAAGACAAAAGGCTATTGAATACAGTGAATACCTTTCAAATCAAAAGCAAATAGGGTCATCTCAATTAGACATACTTATGTCTAAGATTAAATCTGGAAATTTAAAACACCTCAAGGTTGTATTAAAAGCTGATACAAATGGAAGTCTTGAAGCTATAAAAAATGCTCTTGTAAATTTATCAACAGATGAAACGAGCGTATCAGTCATTCATTCTGGAGTTGGAAATATTACAGAAGGGGATGTGCTTATGTGTGGATGAAGCTCTGCTCTGCTCATTGGTTTTGGGGTATCTGTATGACCTAATGCAAAACGAACCCTTGAGGATTCATGAGTAGAATACATAGAAAGTAAAATCATCTATCATATCACAGAAAGAATAGAGAAAATAGTTACAGGAATGCTTGATCCTAAAGAAATTGAAGTGACTCTTTGTGAGGCAAATGTTTGAGGAATATTCTATACTTCGAAACAATTTCTTATTGTAGGTCTTCAAATCAAATGAGAAGAATCAATGATAGAAAACAAAGCGCTTGTGAGAGTTATGAGAAAAGATAAATTTATTGGAAAATGAAAAATCGAATCTCTCAAACAATGAGTAGAAGAAGTAAATAAGATAGAAGGCCCAACAGAATGTGGTATTAAATTGACAGGAATTACTAATGTAGAACTCTGAGATACTCTAGAAGTATATAAATTAACTATACAAAAATAATATGAATTATTTTGAAGATGTAGAATTATTCGCAGATCTTTCGTGAGAAGACCAAAAGAGTCTTTCGGATTTTTGTCAGACGCAAACACTAAATGCATGAGATGTACTCTTTAAACAATGAGAAGAACCTCAAGCAATGTATGTTATAGCCTCTGGAAAACTCCTCGTTCAAAAAGAAATCCAATGATGAGAGACAAAAGACATTGCTGTTTTAGGTGAGGGTGACTTGGTTGGAGAGATAGCATTCTTTTGAACTCCTCCAACAAGAAATGCCACAGTAATAGCTCATGAAGCTTCTACAGTAATAGTGATTATTAAATTTGCGATGGAGCAAATGATGGATAAATATCCAGATTTATATGAAAGTGTTAGAGTTCTTATCGAAGAGCGTTCAAAATAAAACTAAAAAACATTTGCCATATTGTGATTTATCGATATGATTCGCGAGCTTTTAACTCTTTAGACGATAAAATACATGTCAAAAGAAGATAAAATAGAGGTAGAGGGTACTATAATACAATCCCTACCCGGTCTGGTTTTTGAAGTTCAATTACCAGAGGATTTATGATGAGGTGTCGTTCGCGGTCATCTCAGTGGAAATATGCGAAAAAACTATATTAAACTCATAGAGGGAGATAAGGTTACTATTGAGCTTTCACCATATGATCCTGGAAAATGAAGAATAACATATAGACTTCAACCAGAAAAAACAAATCCACAAACATAAAAAAATATAACTTATTATTACAAGAATTATGAAAGTAAGAACTTCTGCAAAGAAAATCTGTCAAAACTGTAAGGTTGTGACTCGAAGATTTAAAGGAAAAAAATGTGTAAGAATAATCTGCGCAACTGATCCAAAGCATAAACAAAGACAAGGATAATTTTAATTTTACTATTTATTTAAACTATAACGCATATGGCTGCTAGAATTGCCGGGGTGATACTCCCAAGTGGAAAACATGCTGAAATTGCTCTCACTTACATATATGGAATTGGGAAAACTACTTCACAACTTATACTTGAAAGAGTAAAAATTGAAGCAACAAGAAAGATTGATGATCTTTCAGAAACAGAGCTCGATCTTATTCGTGATGTTATCAAAGAATATATCGTTGAAGGAGACTTAAGAAGACTGGTGAATGGAAATATCAAAAGACTTCAAGAAATTAGATGTTATAGAGGTATTAGACATCAGAAGAGACTTCCAGTGCGAGGTCAGAATACTAAGACAAATGCTAGAACAAGAAAAGGAAAATCAGTAGCAATTGCAGGAAAGAAAAAATAATTTTATATAATATTTTACTCAAGAAAATTATGGCTAAAGGTAAAAAAACCAAGAAAATTGTTCAAGTTGGACAAGCTCATATTATGGCTTCATTTAATAATACTATTGTGAGTATTACAGACGAGCAGGGAAATGTACTATCATGGGCAAGTGGATGATCAGCTGGATTTAAAGGAGCAAGAGAATCTACTCCATATGCAGCTCAAATCACTGCAGAACAAGCAATTGAAAAAGCAAAACAACTCCATTCTATGGAAACAGTTGATGTATTCATTAAAGGTATCGGAGTAGGAAGAGAGCAAGCAATTAGAGGATTACTAGGAGCTGGAGTTGACCTGAGAAGTATATTCGATGTTACCCCAATCCCACATAATGGTTGCAGAAAAAAGAAAGTAAGAAGAATGTAATTTCATCTCTATTACTTATAATAGAAAAATTCAAAAAAACGCTGATATATTCAGCACATTAATTTGTATCTTAAAACTTAGAAAACATGCGATATACTGGACCTAAGAAAAAACTCTGTAGAAGAGAAGGAATCAACCTTTTCGGAACAGAAAAATATGATCTAGAAAAAGGGAAAAGAAGTATTATGAGAAGTAGAAAAACTTCTGAATTTGGAACACAACTTAGAAAAAAACAACTTGCTAAAAGAATGTTTGGACTCAGTGAAAAACAATTTTTCTCGTACTTTACTAAAGCTCAAAAATCAGGAGCTGAAGGTACAACGTGAGAAAAGATGTTAAAAGGTCTAGAACTTAGAATTGATAATGTTGTTTATAGATCAGGATTTGCAAGAACGAGAATGCAATCAAGACAATTTGTTGGTCATGCTCATTTTACACTTAATGGAGTAAAAGTTTCAATTCCATCTATTGCGCTTAAAGTGTGAGATGTTATTGAGCTGAGAACAAAATTAAAAGAATCACCACTTTACAAATCGCTTCTAGAAGAACTAGAGGAATTTGCTAAAGAATCTAAAGGAAAAATCGGAAGTGCTAAGTGGATTGATATTGATGTAAAAAACCTAAAAATTACAGTAACAGCTCTTCCAGAAAAAGAAGATTTTGAACAAGTAATTGATATACAGAAAATCGTAGAATTTTACTCAAAGTAGTAAAAGAAATTATCACTGTTTCATATATTACATTTTCAAAAACAAAACATGCACATTCTTCATAACACAATCGGAGTTCCAAAAATTACTCAAAACCCAACAGGTGAAAACGCAGCGGTATTTACAATGGCACCTCTTCCTAGAGGATATGGAATCACTCTTGCAAACTCTATGAGAAGAGTTGCTCTCTCATCTATACCTGGCACTAAAGTTACAGGTATCAAAGTGAAAGGAGTTTCACATGAATATTCTACACTTCCAGGAATAAGAGATTCAATTGTAGATATTATGCTTAACCTCAAAGGTCTTGTCGTTGATAAGCAAGAAACAGGGGTACAATGGATTTCACTTTCAAAAAACAAAGCAGGGTTAGTATCAGCGGCAGACATAAAAGTCCCAAGTGATATCAAGATCCTTAATCCTGATATGTACATCACAGAGATTGATCAAGATAAACTTGAATTAGAAATTGAAATTAGAGTTGAAAAAGGTGTTGGTTACATGAGTAACGAAGACTTAAAAGAAAGAGAAGAAGATGTAAATGTACTTCTTATAGATGCTAACTTTTCTCCAGTACTCAATGTTAAATATGATATTACTACTACAAGAGTAGGAGATATTACAAACCTTGATGCTGTTGAAATGCAAATTTCTACAAACTGAGTCCTTTCTCCTACTGAGGTATTCAAGTTTTCAGGTGATATGCTTACTTCCTACTTTAGTCTTATAAATGAAGATGCACTTCAAGTTGAAGGACAATTCATTGGAAGTATAAAAGACCTTCTTGATAGAGAAAAGGAAGAGGTGAAAGAAGAACTTGAAAAAGAAAGTTATACTCCAATTGAGATTATGGGGCTTTCTCCTAGAACACTTAACGCTTTAATAAATGGAAATATTCTTTCTATAGAACAGTTAACAAAGTGTACTGAGACAAAACTCTCTTCTATCAAAGGTTTCTGAAAGAAAGCAATGACTGAAATTAGGGCTTCTCTCAATGAGCGATGATTAAAGCTCCTTGGAGACGATTAATAAACAAAACAAAATAACAAAAATTTAATTTTATTTACTACCGAAGTTATGAGACATAAAGTCAGAAAACATCTCAAGTTTAACAGAAAAGATTTTCAACATAGAAAATCAATGCAAAGAAACCTCTTAACGTCGTTTTTTATGCATAAAAGTATGCAAACTACAGAGAAGAAAGCAAAATCTATTGTGCCAATGATTGATAAACTTATCAATGCTGTAAACACAAAAGATGAAATGAACGCTATTAGATATGTAATGCAATACCTTTTTACAGAAGATTCTTCTAAGGAACTTTTTAAAAATGTTGCTCCTAAATATAAAGGAACGAAAACTTCAGGGTTTACGAAAATAGTTCCGATAAAATATAGAGATGGAGATAATGCAAAACTTGTATCTATCAGCCTCGTATAATTTATTTGAAACTTAAAAACTCTATCATAGAATTATGAAAACTATAACACCAAAACAACTATCGGGAGGAGAAAGAAAATGGTACGTGATCGATGCTCAGGGACAAACTCTTGGTCGACTTTCAACAATCATTGCTACTACTCTGAGAGGAAAAAATAAAGTAGACTTTGCTATGCACATGGACAATGGTGATAACGTAATTGTTATCAACGCTGATAAATTTGCTGTAACAGGAACTAAAATGACAAGCAAGTTATACCATAAACATACTGGTTATCTTGGAGGTCTTATTTCTACTCCGCTTAATAAGCTTCTTATCAAGAAACCAACGAGACCTTTAGAGGCTGCTATAAGTGGTATGCTTCCAAAAAATAAGCTACGATCAGACATGATGGCTAGACTGAAACTCTTCTCTGAAGGAGAACATACATTCGCTGCTCAAAAACCAGAAACTATAACATTATAATATTATATTACTACCCATGGCTCAAACCTATACATACTCACTTGGGAAGAAGAAAACTGCTTCAGCTCAAGTAAAACTATTTGATGGTAAAGGTGACTCTACTATTAATGGTCGACCTCTTGGAGAATACGTAGCTAGAAAAGATCTTTTCGAAACTATATTCGCTCCACTTAAACTTTGTAAACTTGATGATAAAACATACTTCACAGTTGAAGTACAATGATCATGAGAAAGTTCACAAGCTTCTGCAATTGCTCACGGACTTGCGAAAGCGCTTAACGAAAAAGACCCGGCACACAGACCAGTACTCAAAGCAGCAGGAATGCTTACAAGAGATGCTAGAAAAGTGGAAAGAAAAAAACCAGGTCTCAAGAAAGCGAGAAAATCTCCATCTTGGTCAAAACGTTAATATTTTTATTTATCAATTACTTAAAAAATGCCTACTATTAGTCAACTCGTAAAAAAACCGAGAAAAAATAAAGTAAAAAAATCTAAATCACCAGCTTTGCAGGTAATTAAGAACTCAATTAAAAAAGGTAAAATTGTTGAGCTTCCAAAAGGGTGTTCAATGAAAAGAGGAGTATGTACAAAAGTTACTACTATGACTCCTAAAAAACCTAACTCTGCCCTACGTAAAGTAGCGAAAGTAAGACTTACTAACGGATACGAAGTAAATGCGTATATCGGTGGTGAAGGACACAATCTTCAAGAACATTCTGTTGTTGCTATTAGAGGTGGAAGAGTGAAAGATCTACCGGGGGTAAAATACCATGTAGTACGATGAGTTCTTGACTGTGAAGGAGTTAAAGATAGAAAACAAGGTCGATCACTTTACGGAGCGAAAAAACCAAAAAGTTAATATAAATATTATAAAGCATAGCAGCGATAAGAGTATAGGTTTATCGTTGTCTGCTTCATAGTATTTCTATGGAACCTTTTATTCAGAGAGTAAGTTTGGCAATAACTGAAAATACCTTGGGATAGAATATTTACTTAATAATTGCATCGCTCATTTATGGCACTTCCAGAAAAAAACAATGCTGACATGATTGTGAAATTTACAAACTATGTTATGCTCGACGGTAAAAAATCTGTCGCTAAAAGAATAATGAATAACACATTTGCTGAAATAGAAGCTAAAGGACAAAAAAACCCACAAGGAATCTTCTTTAAGGCTCTTGAAAATATTATGCCAAGAATTGAAGTGAGAGCTAAGAGAGTAGGTGGATCAGTATTCCAAGTACCTCAAGAAGTGAAACCAACTCGTCAGTTATTTCTAGCATCTAAGTGGATTATAGCTTCAGCAAGATCAAAAAAAGGAGCAGATTTCTCTAAATTTCTTGCAAACGAACTTATCGAAGCTGCCAATGAATCAGGAACAGCTTTCAAGAAAAAACTTGATGTATACAAAATGGCTGAGGCTAATAAAGCATTTGCTCGATTTGCAAATAGATAATATAAAAACTTTAAAAATTATTTCATAAAAAAAGAACTATGGCTCACAAGAAAGCTCAATGATCAACCAGTAATGGTAGAGATAGTAACGCAAAGCGTTTAGGGGTAAAAGTCTATGGTCAACAACCAGTAAAAGCTGGAGGTATTATCATTAGACAAAAAGGTAATAAATACTGGCCAGCTGAAAATGTTGGACAAGGTACTGATTTTACTCTTTATGCTGAAAAGGAAGGAACAGTAATGTATTTTCAAAAGAAAAGAAAAAGATACGATGGAAGAGTATATAAAGATACGTACGTATCAGTAGTATAATTCACACCTCTCTCAATTCTCTCCCCCAAGGAGAGATGAGACTGCAAAAAAAACATTCGGTCTTGAATGTTTTTTTGCCATTATAGCTCAGTGGTAGAGCGTTCCCATGGTAAGGGAGAGGTCCTGGGTTCAATCCCCAGTAATGGCTCCAT